>VHBA01000019.1 GCA_016872175.1 Sphingomonadales bacterium | reverse complement strand
TGGCCGAAACACCATCCAGCGGACCATTTACAAATCCTGCCATAAGGCTCAATCTGCCGGGCTCTCCGTTTTCATTGAGTCCCACATCCAGGTCTCCGTAATTAACACCCATATATTCAAGGTCTCTGGCAGAAAAGTCGCCCCATACAAGGGGTTTTTTCAATACTGAAGTCACATAAACATCAGCATTAATTCGACCTTTCAGGTTATCCAATCCATGCCCCGGAAACAGGGGATTCAAGTTTTGCAGGGCAAAATTCCCTGCATCTATGTGCAATGTATCTCCCTTCTGCTCCGAGATCAAACCATTAACTTCAAAAAAAGCATCCTTGCTTTCAAAATAAATATTGTTAATTTTGATTTTACCGTTGGGTAAAAACGTAACTCCTGCATTTCCAGCTACCTGCCATTCATTATGCATTAGTTCCAGTCGGCTGTTTGCGAGGTGCATAGCAACCGAATCCCTAAATACTTCGCTGTGTGTAATAAAATCGATTTCCTCATCCCAGCGCGCATCTCTCATTTTAAGCTCCATGTTTATATCTGACTGGCAGGCAGTACCCATTATCTCAATGTTATGAAACCATTCTGAATCGTTGTGACTCATGTATGCTGCTGAAACATTAAATTCAAGATGACTGCTGTCTTGCTTTCTGGCATTGCAACTCAGCTGCTTGGCTGAAAAGGGGCCCCAGCATAAATCCATGGGTTCCACTGTCAGTTGCATAGTCTCGGACTTCCCATCAAACATGCCATATGCAACCAATGAGGTTGTATTGAAAGACGGATGTATAATACCGGCCAGCAGACCTGTCTGTGGGATATTCACTGAATATGCAAAAGAATCTGTATAATACGCTTTGGTATGGGCTATGCGCCTCGACATAATGGTTGCCGCCTCATTATGAAGCACAGACAGGATGTTTGACGGATCAAATCTGCCTTTGACAAATCCGGCTAAAGCTTCGCCGGAGGCATATATTTCAGTGAATTCGCCTTGATTTTTCTTTCCAAACTGCTGACGGTTAAAGGCATAAACCTGCCCTCCCCTATGCACAGAAAGATTGTTCAGGTTTATTTGTCCCTGCAACTCTCGCGGTTCCATTCCTGTTGCATCCACCACCGCAGTTGTATAAACAAGGGTCTGTGCCGTATCAATTCCCAGTGCCGAAAAATCTGTTCCACGCATATTTACTGTAAAATTCCAGCGTGCATCTTTATCCGAAAAATCAACTATACCGCCAAAATCAAGGTTCAGCAATGGGTCTTCCATAAAAGCTTCGCCTTCAAACTTATCGGCTGAAAGATAACCATTAACCCTGCCTCCTGTAAAAGTTCGTCCCAAAATCTGATAGGAAGGCACATCACCATTCATAGACATATGAAAACTCTCCGGTGTAAGTCCTTCGCCTTCCAAATTTAATTGGAAGGTAAAATCACCCAGCTGATCCGGTGTTGAGAGCAGGGTACCAAGGTTTAATCCGGCGGACGTAAATTGACCATTAAACTGAGCCTTGGCAAGTCCGTCTTCAAAAAACATATTGCCGTTTGCCCCTACGTCTCCTATTTCCGATTGCAGATTTCCAATAACCTTAAAATCTAGCAATTGACCAATAAAACTGCCGCTAAAATTCATCTTACCTGCCTTGGATACAGGATCAGGTAAATCTATTCCGGATATCAGCCTCTCAAGATCCGTGGCATGTGTCTGCAGACTTTTAACATCAAACTCGCAATACATGGATTGCCAGTCAGGAAGACCTTCAAAAAATAGGTTACCGGCAAGCATTGTCTGCGCCGCACTGGTGATTTCAGCATTGCTCAGCGTAAGCCTGTCAAATGTGCCGGAAATATCTGTACTTACATGTAATGATTCTTTATGTCCTTTCAGGGTTTCATCAAATATGGAAAGCTCATCCAGACATATAGTACTGTTTTTTACATGGGCCTTCCATTGTGTGTTTGAAATAAACTCATCGAGATACTTATATCCCGGATAATCAAAATGCAAATCTCCTGAAATAACGGAACAGGGCATTTTAAGGGACAATTTATCGAAATCCATTCCATTGTAATGAATATTGCACAATGCATTGAATGCATCAATTTGCAAACCACTGCGCTCCCGGGTTTTTAGGTTTACGGCTGTAAAGTGCAGTGAATCGTCAATAAGCCAAAAATCCCGGCAATCGCCTGAAATGTCATTAAACTCAAGGTGATATTCATCAATAATACCGGGCACAGAGGGTTTATGACGTTCATCAAAATAATGAAATCGGGTATCTTTCAGATGGGCATTTCCAAAATATACAGCCCATGGCTTTGAGGGTGTTTTTTTCTTTTTTGGGGGTCCATTGATGTAATCGACCAGAAAATCGATATTTTGGCCCTTAATGCCCTTGTGGTGTCCAACCCGTATGAAACCACCGGTTAATTCTCCATCTCTGAAATCAATTTTTTTGCTTAAGCGGTCGAATCTCCTAAGATTCAAATCCAACACAGGAATAAAGATCATGCTGTCCCCCTGCTGATCGCTGATAAAAATGCCTTCGGCATGAAGGTTTTGCACAAGGTCAAATTCGATGGATTTAACCGAAACTGTGCATCCGAGTTCTTTTTCAAGGTAGTGCGCGGCACGGTTGGCCAGATATGTCTGCACTGCTCTGCTGCGAAGCAAAATCCCCATGAGACCTGCACATAAAAGCAGAAACAGTAAAAACCTGAGTATAAACTTGCGTAATTTTGACCGCTGCTTTTTCAACCGTTTCGAAAATAAGGTACAGAAAGGCGCTCACTATCCACCAACCATGCGTTATTCCACTATATTGGGCATAGAAAGCAGTTGCGACGACACCGCTGTAGCTATATGGCAAAATGGCAAAATCCTTGCCAATATTACGGCCGGGCAAGAAATTCACCGCGAATACGGCGGGGTTGTCCCGGAATTGGCATCCAGAGCGCATCAAAGTCATATTATTCCTACGCTGGAAATGGCCCTTCAAACCGCAAAAATTGCGATAAATGAGGTGGATGCAATTGCCGTGACACAAGGCCCAGGTCTCATGGGCAGCTTACTGGTTGGGCTCAATACGGCCAAAGGTCTTTCCATCGCGTTAAATAAACCCATGATTGGCGTCAATCACCTGCAGGCTCACATTGCCGCCCTATACATCGAAAACCCCACACCAGTTTTTCCCTTGCTTGTTTTATTGGTTAGCGGAGGGCATACCCAGCTCATTCTTGTCTCAAACTACGAAGAAACAAAGTTACTGGGCACAACGCTGGACGATGCGGCAGGTGAAGCCTTTGATAAGGCTGCCAAACTTCTGGGGTTGCCCTATCCGGGCGGGCCTTTTATTGAGAAATGGGCCGAATCCGGGAATCCCGATGCCTTCGCGTTCCCAAAGGCTTCGGTGCCCGGACTGAATATGAGTTTTTCCGGGATAAAAACAGCATTGCTGTATTTCTTACAAAGAGAAACAAATAAAAATCAAAACTTCATAACAGACAATTTATCCGATATATGCGCATCCTACCAACAAAGCATCATTCGTTACCTTATTGAAAAGACGCAAAAGGCTATTAATGAATACGGCCCCGCTACCCTTGCAATTGCAGGCGGTGTTTCAGCAAACAAGTTACTCCGACATCAATTGCAGGAACTTGCGGAAAATAGAAAGTTGCAATGCATTATCCCATCTTTTGAATACTGCACCGACAATGCAGCCATGATTTGCATGGCGGGACATTTCCTTTTGGAAAGCGGCAAAAACATGCGTCTGGATATACTGCCCTTCTCGAAATCTAATCCAATCCACTAAACTTATACCTATATTCGCCGTATATTATGCGGAGAATAAACTACATTCATCAGCTGGAAGGCTGGCCTGATTTGCGCTATGATCATAGCAAAATTATAGCATTACTGGGCAAAGTTAATTTCCTTCAGGGACAGTTGCATGGAAGAATGGAAGGTTATTCTCCCGAATTAAGAAAGCAGGCCATCATCAATGCTTTGAGCATTGAAACGCTGTCTAGCTGCGCTATAGAAGACACGTTGTTTGACTATACTGAGATTGAATCGGCGATAGCCCGAAGTTTAAAAATACGATTACCTGATATGGTTGCTTCCGGCGGCATGGCAAAAGGCGCAGCGGAGGCCACGGTTGCGGGAGCGGGCTACCACGACAAAAAACTCACGGCAGACATTCTATGCAACTGGCATGCAGGGCTTTTTCCCGGGCTGGGATCTACAGGGAGCAACTGGCGGAATAACGGTCTTGAAATCAAGGATAAGAGTGGCATAAATACGCGTTTTGCAGCACCATCACCTACATTATTGCCGGCTGATATGAAAAGATGGCTCTCTTGGATGAATCAGGATCAGCATGAAAACAAATTGGTTAAATCGGCTATTGCACAATTTTGGCTACTTACACTCCATCCTTTTGAGGACGGGAATGGCCCCATTTCCAGAATAATTTCACTCATGTTGCTGGCTGCCTCTGAAAATGGCATGCCTCGCTACTACGCGCCATCAGTTCAAATTTTAAAGGATAGAGAAGCTTATTTTCAAATATTAGAGGATTGCCAAAAAGGCAGCCTGGATATTACAGCATGGATTCACTGGTACGTCGGAATTATTGAAAAATCCATCCTGGAGATTAAAACCACCCAGACCAATGTGATGTTGAAGCAAAAGCTGGAGGATAAAATGTCGGCAATTGGTCTATCACTCCGACAGAAGAAGATTTTAAGAAAGATGGCAACACGTGAAAAACAGCATTTCACTAGCAGCGACTGGGCGGAAACCGGCGGTTATTCGCCAGACACTGCATTGCGTGAAATCAGGACTTTATTAAACTTGCGAATTCTTCAGAAAATGCCAAGCGGAGGCCGGAGCACCCGATATCGTATTGCCACTTTGTAGAAATTTAAAGCCTGAAATCTGCTTCAAAAATTACAATATAGGAAAAATAACTGAATTTTCCAAATATTTCACCCCACTCACATTGTATAATCTTGTTTAAAATCGTTATTTTTGCGGTTCTTAAGAAATTATGGCTGTAATACAAAAGCTCAGAAACTCAGGTTTGGTTGTGGTGGTAATTATCGCTGCGCTGATTTTATTTGTAATCGGTGACGCTCTAAGCAGCAATAACCGTTTGGGGCTTGGAGACGGGCTTCAGGGTGTTGTGGCAAAGATCAATAACAACACCATTAACACTAAAGATTTGGAAGCCAAGGCCCAAGAAAAATTCAACTCATTTTTGGAGAGGGCACAAGAAGGTGAACTTGACGAAATTGAAGAGTTTAAAATGGCTATTGAACAGGCCTGGTCCCAAGCCTGGAGTGAAATACTGGGTAATCAAACCCTGGACAGGGAAATGAAACTGTCAGGTGTTACAGTCACGGATGAGGACATTAGAGACATGGAGATAGGTCCTAATCCTCTGGAAGACCTTATGAAGGACCCAAGTTTTCAGACAGACGGACAATATGACCGCAAGAAAGTGGAAAGCATTCTTAAAAGGGCAAAAAAAGACAAGACTCAGAAAAAAGGTTTGGATAAGTTTGAAAATGAAATAAGGGATAGGCAGATTAAGAAACGCTATTTCAATTACCTGGCAAAGTGCAATCACAAGCCAAAATCGGTAATGAAATACGAATACCTCACCGCCAATGCCAGCGTTTCAGGTAAAATTGCCAGTATCAGTTACACTACTATTTCAGATAATACCATAAAGGTTACAGATTCCGATTTGGAAAAATACCTAAATAACCATCGCGAACAATACAAAAACAAAGAAGAATTAAGGGATATCCAATATCTTGTCTGGAAAATCATTCCCAGTTCTGAAGATTCAGCTTATGCGCTGAAACAGGCTTTGGGAGCTGTTACTACACTCAAACAGGAAACCAAACCAGACTCTACGTTGGTTGAGAATTCCATTTTCTTCTCACGTGGCAGCCTTCCAAAGAAAACCCCAAAAGAAGTATCAGAATTGCTTTGGACCATGCCCGTAAATGCAGTTGCCGGACCTTTCTACAAAGATGGAGCGTACTCAGTTTACCGCAAACTTTCAGAAAAGAAAGACAGTATTCCATCCATAAATGTAGCACATATTCTTATTCAGGTTGGCGAAGCGCCCAATAAACAAAAAATTTCCGATAGTGCAGCCGCACTTGCTAAGGCGAATGAACTTGCCGCTCAAATCAAGGGTGGTGCCGATATGGGAAAACTGGCGCTTGATTGGAGTGCTGATAAAGGTTCTGCCACAAATGGAGGCAGCTATGGATGGGTGGATAAAAAGACCTATGATAATTATGTAGCTCCGTACCGTGATTTTGCACTTAGGGCAGTGAAAGGTCAGGTAGAGGTTGTTAAATCTCAATTTGGCTACCATGTTATGAAAGCGCTGGAAAGTCCGGATTTTTCCCAAATTAAATTTGAAGAACAAAAGTTTGAAGTTGCTGCTGGACCCAAAACAATCAAAGAGGTGGATCAGCTGAGTCGTAAATTCAGGAATTTGGTTGTGAACGGCGATGCAAAGAGCTTTCAAAATGCAGTTGATAAAATGGGATTGAATGTTTTGGTTCAAAAAGATATCAGAACCGATATTAAAAACCTTCCCGGTATTGAAGATTACACAGAAATCAGAGAAATCTTAAACTGGTTGTTCGATGCCAATCGCAAAAGAAATGATGTTTCTGACCGCATGCCCTTCAATAACCTGCATGTTGTAATGATGGTTAACTCAGTGAAACATATGGGCTATGCAGAACTGGAAGATGTTCGTGAAAAAATAGAACCACTGGTGCGCATAGAGTTGAAGGCAGAAAAAATCCGAGAGAAATTTGAAAAGGCTATGGCTTCTTCCAAAACCATTGACGAGCTGGCTCAAAAAACAGGTGCTTCTTTGATACCCGTTGATGGAATCAGGATGAACCAGACATTCCTGCCTCAAATGAATAACGAGCCCAAGATTGTTGGTGCATTATTCGGCACAGCGCTCAAAAAAATGAGCAAACCTATCGAAGGCTACAACGGAGTGGCGGTTGCTTTCATTGAAAGGAGGGATAAATTAGAGGTTCCTAATTCTGTTTTGACCAATAATAACATGCAAATTTCCGGAGATATGCTGTTGTACTACTTCACGGAAGGAAATTATGCAATAAAGGCCTCGAAAATTATGGATTACCGCTACAAGTATCTTCAGAGTCCCAGCACTGACGAAGATATTTATACGCAGCTGACCAAAACGGGCAACATTATATTTGAACTCAAATAATTGTTAAAAGAAAGCCCCGCTAAACGGGGCTTTTTTATGATACAGATTCAACCAAAACTATTGTTTGATTTGTATATTGCGAACGTCATTAAATAAGATACCATGTCTGAAATCACACACGAAATTTCCCTCGACAATTTTCACCATCAAATTAACTGGGCATTACAGAATTATTGCGCACACGCATTAAAGGCCGAACAGTTTAACCAAGTTGTAATAGGCGGATTGGGCGGCTCCGGAATTGGAGGCCGCATTGCTCGCCTGGCTATGATAGATAATTTCCCCATTCCGGTGGAAGTTTTCTCAGCATACAATCTACCCGCATATGCCAACAATAAAACGCTTGTAATATTGTGCTCTTACAGTGGCAACACTGAAGAAACACTGGCCATGTATTCGGAAGCCAGGAGCAAAGGCTGCAAAATGATTTGCCTGGCCAGCGGCGGAAAAATCATGCAACAGGCTCAGCAGGATCAGGTTCCCTGTTATTTGATTGAAACCGGCTACCAGCCGCGCATGGCATTGGGCTATAGCCTCACCACTTTGCTACTTATATTATCGGAACTCGCCGGCAGGCCTGTTTCAGACGAACTTAAAAGCACTGCCGATATGCTGTTAGACAACAGCGGTTTAAAACAGGAAGCACAAAAGATTATAGACCTTTTCAGCCAAACCATCAATCATAAATTCGTGGTGGTTTGTGATCCTGATTTCGAAGCTGTGGCTGTGCGGTTTTGTCAGCAAATTCAGGAAAATGCAAAAGGAGAATCATTTGTCACTGTTTTACCTGAAGCCAACCATAATGTTATTGAAAGTTATCAGGAACATCATGATACCAATTTTATTTTGCTGAACAGCGGAAACAATGCACGTACTAACCTAAGATTTCAATTTCTCACCTCTGTTTTGAAAGAAAAAAATAACCTTTTATATGCATTTTCAGAATCTGGTTCCGGAATAAAACGTCTTTTTGAAATCATACATATTCTCGACTGGGTCAGCATTTATGCATCCAACCTGCGTAAAGCAAATAACATGCGTGTTGATATTATTATGCGTCTGAAAGGCTTTTTGGATTCTGTTAAATAACAATTGAAGGTGGCAGCCAACACCCTTAAAGTTACTTTTCTAGGCACAGGAACCTCTCAGGGCGTTCCCCCAATTGGTTGCACGTCAGAGGTTTGCCTGAGCACTAATCCAAAAGACAAGCGGCTTCGTTGCAGTGTGCATATTGAGGTTTGCGGAAAAAGTATTGTGATTGATGCCGGTCCTGACTTCCGGCATCAAATGATTCGGGCGGGAATAAACAGAATTGACGCCTTGCTTTTCACCCATGAACACCGCGACCACACGGCAGGACTGGATGACATTCGTCCTTACAATTATTTGCAAGAAGACCATCTGGATGTGTATTGTACCCGCCATATTCTGAATACATTTCACAAACAGTACAGTTATGTTTTCGATGAAAAAACCTACCCGGGGATCCCGCTTCTCCGTTTTCATTTAATAGAAAATAAACCATTTGAAATACATGGTATTCCCATCACACCAATTGAGGTCATGCATTTTAAACTGCCTGTACTGGGATTCCGAATCGGAGATTTTACCTATATTACCGATGCCAATTATATAGACGACCATGAATGGCAAAAAGCTGCGGGAAGCAAACACCTGGTTTTAAATGCCCTGCGCCGTGAAACACATATTTCACATTTTACATTGGACGAAGCATTGGTTCAGGCAAATAAAATTGGAGCTGAACATACCTGGTTTACACACATGAGCCATCAGATTGGCTTGCATGATGAGGTAAATGCAGAATTACCCATAAATATGCAGCTTGCTTATGATGGGCAGGTATTGGAGATGCCGTTTAATGCATAAATACAAAACGCCCCATTTCTGTTTCAGAGCCGTCTTTATTTACCGCAAACACGAAATAAACGCCGCTGCTGGGTCTTGATCCGTTAAGCCTCAACCCATTCCAGGTGGCAGTGCCTCCATTGGCTTTGGTTTGATAAACCAGGTTGCCGGTTGCGTCTGTAATTCTGATTTCTGAATCCTCAGCCAGGCCTTCAATAGTCACAAGACCATTGTAGCCGGGCTTTACGGGATTTGGATATATCTTTAACTTACCAAATTTATCACCGGCAGCACTGGCATCGCTGCGAAATGAGACAATGCCTTTTTCGGTGCCGAAAAACACTTCTCCAGATTGATCCTGCTGCCCTATGCAAATTACCCTATTATCCGGCAGAGGCGTATTTTCCGATCTAAACTGCGTGATCACCTGCTGCCCATTGGCATCTACGAGAAACACCCCATTATTGGTGGCAAACCATTTTCGGTTCCCGCCGTCTACACAGATGTCGTTAATACTTTCTTCACCGAGCAAATAGCCATCTACGCCATTTTGTCGAATGATAAGTCTATCGGCATTGGCTCCATCAAACACAGAAATGGGATTGGTAAATACATTGAGACCCTGCGTGGTTCCTATCCAAACATAACCATTGGAATCACATGCCAGTGCAGTAACTTCATTGGTAATCAAACCATCACGGTTATTCAGTGTTCGGCTGCGGTCATCCATCGTATTGCCGGGCGTTTTATTATCATCATACACCAAAATCCCGCCGGCAATCAATTGTATCCATTTATAACCATTTTGATCAACAATTAGATTGCCCACATCGGTGGTTTGAATGGGAATTGCTGTCCACTGCCCGGACTTATTCATCATGTGCAATCCGGCACCCGGAGAACCGTAGTTAGTTACCCATAAATTGCCCTTTTCGTCGGAACTAATACCGGATGCCCGTACCATATTTACTACGGGTGTGGGTTGCAGGGTACTATTTCCTGCATCCCATCTATTTATGGCGTCTTTGCCCTTGAATTCAAGCAGCCCGTTTACGTGGGTTGCTACATAGTTTCTTCCTGTTACAGGGTTATGGTATACAAATGTGTAATCATATAGGCCTGTGTTGAAAGTACTAGCAGGATTACTGCTCCAGCTGTTGTTGTCAAAAATATAGAAACCGGTAGGATTGTAGGCATTGCCAAAGGTATTACTTACGCCACCTGCAGTTGTAAACAAGGTATTGCCCGATTTTGTCATTCCGAATACGGAAGTACCGGAGGGACCTGAAGGCTCAAATGCTATTTCGTTTACATCGGTTTGTTTTATAACACCCGGACCAATGCCGGTGCAGAACCAAAAATATCCCTCGGCATCGGCAGTGCCATCACTGAGCAAGTTTACATTCTTTTTTGAAAATCCTGATGCGCTTATTGTGTAAATACCACCACCCCTAAAAACATGCAGTTTGTCGGCATACTGCTGTATCCGGCCTGTGGGCTTCTTTTCGGAAACTACCACACGGGCTTTGCCTTGGAATATGCGATAAACAACACTATCGGCTGCAAAATACATGCTGTCATTATAAGCATACAGATGGGTACAAAAACTTCCTGCAAAAACCTGTTTCCAATTATTGTAATCATTCAGATTAACACTGGCCGAATATTTAGCACGAATAATACCGGTTGCGGTACCTGCATAAATGGAATCACCGGAAACTGCGGTACTTAAAACACTTAAACTCTGCCCACCGGGTCCGATGGCTGTATAACTATCACTAATCTCCTCCTTTAATAAATCAAGCACCAGTATTCCAAAAGTTGTGCTTATAATGGCTTTATCACCGGCCACATTGATATGGATGACGCGTTTATCTCCCTGAATAAGTTTGCTGTAAAAACCATTAATCTTTGTTAATGTTTGATCGTTTTTGAGCAATTCAATCATCCCGTTGTTATAACCGATTATAAGAATTTTGAGGGAAGGCGCATAACGCATAAAAGAAACACCAGAAGCCTGAAAACCATCCAATCTGGTTAGGGTTTTCATTTCACCATCTCTTATATCGGTTCGGAATATTCCACCGGCTGAGGCCGCATAGACATAAGGGCCTGAGGATTCGCAAATGCGTGAAACTTTATAACTTGCATGAATACGCCATTTGCCTATAGGCGGCATGGTATCCTGAGCCTTTGATGTCGAAAAGCCGAATAAAAACAATAATCCGCAAAGGACTGTGTTTTTAATTAAGGGTATACCTGATTTCAAATCCAAAATCGGTTAGGGCTGTGTAAAACTGATTGGCTATTCGCGGCGACATGATGGTTTTATTGTAGCGGAATGCCATGTTTATTTTATTATTTATCTGGTAGGTTGCTGCCGGGCCAATCCTCACCTGTTTGGTACCGCCGGTGGCCCTGTTATCGTTTTGGTCTATTTTTCGGGTAATGGTAATATTGTCGGCCACATTCACAGTCATATCAAAACGGAAATCATTGGGCAGATAGAGTTTTCGGCCGTTTCGCCTAAAAGGAAGCGTAAGACCTGTAACGCGGTATCCGGCTTGAAACTGAACTTCATTGTTACGCATTTCTGTAACATTAAACTGGGCTGCAAAGAGTTTAAGAATGCGAGATCGCTTGTAATCAAAAGACACTGTCCAGTTATTACGTGTAGCTATGTTTATTCCCAGCAATGGGTAAAATCCTTCTGAAATGGTAACATCAGCAATCTGTTTCTGCGGAACAAAATCTTCACCATATTGAACTGACTGTCCTTTATCATATTTTAGGTTCTGCGTGAAACTACCAATTGAATATCGGCCATTATAGCCATGTCTAAAATTGATATTGGTAAATATCTTGCCAATTGCCTTTATGCGGGTAAGTCCATTGTAATTAATATTCCACCATTGTAATTAATATTCCAACCGGGAAGCGGAATTTTTGGAAAACCTGAAACATCAGAGCGTCCGGGATCCAGGCTGGAATATGCGGTATAAAAAGCACCAATTAGAACATCCTGTTGCTGTTTACTATAGCCAAGCGGGAATTTTGTAATGGTATCTTCACCCGGTATTGTAACGCGCTGGTCTCCGAACATAAGCTGTTGGGCTACACTGTAGCGGTTTGACTGAAACTGCGTAAATACAGCATTTACATGGTTGTCTCCCAGCACATTGTCTTTCACAAAATGTGTTCGGATAAAATTACCCGTAATATTATAATTTCCCATCTGGGTCATCCCCTGATCTACCCAAGATGTACCGTCCCAGCGAAAGACACTCTGTGTACCTTGCATGTTGTTTCGGCTCATATCCAGCTGAATTCTCAGACTCTTGATGGGTTCCAAGGTTATATTGCTCGTAAACGCCTCTGTTGTTGCATTTCGGTAAAAATTACTTTGGCGAATATCGTCATTAAGCGCTCCTGTGCGGGCAAGGCGGTATCGTATATCCGCCTCCTGCATGCCAAATACAAAAGGTAAACCAGGCTGAACATGCTTGAAGTTTTGGCCAAAATAATCAGGTTTGTAACGGAAACCCGGCATATCTGTGGTTTGTTTTACGCTATAACTAAATCCTGCATTCTTAAACATGCTAACGAAATTGCCTACAGCAATTTTAACCGGACTTGCTTTCTTCTTACCGTCTTTACTTTTATCCAGAGCGCTCTCATATTTTTCTTCTTCTTCTGAACCCTTTGCTTTAGCCAGTTTCTTTTTAGATGGTTTCTCCAGATCCCTCAGCCAAGGTATCTTTTGATAGAGGCTTTGAAAATTCAACTGCCCCTGAATATTGATATCCTGCGCATTGCTAATGCGGTTTCCCAACGAAGCAAATGCAGGTGGAGCCTGACTCCACTCGTAGCTTCCGGTATAGTTAATACTTGTGTTTATCCAGTCAAGTCGGCGGAACTTGGCAAAAGGTAGCGTATAATTTCCATTAACCGACTGTGTAAATCGGGTCATTCTGCCGAGTGTATTGAATTCCTTACGTACAAGCTCTCTTCTTCCCTCAGTATCCAGACTGCCGTATGGTTCCTCAATACGAGCATTGGCCGTAGCATTATAGTTTATGGTCAGCGAACTGAACAACGGCAGGCTTGCGTTGTAAACACGGTTTAGTGTAAAGTTCTTATCGTATAACCGTGGATTTATCTGGCGGAAATTATTGTTGTTTCTGGCCTGCATCTCGCTGTAGAATCGATTTACCTGCCATTGTGTAGAAAAGTTTGAAGGCAGCAGATTAAAGTTGATTTCTTTAATGGGATTGAGCCAGCGGGGTTTTAATTTATTAAATGGTCTGATAAATTTAGTTGGGATGGAATACTGATAACCCAACGCTCCCTGGGTAGTTTCTGCAAAAAACTCTTCTATCTGCTGGTTTCTTCTGTAATTGCGCTGGAAACTATAGGTCGCATTAAAATTAGATAAGCTCCACGGCATGGCCTTTTTACCGGGTCTTGCCGCGATTCTTATATTATTAAAATTCAAACTGTATAAAGATGAATAATCTTCAGCAGCTTTTCTTACCGCCTCTCGCTGAGCCCTATCCACCAGTCCATTCAGAAAAGTTGTCATTTCAATATCCGGGTTCAGCGGATTGAATTTAGGACGGATATAATTTTCGGAATACCCAATATACATAGGAAAACTGATACCTGCCTTTTTCGGGAAAAACTTACCCAGTTCCAGGTTACTGGCGATATCATAATTCATATTGGTGCTGAGGCTGCGGTCGTTCAGTTTTTTGTCTACGTCACCAAATCCGATAGTGCGAATGCTGCCTGCAAGGTTTACCGTTCCAAAATCAGCCAGGGTTGTTTGCACATTTCCCAAGGCAGCCCATCCACCGCGGTTAGCGATATTTTTAACACGAAGTTCATTCACCCATACTTCAAAACACTGAGGTGCATCGGTATTGTTCTTTATACCAATCATCATCACCCTTACATTTCCTACATCCGGTAAACCCAAAACCGTTATTTTACCATTCTGGGATGGCCTTATAAAGGGCGCTGACATTGGCCAGCCGGCATTCTGCCGTTCGAGTTTCAACTGGTAAAGACGTTCGAGTTCCAGATCTATAAAGTTTTCATCTGGCCATATTAATTTATCCGCACCGGGGGTGCCTTTGTTTATGTTTCCACGGGTAATCTTCAGGGGAATTTCATATTCGTAAAAGTTATTGGTGAGGTCAGTACCAAATCGGATGAAGCAGGAAACATCACCATCTTTCAGCTGGGGTGCGGCAGGTGCTTCAGCATGCACAAACAACTGCAGGTTTTTATAGTTTCGAATATCAAACTGGCTGGTTTTAAATGCGCCTCTGGCATCGCCCGGCAACATGTTGCAGGTAGAAAGAGAAAGGGATTGTTCATTTTCCAAAACAGTTCCGAGTGAGGCCATGTTTTGAACCCTAAGCACGCCGGGTGGTGTTACATAGGAAATGGGAGCACGCTGACCATTTTCTTCAAGGTTAACGGTAGAAACTACAAACTTGGTATTGTCATTTGGATCTTGCGGAACAATAACACCCGGTGTTTTCAGTGAATTGGTATATCTCCGCCAGTCTGCCCTTACCAAGTTGATATAACCCATTCTGAGAACTGCGCTGTCGGCAAAACCTGTCATTACCATACGCATAAAACGGATACTCTTGAAATCACTGATATTACCAGCAGATTTCTGAAACTGACGGATGGGAATTTTAAACTGGTACCATTTTATTTCTTCTTCCTTGCCATTGCGGAGTTTCACCCGTTTTCTGGCAATATCAGCTACATAATTTTTACCAATTTGTAAATCAGCTGCACTAATTTTAATCTGATACTGATAATAATCTTCGCTTTGGTTTAAAGTAAAGTCACGGTTAATGTCTTCATCATTGGGTGTAGTTGATGAGGATTTAGGCATACCTGAATACTTACCTGTAAAACGATCGGGATTGGAATTGCCCTGCATGCCCTGAAAACGGCTATAGCGACCTATTATATCTGCGTCAGCAGTGGTATAATTTTCCTCCAGATAATGCACAAAATTGTCATTGGAAGGATCATTCAGCGCTTGGTTATAAATGGCGGAATTAACCCCAAAGTTTGTTTCCAGTAATTTCAGGTAGGAATTATCGAAATGTTCCCGCTCCTGCTCGTCATTCATCCCATCAATGCCAGCATCCTGCTCCCTTAATGTGGCCGGATCATTGTTAAATGCAAAATTAATCTGCGGTATAGATGGAACGATGGCAAAATCCGTAGTATCCGTGTTGGTATAATCAGCGGTAGAGGGGCGTCCATTTTCAAATGATTTACGTCTGTCGGGTAAAATATCTTCACTTATACTACCCAGATGGAGGTAAAGATCTCCTTTGAGACCAGGATTTTTGATTAGTGGATCCATCATCCATACTTCGATGTAATCAATGTTGGCGGCCTCAAAATCATTCTGGTCAATACGGCGCATGATACCTGCCCAGCTACGCTCAGGTTGCAACAGGCGTCCGTTGGCATTAATTTGAGTCGGATCTGAGTTAAAATTATATAATCCTCGCAGCGTTGGGCGATATACTAAGTCTAAGGTAGTCAGCAGCGTTGGCGTTCCCGGAGGAAATTGTCGCTGTGGAAATACTTCACGCTGATCAATCTGCCGCATGTAAGGATCACTCAGAATATCATCTACCCTGGCCTTGATATTATCAGGCATGTCTTCCTCGCGGTAGAACAGCTGATCGATGCTGTAATAGGATAGGCTGCCATGCCGGTTCATCCAATTCAATTTGCTGGTATCTTTGGTTTCAGCAAAAAGATCAGGCTGCTTTTGGGGAATACTCGCAACCGTCCAGTTGGTGATTTGCTTTAAATCATTGGGCAATTCAGCATTTTCAAAATCTTCCAAATTGGATATGCCACGCTGGCCACCCTGTGAGCGATGGTTATGCGGGATGATTTTGGCAAATTCACCATACGCAGTAATTCGGCTAATTTCCTTTGTTTCAAGGAATGGTAACCTATCAACCATACGGGTAATAAACCTTGACTTATTGCTGTATGCTACATCTGCTCCTATAATAGAGTTCAGCAAAGGCTCCTCGTTAAAATTGGTTTTGGTTGTTAGTGGGCGCTCGTACATATGCAGCGCTGTTGCACCCAACAGCAGGTTATTATTAAATTTATGCTCTACCCTACCGCCTATCAGTGTTTTTTGCTGAATATTAAAGAAGCTCTGACCATCTGCACTGGCGCGAATCTCAGCACCGCCGCGGAGCAGTCCGTCATTTATGATACGGACACGCCCAAGGGCATAATCCACTTCATAATCCATACCTTCCTGCAAGGGACGACCATTGGCGGTAACCCTTACGGAACCGCGCTGCAGGTTGGTGGTGCCAAGGAACAATTCTGCGCCATTGGGACTTTTATAACTTCCGGCAAGGAAGAATTTATTGTGTTTTACATCTTGCTGTGCGAGCCATTTAGTGCTGTCATACAGTGCATCATAGCAATAAAAATCAGCGAGATCCGTTCTACTTCCAAACTTTTCGCGCATGAAATCGCCGAAAGGCTCTGTTACCGGAAAAATAATACGGGCATATTGCGCCTGCACTGTCAGACCTTCAATGGCATCAAAAATCCCGTCTGGTTTGGCTTCTTGCTGTCGGTTTAATTTATCCAGCCCCAGCACCCTAATTAGTGGATTGCCGTTGGCGAAGGCGGGAACCGCATTTCGAACCGGTAAATAATTGTAATCTGCACCACTGGTATCGTCCGCATACAAAACATTCAACTTGAAATCCTCAAGGGAAAGACTGTATGTATTGAGGGTGTAGATATTTTTCATCATCAGATTCCACATGGGCAGTTTGGTTCTGATGGTATTGCCTTTCAGCATTTTCAAAAACAGCATTCGCTGGTCTCCCGGTGGCACGTCTCGGCTGAATTCTCCCACGGTATAAACCTTTCCGTTTAGTGTATACTCGAATGCAACGGCCAATATCTCGTCATTATTGAGGGGTTGATTCAGCGATATATAGCCCAACTGTGAATTCAGGGTATATTCATTGCTATTAAGCTGCTTAGCATTGTTTAATATATCAAAATCTACGGTTTGCTCAAAATAAGGATACATAGAATACAGCCTGTCTACTGCCGTACCGTTTTTCCTGACAAGGTTATCATTGGCTATTTGTGCATATAATGCGTTGGATGAATTATCGGGCGCAGGATCTATGTTACCTCCCAGGTTGGTGCGGTATGGTTTTGATTCGCCCATATCATGAAAAACCACTATGTCGCGTGGTGTTTCAATATTTGCGCTACGGTTTGTTACCCAAACCTCTACCCTGTTAATTATTACCCCACTTGCTACTATTGGTAAATTTTCAAGAGATTTGTTGTAATTATTATGAAAATACTGCGACAGAAAGAAGTGGCGGTTCTGGTCATAATTATCTGAGGTTATTTTAAATTCATTGAGTTGCTGACCTCCTTGCAGAACTGTTTCTGTGCTTTGCCCTTTGTTCTGGCTAAACACTGTTTTAACCGTAGTTTTTCCAAACTGCATGGTTGTGCTGAAACCAAATAGGTTATTAGCTGGTTTGATAAGTTGCGTAGGTAGATTTAATCTTACGTTACCAACCTGCACATCCTTCAAGATACCATCGGGCTTGCCTTTCCATCCCAGATTGGTCTGATTGTCAAATTCAAATGCAGCTTCGGTATCATAATTAATACCCAGCTTCACATTTTGACCCACCATGCCATTGGCACTTATTTGCAATTGCTGGTCAAAAACAGGAACAAAATACCGCTGCTGTCGCTTACTGAATGAAGGGTTTCGGTTCACATTCACATTGCCCCCCAGCTTGATCATAGCAGAACCATTCAGTTGAAAGTCAACACCGCCTTCCCCAAATATTTTACTAATGGTAGGATTGGTAAGTTCTGTTTTTATGTAGTCGTTTATACTTCCCTTTCCCGCGCTACCATTGTTGTAGCTGGCATTCTGGGATTTCTCGCGGTAATAATCCAGGCGGTTTGCCCGGGTAGTCTCCTTGAAATAATCAGCTAATGAAAGTGATTTTCCGGTAGGGAATGACATACCTCCCATAGTTTTAAATTCCTCGTAGCGGTTGGTCTTAGAATTATATTTCCACTCGGATGTTATGGGATTTTGGAGGTCAATATTCGAGGTTGATTTATTTTTCTGCCATGGTTTCCCTGAATTAATATTGAATTTCAGAGAGTCAGTTTGAGCAGATACGTTTTGTATAAAAAGCAACAGGAAAAGAAAGGTAAAATAACCTTTCAGTAATACTGACATCGTGCTAAACCATGCCTTACGGCCGGAATTTTTCATACTTAAAACAGAAAAAAGTAAACGTAGTGGTTCTTTCTATATTGTCAGATTTGTGTTAAAAGGTGCAATTTACAATATTTTAAGTGAATTACGAATAAGTTCCTCCACAGACAGTGTTGTTTTACCATTATCATATACTTTCATCAGTGCCTTTTCAGCAGCACCTTTATTGTATCCCAGGCTCAGCAAAGCAGCGATGGCTTCATTCATAGCATCAGACACACCCGGATTTACCATCGTTGCCCCACCCTTTATTTTTTTGCCACCCAGTTTATCACGCAATTCCAGCACAATGCGCTGTGCTGTTTTCTCTCCTATTCCTTTGATACTTTTCAGCAAACCCACATTTCCATTTAGGATAGCTGCAGATAGTGATTCAGCATCCAGGCTGCTAAGCATAAGAATGCCTGTGTTGTTACCCACTCCACTTACAGAAGTCAGCAACCTAAACATTTCTCGCTCTTCCGGTTCGCTGAATCCAAACAAGACAATTCCAACCGGATTTTGGTTTTCAACCTTGAAGGTTTGTTCAACAAATACCCTGGCCAGTTTTTTCGATTTTATTTTTTCGTACGTGTAAATACTGATTGACATGAGATATCCCATACCTGCATTCTCAATTACCACATGGGTAGGACTTATTTTTTCAATATTGCCTTCAATAAAATCAAACATGATTATCGGGTATATTTTCTTTTGCGAATCACAAAATTAACCACTCCCAGCAAAACTATGAAAAACAGTGGCAGCAGTAAATTGAGCCACTGCCAATAGCTTTTTTCTTCCTTCACTTTTACTGGATCCAGCAATCGCAATTGTGTTTCCCTTGCCCTGATTTCTATGAGCCCATTATCATCAATTAAGTAGTCTACGCAATTTTGTAAAAACTTCTGATTGGCAAATGTTATCTGGCTATAGCGGTCGTAACCGGTGGGAAAATTACCTCCTTTGCTGCTTACAAAATTCCGAATAATATCCCCATCTGCTAATACCACCATGGCGCTTTTTCCTTCAGATAAATAGTTTCCGAGGCTGGGTTTTTTCTGGTATAGAAATGTAGACTTGAATTTTCCCTCCAGTAACGCTCCACTCACCTGTGGTCCGCCTTTCATGGTTTTAGGATAATTTTTATCCGTACTCATCATGGCCGTAGTCATCAGTTCAACAGTGGCCGGCGCATTGGCTACTTTTGTATATGGCGAAGACACCAACAGTGGCGTTGTTTTCAGACTGCTATCGCGGTTTTTTAATTTCAGTGTACCCGGGAACTGGGCCCATACTGCACCCACATTTTTGGTTATGATGTGCGAAGTCCCCTTGCTTGTAAACAGCGGAAAATAAGGAAAAGGTATCATTTCCATTCTTCCGCCCATGGGCAAAGGGATTCTGTTGCACCACAAATCCTGTAGTAAATCTGTATTAACCCCTACGCCATATCTAAACAAACCTGCGTTAATGTTCTCAAGACCTTTGTTCATAGCCATCACAGTGGGGGCCGTCTGAAAGCTGTCAATTTCTATGTGAACCGGATCCAATAACCAGATCACCTTGCCACCTTTCATAATGAACTGATCGATAAGAAACATTTCTGCTACAGAGTAATCCATTTCAGGCTTAACTACCATAAGGAGATCCGCGCTGTTAAGTCGGCGCTGCAGTCCTTTCAGCAAAACCATTTCTGCACTATCAGGTGCTGATTTAATCTGTGCCTCAAAAGGTCGTACAGATTCGGGGTCTGCAATATTCAGGTTAAGCGGTTCAACACTGTAATACCGGCTTAATTCCTTGGCGAATGATCCTACACGTGCATCGAGCATTTCTCCGCTTCCGTCAGCCACTATTATTTTTTTGGCTTTTTCGGTAACACACTGGCGCAACGCATTGGCCATTTCATATTCAATATTGTCAATGGCTCCTTTTATATTCTTCTCAATATCTACTGACACATCAAACTGAAAAAACCTGATGGCTATAGTTTTACCCCTGTAGATACATTCAGCACCGGGTACCAGATACTTAATTCGGGTTTCATCACCATCCTCGCTGTCAACATCCCTCACCGGCTCCATGCCACGTTCAGCAAAGCTTTCCAGTATCCCGGCTACTTCTTTTTTATCTTTATCCTTGAGTGGATCGGAAACTTCAATTTCTATTTTTCCACGGCTGGCTTCCCGAAATTCATACGCCATATCGCGTATTTCGTTGCGCAACTGTTTGAATTTTGCGCTCATTTCTCCATCAAGGTAAAGTTTAAAGTAAAGTTTCTCCTCAACTTGAGATGCTAGGTTTTTGCTGGTTTCACTCAGCGTGTAGCGTTTTTCCTGTGTGAGGTCAAACCGTTTGTAGTATAATGATGACAGGGCATTGATAACCACAATGCCCACAAGTAGCATCAGCAATTCAAGCCAGCTTTGGGTTTTATGGAGTCTGCGTTTTTTCATCACCATTTTCTGCTTTCAAATACGGTTTTGGTAAGACCAATAAACAATGCGCTGAAACTCAGCATATAAAGTATATCTCGGGTATCAAGCACACCGCGGCTCATACTATCGTAATGATATTCCAGACTAAACCATTCCAGGCTCTTTCCGATGGCATCCAGCGCCGATATATCACCCATCATTCCCAGCACTACATAGAAAAAGAAACCCAGTGCCATACTGCAGATTAGGGCTACAATCTGGTTGTCGGTTACTGCAGAGGAAAAAACACCCATCGCAGTATAAGCCATGCCCAGCATAACAAGTCCGAAGTAGCTTCCCCACATGGCACCGGTATCAATGTTTCCCTCTGTCTGCCCCAGCTTTGAAAGGCTGTAATAGTAAACAAGTGTAGGCAACAAGGAAATGAGCAGAAGGGTAACGCCAGCCAAATATTTCCCCAAAATAATTCCCAGGTCTGAAACTGGCCTTGTGGTCAGTGTTTCAAGGGTTCCAAGCCTTTTCTCTTCAGAAAAACTGCGCATGGTAATGGCCGAAATAAGGAATATAAAAATATAGGGAGCCATTTCAAACATAACCTGCATGCTTGCAAGTCCCAGATCAAATACTGAATTGCCCTTGATTACCCACATAAATAAACCTGTGGCACCTAAAAACACGAGCATTACCATGTAGGCAATGAGCGAACTCAAAAAACTGCGTATTTCTTTTTTATAAACTGTCCACATGGCCGGTTAATTGTCTGAATATAGATTCCAGTGAGTCTTTTTCGCTCACCAATTCTGTTACTTCAAGGTTTGATGACAGAGCAAACTGTGAAACTGCCTGTCTGAAATTTTCATTATCACCTGTAAGTCTCCAGGTGTTGTTTCCCAGAAGGTTAGTCTGCAACAATCCTTGTATGGATTTCAGGGCTTTTTCGTCAACATCGGTTGCAAATTGAACACGCACCAGCCATTTCCCCTCAGAACGGTTGCGCAGATTTTCAAGTTTATCATCAGCCACAATAATACCTTTATCAATGATAATAACACGACTGCAAATCGCTTCCACCTCCTGCATAATGTGGGTGCTGAGCATAATAGTCTTATTGCTTCCCAGGTTTCTAATTAAATCGCGAATTTCCATTACCTGATTGGGATCAAGTCCGCTGGTAGGCTCATCCAGTATCAGCACATCAGGATTGTGAATAATGGCCTGTGCAAGGCCCACACGCTGTCGGTAACCTTTGGAAAGCTGCCCGATTTTCTTGTGTTTCTCTATACCGAGGTGGGTAAGTGCAATCACTTCATCCACACGTTCATTCACTTTTTTCACACCACCCATACCCGCAGCAAATGCCAGATATTCCTTAACATACATGTCCAGATAAAGAGGATTGTGCTCGGGCAGGTAACCAACATGTTTCCGTACCTGAATACTCTGGTCCGAAACGTCCAAATTGCAGACTTTGGCCTCGCCGGATGTTGGTGTACCTGAATACTCTGGTCCGAAACGTCCAAATTGCAGACTTTGGCCTCGCCGGATGTTGGTGTAATATAGCAGGTAAGCATTTTCATGGTAGTGCTTTTACCGGCGCCATTTGGGCCTAAAAAACCTACTATTTCGCCGGGCTTTATTTCGAACGAAACATTATTTACAGCTGTTTGTGTGCCATAAATCTTGGTCAGATTATTTACCTGAATACTCACGTTGGTTTTGCAAAAATAATGATTGCCCGTGCACTTGAACACCCCGTATCCGAGAGTGCCTCATTTATTACACAGCCTTTACGAAAAATCAGGCGCCTGCCTCTTCCCCATCGGCAGTTGTTGCGGCCATTTCGCCCAGCTCACGGTCCAGCAGGTACAATCCGCTGCCGTCTTTGCCAATGATTTTGATTTTATTAAGAATACTTTTTACCTGCTTTTCTTCTTCCATCTGCTCACTTACATACCATTGCAGAAAATTATTGGCGGCATGGTCGCGCTCTTTCAGTGAAACATTCACGAGTTCGTGAATACTTTGGGTAACTTTTTGCTCCTGTTCCAGTACATTTTTGAAACAAGTATGAAAGTCCTTAAATGATTTCGGTGGAGCTTCAATGGCAGGAACCATAGCATGGCCGTCGTTATCATTAATAAAATGAAAAATCTTGAGCATGTGCATTCTTTCTTCATCGCTTTGCTTGTAGAAAAATGCAGCAGCTCCTTCAAATCCCTCTGCATCCATCCAGCTGGCCATGCTCAGGTATACGGCACCTGAGTAGGCCTCCAGCGCAATCTGGTGCTGAAGGGCTTTTTCAATTGTTTTTGAAATCATAATGAGTGTGCTAAATTACAAATAAAACCCGCCTGATGCGTTTTTGTTTTATTTGCCTGCAATTCGCTTTATCTGGGCTTCAAGTTCTTCCTCCGCTCCAGGCGTATAACCTTGGTGCGACCATACTACATTGCCACTTCCATCCACAATAAATGTCATTGGCGGATTATTCACATTCATAGCACGTGCAAGGTCTGAGTTTTCATCCATTATAATATCATACTCCCAGCCATAACCGAGTACTTTTGGTTTTACTTTCTTGCTGGTTCTGGCGTCATCCGTACTTACAGCCACCAACTTAAGGTTATATTTTTCTTTCCAATCGGCATAATGCTCATTGATAGCTTCCAACTCTTTAATACAGGGAACGCACCAGGTAGCCCAGAAGGAAATCACGGTGATTTTTCCGGGTTCGGCCACGGTTTTGAAATCCAGAGGTTGACCTTCCATGCTTTTCACCTGAATGGAAGGCAGGGTCTGGTTCTGGGCATTGACCGTAAAGACAAAAATAACAAGAGCGGCAGCAAGGACAAGAATGTTTTTCATATACGTTTTGCTTAGTAAATCAAATCATGTGCCAATTTCGATTTGCGGAAACAAAGGATAATAAAAAAGCCGCAACGAATGCTGCGGCTTTCATACCTACTTTTTAAAAGTAAATTATTTAGACTTGTAGTGATACTCCGTTTTATCGGTTCCATCATCTTCTACCAGCCACATTTCATCGCCGGTCAGTCGGGTTATTTTCTGAAGATATTTAGTAGTGCTGCCACTTTCCATCAATTCCAGATTCTCTTTTTTGCTGTCGAATGACCAGGTACCTGTTTCCCTGTCACCATCTACTATAAACTCATAGGATCCGTCTTTCTTAAATTCCAAAGAGTGGGTTCCCAGAAATAACAGAAAGGCGGCGGTAATATCCTGACCATTTACCATGCACTTTTCAATAACCCAAGTGTTGGCTACACGGGCTTTCTTCGAGCTAAGTGAAAAACCGGGGCCGTCTTCATACTTGCCGCATGAAGAGAAAGTTGCAAGTGCCATAAAGGCCATAGCAAGCATAATGAATGAGAATTTTTTCATATTAATAATTTTGAGTAGCAAATTTAGGATTGAATTCAGCATCATTAAAATTTTAATTTATTCAGTGTACAAAAAAGCAGAAAAACGTTTTCGGATAATCCCCGTAACTTCGCAACATGGATAAACCATCCCTGCCTTCGGGCACCCGCGATTTCGGGCCGGAGGTGATGATGCGCCGCAAGTTCATCATCGGCATCATAGAAGAAACATTTAAACGATTCGGATTTTTACCGCTGGAAACCCCTGCCGTAGAGAACCTGAAAACCCTTCAGGGCAAGTATGGCGATGAAGGCGATCAGTTGCTGTTCAAGATTTTGAATAATGGGGATTTTTTGGCCAAGGCCGATGAAAACCTGCTGCATCAGCGCGACAGCAAATCCCTTACCTCGCAGATTTCGGACCGCGGACTTCGCTACGATTTGACCGTACCACTGGCCCGTTTTGTGGTGATGAACCGCGATAAAATTCATTTTCCTTTTAAAAGATACCAGATTCAGACAGTATGGCGCGCCGACCGCCCCCAAAAGGGACGGTACCGCGAATTCTGGCAGTGCGATGCGGATATTCTTGGCAGCCAAAGCATCAGTAATGAAGCCGATTTACTGCAGATTTATGACAATGCCTTTGCAACATTGGGCTTGAAAGTAAATATACGCTTCAACCACCGCGGTATACTGGATGCATTTGAACCTTGGCTGGAGGGCGCAACCAATCATGACCGATTTATGCAGCTCATAGACAAGGCCGACAAAATTGGTTTTGAAGGTGTGCTCAATGAAATTACAAATGAGGCTATCCCAAATGGCGCGGAAGCATGGACCTTGCTACACAACATCAACAATCTGAGTTCAAACGAAGAAAAACTTACTGCATTGCAGAATGCATCAAACATTCAGCATGAAGCACTGCTAAAAGGCATAAGTGAAATAAAACACCTCCTGTCGCTGCTGAATAACCTGCCTGCATCCAACACAATGACACTGGACGTCACCCTGGCGCGCGGTCTCAGCTACTACACCGGCATGGTAATGGAAGTAGTACCGGCTGATGACCGTATTCCCGAGGACTTCCGCATAGGGAGTATAGGTGGCGGTGGACGCTACGATAACCTAACGGGTGTGTTTGGTTTGAAGGACGTTACCGGTGTTGGAATTTCCTTTGGCCTCGACCGCATCTATGATTTAATGGATGCTGCAGCAATCTTTCCAACGGAAAGCATGCAAAGCACAGTCGTACTTTTTTGCTGTATGGACGAAAACGCCCTGTCTTCCGCATTTGGCATGGCTAAAAACCTGCGCGATGCCGGCATATCGACTGAAGTATACCCAGGTGCTGTCAAACTAAAAAAGCAACTGGATTACGCCAACAATAAAAGCATACAGTGGGCCTGCATTCTGGGTGAACAGGAAATTGCCGATGGGACCGTTTCGGTTAAAAATCTGATAAGCGGCGAACAAAAGACATGCCCGCAAAACCAAATTTTACAGCAAATATCACAATGAGGGAAATAAAAGAGCATTATTCGCTGGAATCCATACTGGAATTAATTAATAGCGGAGATAAAATTTGCTATTCACCGCATATTTTGCAACGAATAAACGAATCTGTACAAGCCCTTGAGGATTATCTTCAAGAAGGCAAACCGGCGGTATATGGCGTAAATACCGGTTTTGGCAGTTTGCAGAATGTGCGCATTCCCGACAATGAACTGGAAGAGTTGCAACGCAACCTGCTGATTACCCATGCCGCAGGTACAGGCAACGCTTTAAATTCCGGCATTGTAAAAACCATGCTGTTGCTGAAAATCATCAACATCGGCAAAGGGTACAGTGCTGTTCGTGCAGAAGTAGCTGAAAGGCTTATCTGGCATTACAACAACGACTGGATTCCGGTGGTGCATGAACAAGGCTCACTGGGCGCCTCAGGGGATCTGGCACCGCTTTCTGAAATGTGTTTGTCTTTGCTGGGATTGGGCACCCTGGAGCACCCTGTATTCGGCGCAATAAGTGCGGAGAATGTGCTTTTAGAAAATGGCCTTAAACCCATACCCTTAAAGCAAAAAGAGGCTCTTGCTCTAATCAATGGAACACAGTTCATGCTTGCCCATGCTTTGCAGGTTACGGCAGCCGCAACATCTATTCTGGATAGATTACACACTATGGCCGCCCTCAGTGCAGATGTATGGCTTTGCCGTCAGGATCCTTTCAGGCTAGAATTGCATAGGATTCGTCCGCATACCGGACAAAAACAAGCTGCCGAAAACATGCTGCAGCTGCTTAAGCAAAGTCCCATGCAAACCCTTCCCCGCCCTGCAGTTCAGGATCCATATAGTTTTCGGTGCATTCCCCAGGTACATGGCGCCAGCATAGATGCACTCAATCATTGTTTTTCTGTTTGGGAAACTGAGTTGAACAGCGTTACCGACAACCCCACTGTTTTTGCAGAGGAAAAAGTGGTACTCAGTGGCGGCAATTTCCACGGTCAGCCGCTGGCATTAACCCTGGACTACGCTGCCATGGCGCTGGCTGAACTGGCAAACATCAGCGAACGCCGCACCTATTTGCTCATCAGCGGGCAGCGCGATTTGCCCGCATTTCTGGCCACCAAACCCGGTACCGACAGTGGCTATATGATAGCGCAGTACACAGCAGCCAGCATCGTGAGTAAAAACAAACAATTATGCACGCCAGCCAGCGTGGATAGCATAGTGAGCAGCAACGGACAGGAAGACCATGTGAGCATGGGCGCCAATGCGGCAGTTAAAGCCTTGCAGGTAGCTAAAAACGTTCAGGATGTGCTGTCCATAGAATGGCTTTGTGCCAACCAGGCATTGTCATTCAGGCAGGGCAAGACATTTCCGGAGGCCGAAAACATGCGTATGAAACTTGGGCAGGACGAGCACACACAAGTGCCTATGCACGAACTTATTTCCCGCTCTAAACTTTCACTGTTCGGCCGTTAAGGCTTACCGATATACAATTCCTTGGTCATTTTGCGGCCCTTGGCCGAAAGCGCAACCTTATACACCCCGCGAGGAATGCGGCTAAGTGGCAACAACACCTCTTGTTCCTCAACCGCCAAGGGATCAAAAAGTTGTTTGTAAACAACCTGCCGCCCCCTGCTTATTTCCAGTGTACAACTCTTCATTCCGGGCAGTGCAAAATGCACCAGAAACAAGGCTGTATCAGGTAATACGCCCATTTCCATATATGCCTGTTTGGGTATTGATGCATATCGCTTGATGAAAGCATCGGACATCGCTGCCACTTTTACCGTTGTTTGCGCAGACTGGTTGTCAAAATCTGTAAATGCCGCGCGCAGCAGACCTTTTGAGGCTGCAACGGCAATATAGTCGCCGAAAAACTCTTTTTTGCCGGGCGGGCAAAACGACTGGTTGGTAATCCTGTATTCCTTGCCCGGCTTACCTTTCACGATTGGTCTCATATACACATCCGTATACATATTTGAGCTTGAATGCCTGCGGTCGTACCAAATTACATACAGTTTATCGTTGCTGACATCCATAGCCAGGTGCGGCATATACTGATCGCGTCCGTTACTTTTTGCGTCCGTATTTAACCGTTGATCATCGGACCAATTTTGTCCGCCATCATTGCTCATTTTCAGGAAAATATCGTAATCACCGTTTCGTTTATCACCATACACCAAATACAGGCGGCCCTTAGAATCGCTTTTAATGAACGGCATATTGTTACTGCGCATCAATCCTGGAATATCATCGATAGCCCAGCCGGATTGCTGTTCAGCGATAATTTGGTCTTTGCCCCAGGTTTTCCCTCCGTCGCGGCTCACATCCATCCAAATCTTGCCTTTTCCGGCCCAAACGCAGAAAATATCGCCCCAGACGCCGATAGCACATGTAGCGCCTTCCAGTGTATTGTCGCCATCTTCAGCATCCCCACAGGAATCGCTGGCAATGACCGTAGCAAAGGTGTCATCAGCATTTCTTCGGTAAGCAAAACGGATACGGCTGGAATCACGTGGGTCTTTGCTGCCGTATTTATCAAATTCGGTCCATGACACATAAACACTGCCTTTGTGGGGACTGCTTTTATTCTCATCTATGGCAATCCAGGGTTTATCCTGCATTTTTCCGGGCTGGTAACCTACACCGTTACTTTTCCAAGTTTGTCCCTGGTCGTTGGAAGTCTGAAGTACTATCCTGTCAAAATGCTCCGGCCATTCCAATCCGGGATTTTTTGCCAGGCTCAGCAGATAAAAATAACCCTTTTTGTCTATGTAGGTTACCGGATCTCCATAAAACCCTTCAGAAGGCTTAAGTTCAACATGTTTCCAAGTAAATCCGGCATCATTTGATACAAAAAAGTAGTCTGTGTTGGAGCCTAAAATTTGAATCTTGGGATTTGTAGGGTGAATGTATAAACTTGGTTCATTGGTTTCCAATCCACCCGGAACCAGGTCTATAATTGGGGTTTGCGCCAACAGGTTGTTGGCAAATAGAAACAGCGCTATAATTCCCCGCTGCCAATTCATCAGGCGCCTGCGCTTGCCGAATTGCGGGAAGCAAGCCATCTTTCAGCATCCAGGGCAGCCATACAGCCACTGCCTGCGGCAGTAACAGCTTGTCGGTAAACCTTATCCTGCGCATCACCGGCACAGAAAACCCCTTCCACGTTGGTGTAGGAAGTTCCAGCCTTGGTGACAATATATCCCTGCTCATCCATGTTGATGTAGGGTTTGAAAATTTCTGTATTTGGGGTATGCCCGATTGCCACAAAAAATCCTTTAATGGGAATTTCGCGGGTTTCACCGGTCTGATTATTTTTTACACGAACGGCCTCAACGGTTTGCTGACCGAGGATTTCATCGGTTTCGGTATTGAAAAGCACTTCAATATTGGGCGTGGTCATCACGCGGTGCTGCATGGCTTTGCTGGCGCGGAATTCATCCTTACGAACCAGCATATAAACGTTCGAGCAAATTTTTGACAGGTAGCTGGCTTCTTCACAGGCCGTATCGCCGGCACCCACAATGGCCACATCCGAGTTGCGGTAGAAGAATCCATCACAAACGGCACAGGCACTTACGCCACTTCCGTTCAGGCGTTGCTCACTGGGAATGCCCAGCCATTTGGCACTGGCACCGGTAGAGATGATCACGGCGTCGGCTATAATTTCACGGGTGCCATCTACCATCACTTTCTGGGGACCACCGTTTTTAAACTCTACGGAAGTTACCATTCCAAAACGAACGTCTGTTCCCAAGCGCACGGCCTGCTTTTTGAACATTTCCATCATTTCCGGACCCATAATCCCATCGGGATAACCGGGATAGTTTTCCACTTCTGTGGTAATGGTGAGCTGTCCGCCGGGCTGAAGGCCTTCGTACAAAACGGGTTTCATGTCGGCACGGGCGGCATAAATGGCAGCGGTATAACCAGCAGGGCCGCTGCCGATAATTAAACATTCTACGTGTTCGGGTGAATTGGTCATGGTATCGTAAGGGCAAATTTACAATCAGCAAGGCTTAATCGCCAAAGACATAGACCAGTTGCTCAACACAAGTTACAAACAAGGGACTGAACAGGCGTTTTTTTGCAACATGTAAAATAGCTATTTACTATACTATATATGCTTTTAAAGTATATTTTAAAATATTTTTCTCCGCATTTTTTGCGTCGTTTATAAAGTGGGGCAACACAAGAAGGTTTTTATCATGTGAATAACTTACGTAATCCACAAAATCATGACGACACTCACCATCCACAAGGTGACAATAGAATTTCAACAAGTTATCCTTTATCATTTCACACAAAAACATTTGTTTTTATGCTTATTTTAACTTACTTCGTATTAACTAAAAACATGATTGCCTATGAATGAAAGTTACATTTTAATTTTTGCGGGCATTGTGGTGGTAATACCGGCTATTTTTCTTATAGCCTGGCTCACATCCCGTAAAAAAGACTGAGCAAGTAGCCCTGGGAAACCGGGGCTTTTTTGTTTAAAGCATGTTTTTATTTTTTTATTCCCTTTAGCCGGTTTAACTTTATAGTATGAGAAAAACATCTGAATTAAAATCCGTAAAATTCACACACTTCAAGCAGCAAATTCAATTTATTGATGGCAGCAAATTTGCCTTAAAGGCCTTTTTATTGAGAAATAAAATTCCATTCAATGATAAAAGCACCCTACTTTTCAATGGGCATATATACTATCTCCGATCAGAATGTGCATTGCATACCATGCAATACGCTGAGTTAATTCCAACGGTAAAGGCAGCCTGATTTTTTATTCGTCTACAATTTATGTTGTAAGACATTCGTTAAATCTTGGTGAATTACCCCATATGCCATTTTTTAACACCTTTAGCCATCCTTGCAGCTTTGCTTGTACTCGAATTGTGTTGTTTAACATTTGCACCTGTAATCGATGCACACCCTGCATGGAAAAGCGTGTGGGATGTGACACATAAAACATCAACGGAACACAATTTACGCGAAATTATCATGGGCACAGCAATGCTTATGACGATTGCCGCTGTTTTGATTACCATTCGCCTGCAAATGCAAACCTTGGACAGTGAGATTCGGCTATTCAGTTTCTATGCGCTATTATTAATCTTTCATCTCGGCTGGCAGGTAATTCCATATTACGCCAACGGGCTGCACAATGCTGCAATACCGATTGAGGGTGGCTATTACGACCCCAAGGCCTTGCCACCCATGAACGGCATGATTGGATACATTTGGTGAATGGGATTATTTGGCGGGGTTATTTTATTGAAATTGATATTTCCGCTGTTATGGATTTACCGAATCATGAAACATCCGCGTTCTGTTTTTGTATGGGCACTCATGCCGCTGTTTATTGCAGACGCATTGCTGGAAACCCTCACCCCCGATTTTTGGGTGTGGTTTATGGATTGAAGCGGGTTGGTATTGTGGAATTTTCAAAAAACCACCCGTCTTTCGTTTTGAATTTGTAATGCGATTGTGTATTATTGAAATACAAGATGGCAAACCGGTTGCACAATTCGTCCGGCTATAAAGGAAAATATGTGCAACTTTGTTGCGCCAATAGGTAAGTTAGCGGTAATACAAAAACACGATACCAAATTGGAACAGATAAATCTAAATAAGTCAAACCCTGAGTTAGAAATCAAATTGAATTCTGAAGACAGCTCTTTACTGATACATAGTGCTTTCGTAACATCCCAAAAGAATTTTGAAAACGAATGGACTAATTTCATTTCAAAGGTTAAACTAATCGCTGAGCTGAAATATGTTGTTTTCGATGACCAACAAGGATGCTTCATTGATGAAAGAAAAAATCAATTTCCTATACATTTACTGGTTGACCCTTACCAAGTTCAACCGGTATTTCATTTAAATACATTGATAAAAAATGAAACATTCACTTTGGGAATTAATCCTGAGAGAAAGTTTTATCGGACACTTAAATTAGAATTACAAGATGTTGAGAATCTTGATGAAGATTACAGCCTAGGATTTAACATTGAAAAATTTAACATAGATGCCTAAATGTACATACCGCTAACAGCGTGTAAGCAATATTGCCTTGCCCCCGCACATGCGGGGCACACAAGGCAACATCGCCTACACGCAAACCGTTAGCGGCAGCCGCTCAGCAAATCGCGGTACTTGGGGAAAGGCCACTCGTTGTCGTCTATCATGCTTTCCAGCGCATCGCTGTATTCGCGGATGTCGTCGAACAAAGGTTTCACCTTTTCGCAGTAAGCAATGGCGCGTTTGTGGGCATCCTCAATTTTGTTGGCATTGGCTCGCTCTGCGGTCATGGCTTTGTTGGCCTCATGCAGTTTGTTTACCAAACCGCTTATTTCGCTAATGATTTCGTTCTGTGCTTTTAACGTTTCTTTCTTCTGCCCAATCTGAAGCAGGGTTTGCACGTTATCGGCCAGGCGCTTCTGATAATTGATGGCTGCGGGCACAATGTGGTTTTGCACCATTTCATTGATCAGGCGGCCTTCTATTTGCAGGCGCAGTATGTAGTTTTCGAAACGAATCTCTGTGCGGGCTTCCAGCTCTTTGTGGTTGAAAATGCCGTTTTTCACAAACAAATCGGTGCTGGCCTTGCTGATGTAAGCCTCCAGCGCACGGGGCGTGGTTTTAATGTTGTTCAACCCACGGCTTTTGGCTTCTTTCACCCATGCGTCGCTGTAGCCGTTGCCACCAAACAACACTTTCTTGCTGTCTTTCAGGTAGCCCTGCAACACCTTCGTTATGGCCGCTTCGGGTTTGGTGCCTTTCTTGGACTTAATAGCGGCATCCACATCCTTTTTAAACTTGATGAGTTGGTCGGCCACAATGGTGTTCAGCACAGTCATGGCGCTGGCGCAGTTGTCGCTGCTCCCCACAGCCCTGAACTCAAATTTATTGCCGGTGAAGGCGAACGGCGATGTACGGTTTCTGTCCGTATTATCCAGCAGAATTTCAGGGATATTGGCAATTTTGATGCTGGCACTTCCCTTCCCTGCTTTGGCTGTGGTTTTGGTACCTTCAAAGGTATCCAGCACGTGCTCGAGGGTATCACCCACAAACACCGACACAATGGCGGGTGGTGCTTCGTTGGCACCCAGACGGTGATCGTTGGCTGCGGTTGCAATGCTGGCGCGGAGCAAATCGGCGTGGTCGTAAACTGCTTTGATGGTATTGATAAAAAACGTGAGAAACTGCAGGTTGTTTTGAGGATCGGCGCCGGGTGAAAGCACATTCACGCCGGTATTGGTGATAATGCTCCAGTTATTGTGCTTACCACTGCCGTTGATGCCTTTGAAGGGCTTCTCGTGGAACAACACCTTGAGTCCGTGTTTATCGGCCACGCTTTCCATCACATCCATTAAAAGGCTGTTGTGGTCTACCGCCAGGTTTGCATCTTCAAACTGGGGTGCGCACTCAAACTGCGCGGGGGCAACCTCATTGTGGCGTGTACGCAGGGGAATACCCAGTTTGTGGCTTGCTTCTTCAAAATCAGCCATAAATGCCAGCACGCGGTTGGGAATGCTGCCGAAGTAATGATCTTCGAGCTGTTGCCCTTTGGCTGGCGAACTTCCCACGAGTGTTCTACCGGCCAGCATCAAATCGGGACGCTGGTGGAAATGGGCTTCATCCACCAGAAAGTATTCCTGTTCCACACCCAGGCTGATGGTGCAATCCGTAACCTTGGAATCGAAATACTGACAAACATCGGTAGATGCCTTGCGCACCAGGGCTATGGCTTTCAGCAGGGGCGCCTTGTAATCCAGTGCTTCGCCTGTGTAGGAAACAAAAATGGTGGGGATGCAGAGCGTTTTGGCACCGGCTTTTTCCATGATGAACGCCGGAGAAGATGGATCCCAAGCGGTGTAGCCGCGGGCTTCGAAGGTATTGCGAATACCGCCGCTGGGGAAGCTGGAAGCGTCGGGCTCCTGTTGTACCAGGGCTTTGCCGCTGAATTTCTCAACCCCTTTATCGGTGGCAATGGGCTCAAAAAAGCTGTCGTGCTTTTCTGCGGTGGTTCCGCGCAGTGGCTGAAACCAGTGGGTGTAATGTGTACAGCCTTTGTTCAATGCCCAATCCTTAATCCCGGAAGCTACTTCACTGGCCAGCTCGGCCGAGATGGGGTTGCCTTCGCGCTGCGCATCGGCAATGGCTTTAACGGCAGTTTTGCTAAGATACTTTTTCTGGGCTTCGGGTCCGAAAACGTTTTCGCCGAAGTAGTGAGAGATGAGGTGTTTGTTTGCCACGGATATGGTTGCGTTTTAATGAATGTGTGATGGATTTGTTGCTGCAAAGTTCGTTAGACCATGCGGATATTGCAGAAGCTGATAATCTTAATTTTCCATAAATAATACACCATGGTGTAAGTGTGACACTATGGGCATCTCGGGGATTGTTGACAGATTATTCACAACTTGTAACATCACAAAACAAAAATGGAACTACCGCCCGTAAATTCGCCCTCAGATAATTCAAATGGGGCATTCTCGTATTGACAAGTTATCGGCAGCAGGCCTGCTGGTTACTTTGGGTATTATTTACGGCGATATCGGAACATCGCCATTGTATGTGATGAGTGCCATTGTTGGCAAAGAGACAATCAACGATGTAATGGTATTGGGCGGGCTCAGCTGCATTTTCTGGACGCTGACACTGCAAACCACCGTTAAGTATGTTTTTCTGACCCTGAAGGCTGACAATAAAGGTGAAGGCGGAATATTCTCCCTGCTGGCGCTGCTTCGCAGAAGATTTCCGTATCTGATTATAGGTGCGGTGGTTGGTGGCGCGGCAATTCTCGCCGACGGCATCATTGCGCCACCCATTTCGGTTTCATCGGCCGTAGAAGGCCTGCGCTACCTAAATCCTGATATACAGACCGTCCCCATTGTCATTGCCATTATTACCGGAATATTTTTGTTTCAGCGAGCAGGCACCCATGTGGTGGGCAGGGCTTTTGGCCCCGTTATGCTGGTATGGTTCTGCATGCTTGCTACTTTGGGCATCAATCAGCTTGTTCACAATCCCGGCGTATTGAAGGCCATCAATCCATATTACATGGTGCAATTTCTCAGCGGCAGCCGTGAATCTTTTGTTTTGCTTGGTGCTGTTTTCCTTTGCACTACCGGAGCTGAAGCACTGTACAGCGACTTAGGCCACTGTGGCAAGAAAAATGTGAGAACGGGCTGGATATTCGTAAAAACCTGCCTTTTGGCTAATTATTTTGGGCAAGGCGCATGGTTATTGACATTAAAAGGACAGACACTGGGAGACCAGCGCCCGTTCTTCGGGGTAATGCCCGACTGGTTTTTACCTGTGGGCATTATCATAGCCACATGTGCCACCATCATTGCCAGCCAGGCGGTTATCAGCGGCTCTTTTACACTGGTTTCTGAAGGAATACGCCTGCATTTGTTTCCCAAATTCACCGTTAAATTCCCAAGTAATATAAAAGGACAGGTTTACATTCCAGCTGTAAACCAAACCCTGCTGATAGGCTGCATTTGCATGGTGTTGTATTTCAAGGAATCGGCCAAAATGGAAGCCGCATATGGTCTCGCCATCACCATTGCCATGCTGATGACCAGTATATTGTTGCTTCACTACCTGAAATCAAAGGGCTGGAACATGGTGTTGGTTTGGTCTATCATGATGGTGTTTTTTATTGTTGAAAGTTCATTCTTGTTTGCCAACCTCACCAAGTTTATGAACGGTGGCTTCTTTACCGTGATGATTGCTTCATTGATTGTTGCCTTGATGCTTGTGTGCTACCGAGGTGGTAAAATCAGCAAAACAATGGTTGATCCCGTTAAAATCGAGTCTATCAAACATAAACTTAAAGCGCTAAGTCAAGATACCACCCTGCCCAAATATTCAACACATTTAATTTATTTGAGCAAGGTAAAAAAAGATGATGAGGTAGAATCGCTGATACCCCACTCAATTTTGCAGAAACGACCCAAAAGAGCCGATTTTTACTGGTTTGTGAATGTAGATGTAACCGATGAACCGTACACCATGGAATACAAGGTAAGCATCATCGAAAAAGATGATTTGATCAAAGTCAGATTCCGACTGGGTTTTAGGGTTCAGCAGAAGATTAGCTATTTCCTGCGGTTGGTAATTGAAGATATGGTGAATAACCACGAAATCAATCTGGACCCCTACTACCATGGTTTTTCTGATAAAAAGCAACTGGGAGATTTTAGATTTGTGATTATTGAAGAAGAAATTAGTCAGGAAAATGAATTACCGGTACTCGACTCACTGGTTATGAAAGCCTATTACTGGGTTAGAAAAACCGCTGCAAGCCCAGACAAATGGTTTGGCCTGGATACTAGTATGGTAACCTATGAAATGATTCCGGTAGTATTCAAGAAAAAAACTGCCCCCGTTAAACTTACCCGCATTTCTTAATTTTTCCTATCATGAGACGCAGTATTGCATTTCTTTTTTTCTTCGTACAGGCCACTATAGTTCTGTTTGCCCAGAAAACGCCCTTCACCCTTGAAGATATTTTTCTAAAAGGAACCTTCAGAACCGCAGGCATTTCCGGATTTAATGTGATGAATGACGGGTTGCATTACACTGAACTTATTACGGAAGTCAATGGTTGGCCAAAACCCGGCACCCCGCCTCCCCGATGGCGCATCATCAAACGCAAACTATGGACAGGCGACAGCACAGGAATTGTTCTCAGAAGCTCAGAAACCGCAGTGGATATGTTGCCCGACAATTACACCTTTTCCAACGATGAAAAATTCCTGGTAATTACCGCAGCCACGGAATCCATTTACAGGCATAGCACCAAATCCCTTATCTACCTGGTAGATTTAACCACCGGAAACTCCATAAAAATAGGCGACGGGAAATCTATGTATCCGCAAATGAGCCCCGACAACCGCTATCTGGCCTATGTGCGAGACAATGATCTTTTTGTGTTTGACCTTAAAAACCAGGTGGAAAAAGCCGTTACCTCCGATGGGTTAAAAAACAGCATCATCAACGGCGCCGTAGACTGGGTCTATGAAGAAGAATTCAGCATGAGCCGCGGTTTTGAATGGTCGCCGGATGGCAAACACCTTGCCTATTATCGTTTTGACGAAAGCGGCGTAAAAGAATTCAGCATGGATATGTTTAGCGGACTTTATCCCGACCAGGAACGCTGGAAATACCCCAAAGCCGGCGAAGACAATTCAGTGGTGGAAGTGTATATGTATGAACCCGGAACAGACAAGAAAGTAAAAGCCGATATCGCGCCGGGTGATCAGTACCTGCCCAGAATCCAGTGGACACAAGTGCCCGGACAACTCAGCATTCAGTGGCTGAACCGCACCCAAAACGAATGGAAACTGCTGTTCGCCAATGCCAAAACCGGAGCCGTTACAACCGTTCTGCACGAAAAAAGCAAAACCTACATTGATATTCACGACAACCTGTATTTCCTGAAAAAATCTCCCGGATTCATTACCACATCAGAGAAAAATGGATACAACCACATTTACCGATACACACCCACCAAAGTGCTGAATCAATTCAAAGAAACGCCTGTTACTGTGGGCAAATTCGACGTATTGGGAATTAACTACGTTAATGAAACTACCAATTTGATTTACTACAACAGCAGCGAAGTTTCAGCAACGGAAGACCATTGCTACAGCATTGATTTTAACGGAAAGAAAAAAACAAATATCACCCCGGAGGCCGGCAATCACAGCATCAGTATTCTCAATGGCGGTAAGTATTATTTGGATTATCACAGCCGTTTTGGAGAGCCTACAAAATTCACCCTTAAGGAATTTGCCAAAGGAACCACTGTAAGTCCGGCCAGGGTTCTTGAAGACAATGCCAATGCGAAGAAAACAGTGGAAAGCTATGCATTCGGGAAAAGTGAATTTGGCGCGGCCACCACAGACAGCGGTGTGGTTTTAAACTACTGGATGATGAAGCCCTACGATTTTGACCCGAACAAAAAATATCCCGTGCTGATGTTTGTTTATGGGGGTCCGGGCGCCAACACCGTAAGAAACAACTGGGGCGGACGCAACTATCTCTACCATCAATACCTCACGCAAAAAGGCTACATTGTGGTAAGTTTTGATGGACGCGGAACAGGTCACCGCGGTGAAGCATTCAAAAAGTGCACCTACCTGAATTTGGGAAAATTGGAACACATTGATCAAACTTCTGCGGCCCGCTGGCTGGGAAAACTGCCGTATGTGGACAACAACAGAATTGGCATATGGGGCTGGAGTTTTGGTGGCTATATGAGCAGTCTGTGCATCACCAAAAGTGCAGATGTTTTTAAAACTGCTGTTGCCGTAGCTCCTGTTACCAGCTGGCGCTATTACGACAATATCTACACCGAGCGTTTTCTGCGCAAACCCTCCGATAACCCAGCAGGATACGACGAAAATTCGCCCATACAGTTTGTAAAGAACATAAAGGGCAATTACCTGCTCATCCACGGCACCGGCGATGACAACGTGCACTGGCAAAACAGCGCCGAAATGATCAACGCCATGATCAAAGCCGGTGTGCGCTACGATGCCGAAGTCTACCCCAATCGCAACCATGGCATCGGCGACCGCAATGCACAGTATCATTTGTACAGGCGTATGGCTGAATACATTATTGAAAAACTATAATTTATACGCCCCTTTTAACCGATTTATTTGGAAATATCATTTTAATTTCGTATATTAGTGGTTATGAAAAATCTTATGTTGTTGGCAGTCCTTATCTTTTTTGGACAGAAAGCCATGGCCCAAAAGGTGTACAAAACTTCCTACAAAAGCGAAGCCGATAAAATCATCTACGTTACCGAGTACAAGAGCGAGGCAGACATGATTGTGTATGAAACCAAATATAAAAGCGAAGCCAAACCCTACAGCGGAATCTGGTTTTGGACCGAATATAAAAGTGAGGCCGACTGGCAGGTGTATTTCACCAAGTACAAAAGTGAAGCCACACTAAAAATATATATTACCAAATACAAGAGTGAAGCGGGGATGAAGTAAAATCACAAAACCATTCACCCTGTTTTGTGTTAATTAACAGACAATTGTACTGATTATGAACCTCAAACCCGGAGACAAAGCCCCCGCCTTCAGCGCCCCCGATGAAAACGGCAAAACCCTTACGCTCAATGACTTTGCCAGCAAAAAGCTGGTATTGTATTTTTATCCGAAAGACGACACCCCCGGTTGTACGGCCGAGGCCTGCAGCCTGCGCGATAATCACGATGCGCTGCTCAAACAGGGTTTCGCCATATTGGGTGTAAGCCCCGATAACGAGAAAAAGCACCAGAAGTTCATTGCCAAATACGAACTGCCTTTCAGTTTGCTGGCCGATACCGACAACCAAGTTGCTACCGATTATGGTGTTTGGGTAGAGAAAAGCATGTATGGCCGCAAGTACATGGGCATTGCACGCACTACCTTCATTATTGATGAAAAAGGTGTCATCAGCGAGATTATTGAAAAGGTAGAAACCGCCAAACACGCGGCTCAAATCCTGAAATAAGCAATTCGTTTGCCGAAAAACCCACCACTTCCCTACTTTTGCAAGGGTGGAAAACGCTTTTCATAGTGTAGGCATTGTTGGCAGTGGCAGCTGGGCCACCGCACTGGTAAAAATCATTTCCGAAAAAAACGGTGTTGCCGTAAACTGGTGGATTCGCAACAGCGAAACCCTCGCCTACATTCAGGAATTTCACCACAATCCCCGCTATTTGTCATCGGTAGAGATTGACCTGCAAAAAGTATCGTTGCACAACAATCTGCAGTCCATGATTAACCACTGCGATGCGGTTATCCTGGCAGTACCCTCGGCATTTCTGCACGAAGCACTGAAAGATATTTCGCTACCCAAAGACAAAATCTACATTTCTGCCGTAAAAGGCGTGGATCCCACCACCCGCATGGTGATTGCCCGATACCTGGAAAATAAACATGGCATTTCGCCCCAAAATATTGGATTGATAACAGGCCCTTGCCATGCCGAAGAAGTGGCACTGGAAAAACTGAGCTATCTTACGCTGGCCGCTACAGATAACGCGCTTGCTGAACGCATAGAAGCCCTCATTCGCTGCCGTTATATCAATACGAGCACCAACAATGATTTGTATGGCGCCGAATACGCCGCCGTACTGAAAAACATATACGCCATCGGAGCCGGCATCGCACACGGACTGGGCTATGGCGATAATTTCCACGCGGTATACACCGGTGCTGCCCTGCGTGAAATGAAATTTTTTCTGGAATCCATGCACGAAACGCACCGCGATGTGAAGGATGCCGCCTACCTTGGAGATTTGCTGGTGACCTGCTACAGCCAGTTTAGCCGCAACCGCACTTTTGGGAACATGCTCGGTAAAGGATACAGCGTAAAAAGTGCACAGCTGGAGATGAACATGATCGCCGAAGGCTACTATGCAACCGGCAGTATTTACCCCTTATGCAAAGAGAATAATATTTTGGCTCCAATAGTGGAGGCGGTGTACCGGGTATTATACGAAAATGCTGTTCC
>VHBA01000018.1 GCA_016872175.1 Sphingomonadales bacterium | reverse complement strand
TTATTGTTGCCAACTTTCTAATGATCAGCGGTGGCATACTGGCAGCGCGTCTCACCGACCTAATGTCGCCCAATGAATTTGTTCAGGGTGCCAGGGAAACTTTTAAAATGTTTACCGTTACGGTTTCCATGACCAAAGCCCTGGTTTTTGCTTTTATCATTACAAGCATGAGCACCTACGAAGGATATTTCACCGAAGGTGGCGCACTTGAGGTGGGCGAAGCCGGAACACGCGCCGTTACAAGATCCTGCGTACTCATACTCTTTGCCGATTTTATCATAGCCAAACTGATGCTGTAATTATGATAGAACTGGTAAATGTAAATAAAAGCTTTTCAGACAAACAGGTTTTGTTTGACATCAACGCCAAATTTGAGCCCGGCATACCAAATCTTATTATAGGAGCCAGCGGTGGCGGCAAATCGGTATTGCTGAAATGCATGGTAGGCTTATTCAAGCCCGAAGGCGGCAGCATCAATTACGATGGTCGGGATTTTGTTCACCTCCCCTACGAACAGGTACGTGAAGTAAGGCGCGAAATTGGCATGTTGTTTCAGGGAACAGCTCTTTTTGATTCGCTGACCGTTGAGGAAAACGTGGATTTCCCGCTGAAAATGTTCGGTAAAATGACACCTGATGAGCGCAAGGACAGAATCAATTTTTGCCTGAGCAGGGTAGGCTTAGAGAATGTCAATAAGAAGTTTCCCGCTGAAATATCAGGTGGTATGAAAAAGCGCGTTGGGATTGCCCGAGCTATCGCATTGGAAACCCGCTATCTGTTTTGCGACGAGCCCAACAGCGGCCTGGATCCCATTACCAGCCGAAGAATTGATGAATTGTTGCACGACATCACACAGGAATTTAAAATAACCACGGTCATCAATAGCCACGACATGAAAACTGTGTATGACATAGGCGAGTCAATCACTTTCATATACAAAGGGAAAGTATGGTGGCAGGGGCACAGGAATGATTTAGACAGCACCCGTGCCCACAACCATGAACTGGACGCATTTATCGCGGCCAGTCAGTTTTAAGTTATTTATTCATTAGATTTTTGTATAGTTTTACGATGCCGTAAATAACTGCGGCAATGATGAGTGCACCTAAAATCAAGGGTAAGTAATTCATCGGGGAGTTTTCTTAACGTGTTTTAAAATGAGTCTGTTCGAAGCATCGTTTGAAAGTCCTTTCAAATTATTATGATATAACCTCAGGCTTTGATCATAATAAAGAACCAAAACCGTTGCTGATTGAACCAGTATACTGTCCGCAGCCTGCATGCTGCGTATTCTTTGTGAACCATTTTCATTAAATGACTTTTTGTACAATGCATCAAACACGGGATTACTGAAATGGGTATAGTTAGGGCCATTTGGACTAAAATTCTCCGAATAAAAACAGGCCAAATAGTTTTCAGCATCGGGCACATCGGCAATCCAGGAACCTCTAAATATGGCGAGTTCGCCTTTGTTGCGCTTTTGCCGAAGCATGCCGCCTGTCTGTACATCAATTTTCACATTCACTCCAATATCTGCCCATGATTTTTTAAGAAACACGGCCATATCCAGGTAATCTGCGGTGGTAGTTAGAGATAGCTCCTGCAGGCCTTTCCCAACGGGATAACCGGCCATTTCAAGCTCCCGGCGGGCTTTTTCGGGATTAAAAGGCAGACCTTCCGTATTTGCATTCAGCAAAACCGGAGGCACGAAGCCATAATCGCCGGAGGTACCCAAACCATTTCTAAGATATCGGATCATTGATTTACGGTCAACGGCAAGCGCCAGTGCCCTGCGCAGATGAATATTCACCAGTGGATTTGGAATTCCGGCTACGCTATCACCCAACCAAAAACCGAGGTATTCTGTATTGAGAAAGGGTTTCTTCAGCATGCTGAAACGACCTTTGTATTTCGAATTTAGTTCACCTTCCCGGGTAAGCAGTTCATCTTTAAAACTTCCTTCCACACCATTGAAAAAATCAAATCTTCCGGATACAAAGTGCATGAATGCGGTTTGCTTGTTTTTGATAAAATCTACATTTACCGCCTCCAGATAAGGCAATGAATGTCCATGTACTTTCTCGAAGTAACGTGGATTTTTACGTAAAACCAATTTTACCTCTTCTTCCCAGTATTTCAGGTAAAATGGGCCTGTTCCCACCGGATGATGTCCAAAATCTGTTGTTCTATTTACATATTTTTCCGGAACGATACTGCAATATACTGTTCCCAGCAATGACAAAATAGTAGGATCAGGGCTCAACAGATTCAGAATAAACACAGAGTCCCCCTCTGTTTGAAATGCCTTGATATAGTTGGTGTCAACCTTCCCTGAAAATATCCATGCCGAAGGAGAAGCCGTGGCCGGATCAGCGATGCGTTTAAAAGAAAATGCCACATCCTTTGAAGTAATCCTTTCAAAACCTAAATCCTGCGGATTCAGAAATCCTGCATCCCTGTGCAGGAAGAACTTATACACAAGTCCATCGGCACTTGTCTCCCACCTGTAAGCCAATGAGGGCATGGGTTTCAGGGCAGAATCCAGCTCAATAAGCCCATTGTAGATTTGTTGCGCTATCCAAATTTCAGACTGTGATTTGATAAATGCAGGGTCAAGCGTAGCAACGGTCGCGTCTTCATTGTAGCGGAAAATCAGAGAGTCAGAATAATTATCCACATTTTTACAACCATAATTCCCCAAAACCATGTAGATAACTGAAATCACAAGGCCTGCAAACATTAGCTGTGCTGAAATAATTTTGCCAGACTGAAGAAGACGATTATGAAGGTTACTTACTACGGACATTCTTGTTTTGAAGTGATTAGCGGAGGCAAATCTATGCTATTTGATCCGTTCATTACGCCAAATCCATTGGCATCTTCTGTCAATATTTCCAACATTAACCCCGATTACATGCTCATTAGCCATGGGCATGAAGACCACGTGGCCGATGCTGTAAGTATTGCAAAGCAATCCAACTGCACCTGTATTAGTATCTGGGAACTTACAGCCTGGCTAACATCCAAGGGTGTGTCCAATGTTCATCCCATGAATATTGGCGGCAGCCGTGAGTTTGATTTCGGCACCGTAAAAATGGTCAATGCAGTCCACAGCAGCACTATGCCCGATGGCATGCCAGGCGGCGCTCCTACCGGGTTTGTTATTCAGAATGCGGAAGATTGTTTTTATTATGCCGGAGACACAGCCCTACATTCCGACATGCAGCTGATCCCCAGAAGGCACAAACTAAAATGTGCTTTTCTTCCCATTGGCAGCAACTTCACCATGGATGCCATTGATGCCATAGAAGCGGCACGCATGCTGGGAACAAACACGGTAATAGGCATGCACTACGACACATTTGGCTACATTACCATCAACCACGAAGAAACACATCGTGCCTTTCAGCTGGCAGGAATAAATCTTCATCTTTTGAAAATCGGAGAAACTTTAACCTTGTAATTTCTATGAAAACTGATAAAAAACCCCTTGGCGGAAAGATCATCTCAATTGCCAACCAGAAAGGCGGCGTGGGCAAAACCACCACCGCTATCAACCTGGCGGCCAGCCTTGCCGTACTGGAGTACAGAACCTTGCTGATTGATGCCGATCCACAAGCCAATTCCAGCTCTGGCATTGGATTTGAACCCAAAAACATCAAACTAGGGTTATATGAATGTCTGGTGCAGGATATTAACCCCAAAGACGTAATTCTTACAACCGACATTCCTTATCTGCATCTGATGGCCAGTAACATCGATTTGGTGGGTGCAGAAATTGAATTGCTGGAAATGCCAAACCGCGAGCGCTTGCTGGAAGGTGTGCTGCGTCCCATGAGAAACGAATACGATTTCATCATCATTGATTGTTCGCCGTCGCTGGGCCTCATTACCACCAATGCACTGGTGGCTTCCGACAGCATTATCATTCCGGTACAGTGCGAATATTTCGCCTTGGAAGGCCTGGGCAAATTGCTAAACACCATCAAAATCGTGCAGGGACACCTTAACCGCAATTTAGAAATTGAGGGCATTCTGCTTACCATGTATGACGGTCGTTTGCGCCTCTGCAACCAGGTGGTAGACGATGTGAAAACCCATTTTCAGGATATCGTATTTGAAACCATTATACAGCGCACTACCAAACTAAGCGAAGCCCCTAGTTTTGGAGTGCCGGTACTTTTCCATGCTGCAGAAAGCCGTGGCAGTATGAATTACCTTAACCTGGCCAATGAAATACTGGAGAAAAATGGCTTTATCAAACCTGTTCAACAAGACATAAACCCCGAATTCACTATCTCATGAGCAACCCTATCAAAAAGAAAGGCGGACTCGGAAGGGGTTTAAGTGCCTTGCTGGAAAACGCCGAAACCGATATCACATCCAGAGAAACCAGGCCCATTGGTGCGGTTTCACAGATTCAACTCAATCAGCTCGAAGCAAATCCTTTTCAGCCACGTACAGAATTCGACCCTAAAGAGCTAGAAGAACTTGCAGCTTCCATTAAGATTCATGGGGTAATTCAGCCTATTACCGTAAGAAAAATGGGCTATGACAAATTCCAGCTTATCAGCGGTGAAAGAAGAACCCGTGCTTCTATGCTGGCAGGACTGGAACGCATTCCAGCGTACATACGCATTGCAAACGACCAGGACATGCTGGAAATGGCACTTATTGAAAACATACAGCGCAGCGACCTCAACGCCATTGACGTTGCCATGAGTTACAAGCGCCTGCTGGATGAATGCAGCTTGAAACAGGAAGAACTGGGTGACAGAGTTGGTAAAGACCGCACTACAGTTAACAATTACCTGCGTCTGCTGAAACTTCCCGATGAAATTCAGGCCGGAATAAAATCTGGTAAAATTAGCATGGGCCATGCCCGCGCAATGATTAATATGGATGATATTGCCGAACAACTGGAACTTTATCAAGCCATTATTAGCGAAAGCCTGAGCGTACGCACCGTTGAGGCTCTCGTGAAAGACAAGAAAAATGGTACCCGCACCGCAGTTTTTGGGACAGTCGGCACAGATTGGGATCCCGAAGTGGATAGAATAACTGAGCAATTCCATAAACTTCTGAAGACCGCAGTGCATCTGAAGAATAATCCCAGTGGCAAGGGTAAAATCATCATTTCCTACAAAAACCGCGGTGATTTGGAACGCATTTTGTCGGTAATGGGAGGTTCCTGATACATGATATACCGTCTGATTGCATTTCATGTCTTGTTGCTGCTTTGCAGCTATTCACATGCGCAAACAGATTCTTCGGACAAACCCGTAAAACCACCTCTTAGACTGTTGTATTTTGGTGCACCACACTCCCCTACCAAAGCCGGTATTTACGGCGCTGTTATTCCGGGTGCAGGCCAACTATACAACCGTAAATATTGGAAATTCCCGGTGGTATATGCCGGTTTGGGAGCCAGCACCTACCTCATGATTAACCAACGTGCCAAAATGCGAAAACTCAATTTGCAGTTCGAGAATGCATATGTCATTAAAAGCGATACAACCCTTGATGCCAACCTAATCGCAGAACGCGACAACCACCGCCGTATGCGTGATTTCGGTATCCTTGCGATGACAGCCGTTTATGCACTGCAAATCATCGATGCCACAGTAGATGCCCACTTTTTCAGGTTCAATATTGACCAAAACCTCAGTGCGCGTATCCACCCGAGTCCGGCCCGCCTTTTTACCGTTACCTATAGCCTAAAATGAATCGAATCGAACAATTGTTAGCCTTCCTCAAGGAAAGCCCGGAAGACGCTTTTCTGAATTATGCCCTGGCAACAGAATATATAGGCCTCGGCGATGATAATAAAGCGGAGGGCATTTTTAGAACATTGCTGGAATCACATCCGGATTATATTGCAACTTATTACCATCTGGGTAAATTGCTGGAACGCAAAACCGAAAAAGAAGAAGCAATCCTAATGTACGAAAAAGGAATCGAAAAAGCAAAAAAATCGGGAGAAAGACACAGCCTCAGCGAACTTCAAAGCGCCTTACTGGAACTGCAATACGACTAAGCTTATTTCCCGAATAGCAGCATTCCTCCGCCGGTAAGAAGCATATTCACTATCGCTAGGGGTATAATAGACTTCCATCCCAGGTGCATGAGCTGGTCATACCTAAAACGGGGCAGTGTCCAGCGAATCCACATAAAGGTAAAGATGAAGAAACTGATTTTCAGGAAAATCGCTACAATCTGCAGAACCGCGAGTAAATTCTGACTATCAATCAGGTGCATACCGGGGAAATTGTAACCGCCAAAATACACACAGGTCATAACCGCGCTGCTGATAAACATGTTGATATATTCAGCAAACAGGTAAAAGCCCAGTTTCATGGATGAGTATTCTGTGTGGTAGCCACCAATCAGTTCCGTCTCACATTCGGGCAAATCGAAGGGAGCACGGTTGCATTCAGCTAAAGCACAAGTAAAGAATATGATGAATCCCAGCGGTTGGTAAATAATATTCCACTGCATACCACCCCATCCGCTCTGTTGTTCTACTATTTCCCGCAGACTCAAGCTGCCGCTCATCATAATAACGGCAATCAGGGCAAGGCCCATGCCCAGTTCATAGCTTATCATTTGGCTGCTGGCGCGAATAGCTCCATAAAGTGAATATTTATTATTGGAAGCCCAGCCACCGATCATGATGCCGTAAACACCCACACTCACAATGCCCATAATGTATAAAATCCCGATATCTACATCGGCAACTTGCAGTTGTATGGTACGACCAAACAAATCTAAATGGCTTCCCCAGGGAATAACAGCACTGGTAATGCAGGCGGTAATCATGGCAAGTCCTGGGCCCAAAATAAACAGCCACTTTTCAGCATTTTTGGGAATCAGTTCTTCTTTAAAGAACATTTTACCCGCATCGGCAATGGGCTGCAGAATACCAAAAATACCAGCCCGGTTAGGACCAATCCGATCTTGTAAAAACGCGGCTACTTTGCGCTCACCATAGGTAAGATAGGTTGCTATTCCCAGGGTGATGGCCGTGAGAATGAGAATCAGTATGCTCTTTTCCAGTAATAATGCAAAATCCATATCAAGTTTTGTTCAACAGGGGTGTATGTTCGGGAATGGGTTCTTCGTATTTATTGGCACTGATTACCGAGTGACGATCGATATGTCGGGGTCCTTCAATGGTCCAGTCGGTTTTTTCTTTTTTATCAAAACGGCATTCATTGCAGATGAATTCCTTCACCTCGCCAAACTGGTCTTTGCGCGCTGTGATGCGGGCAATTTCATCACCAATCATCCAGGCCACAGCCTTGCCACTGCATTTTTTACAGTCACGATGCGCATTCATGGGTTTGGTATACCAAACACGGCTTCGGAAACGGAATGTTTTATCCGTAAGGGCTCCCACCGGGCAAACATCAATTACATTACCTATAAAATCGTTATCCAGTGCATTCTGAATATAGGTGCTAATTTCAGCAGCATCGCCGCGTTTCATCACACCATGATCACGCTGATTGGTAAGCTGATCTGCTGTATAAACACAACGATAACAGAGAATACAACGGGTCATGTGCAGCTTGATATATTCACCGATGTCAATCTTATCAAAGGTGCGGCGTTTGAACTCGTAGCGGGTTTTCTCCAGACCGTGTTCAAAAGCAAGGTCCTGTAAATGGCACTCCCCTGCCTGATCGCAAATGGGGCAATCCAGCGGATGGTTGATGAGCAGAAACTCAACCACACCATGCCTTGCATCGTTTACACGCTCACTGGTTTTGTTTTTCACTTCCATTCCATCCATCACGGGTGTGCTGCAGCTTGCCACCAGCTTGGGCATAGGGCGCGGGTCTTTTTCACTTCCTTTGTTCACTTCAACAAGACATGTGCGGCACTTACCGCCACTGCCTTTCAAGCTGCTGTAATAGCACATGGCAGGTGGCACAACTTCACCGCCTATTGCACGGGCGGCATTGAGTATAGTCGTTCCGGGATCTACCGCAATGGTTTTTCCGTCTATGGTTACATTGATCTTTTCAGTCTGTTCAGCCATTGTTTTATCTTTTATGCGGTTGCGGGTTCAAAGATTTTTTCGGCAACCAAACCATAATTTCTTTCCATACAGGCCTTGGGTTCTTTTACATGCCATTCAAACTCCTCGCGGAAATGGCGAATAGCAGCTGCAACAGGCCACGCAGCGGCATCACCCAGCGGACAAATGGTATTGCCCTCAATTTTGCGCTGTATATCCCAAAGCAGGTCTATGTCTTCCATTTTACCATGGCCATATTCCAGGCGGTGCAATACTTTTTCCATCCAGCCGGTTCCTTCGCGGCAAGGACTGCATTGTCCACAGCTTTCATGGTGGTAAAAACGTGTAAAGTTCCAGGTATTGCGCACAATACATTGGTCTTCGTCATATACAATAAATCCGCCGGAACCCAGCATACTGCCGGCGGCAAAGCCTCCGTCAGCAAGGCTTTCGTAGGTCATTAAGCGATCTTGACCTGCAGCGGTTTTACAAACCAGATAATGCGGCAAGATCGGCACAGAAGAACCTCCGGGAACACATGCCTTAAGTTTCTTGCCATTTTTGATGCCACCACAGTAGGTATCGCTGTAAATGAATTCCTCCACGGATATATTCATTTCAATTTCATAAACTCCGGGTTTATTGATATTTCCGCCGGCAGAAATCAGTTTGGTACCTGTACTGCGACCAATACCAATCTGCGCGTAAGCATCACCACCCTCATTCACAATAGGAACAACGGCTGCGATGGTTTCCACGTTGTTAACCACGGTTGGACGTTGCCAAAGACCTTTCACTGCAGGGAACGGCGGCTTCATGCGCGGATTGCCGCGTTTACCTTCCAGGCTCTCAATCAATGCTGTTTCTTCACCGCAGATATATGCACCGGCACCCGGTGAAACCGAAAGATCAAGATCAAAACCGGAACCCATGATATTTTTTCCCAGCCAGCCGTTTGCGTAGGCTTCTGCTATGGCTTTTTCCAGTATGTGAAGTACATACATGTATTCGCCTCTGATGTATATATAGGAATGGTTGGCACCCAGTGCAAACGAAGACACAATCATGCCTTCAATCAGCAAATGGGGAATTTTCTCCATTAAATAGCGGTCCTTGAAGGTTCCGGGTTCGCTCTCATCTGCATTACAAAGCAAATGCCGGGGAACACCGTCGGGCTTGGCGATAAAGCTCCATTTCATTCCGGTAGGGAAACCGGCTCCGCCCCTGCCTCTCAACCCAGATTTTTTCACTTCTTCCACCACATCCTCCGGAGACATTGTTTTCAGTGTTTTTTCAACACTGCGGTATCCACCATTTTTGCGGTAAACATCATAGGTATGTATTCCTTCGATGTGTGCGTTTTCCAAAAGCAATTTTCTAGCCATGCTGTCTTTCCTTGGTTTTGATTACATCCCCATATAATTAGCCACGGGATTTGCCTTGTATTTCTCTATCAGTTCATCCACCTTGGCTTCAGTAAGATGCTCATGAAACTTTTCGCCCGCCTGCAACATAGGCGCATAGCCACATGCACCAAGGCATTCAACGGTTTTCAGCGTAAATATACCATCTGCGGTGGTTTCACCATCCTTGATTCCCAGTTTGTCTTCAATATATTTCACAATGTGCTCGGCACCTTCAATCATGCAGGGGCCTGTGCGGCAAACTTCAAGTTTCACCTTGCCCACAGGCTGGGTATCATACATGCTGTAGAATGTGGCCACTTCATATACTTCCACCGGATTTACATGAAGTAAACGGGCTACGTAATCCATTACCGGAACAGACAACCAGCCAAACTCGGCCTGCGCAAGGTGCAGCACCCTCAGAAGGGCACTCTTTTGCATACCTTCGGGAAACTGTGCGGTAATTCTACCCACTTCCTTCAGGGTTTCTTCCTTAAATGCTATTTGATTTTCAGATGTTTCCACAATTGTTCAATTAAGCGTCAAGTTCTCCGGCAATAACATTCATACTGCTCATGGTTAATATGGCATCACTCAGCATGGCTCCCTTCACCATTTCAGGGTATGCCTGATAGTAGATGAAGCAAGGTCTGCGGAAATGCAGGCGGTATGGAGTTCTGCCGCCATCGCTGATGAGGTAATAGCCCAATTCTCCATTAGCGCCTTCTACGGCATGGTACACTTCCCCAACAGGAATTGGCGTTTCGCCCATGATAATTTTGAAATGATAAATCAAGGCTTCCATACTGCGGTAAACTTCTTCTTTGGGGGGCAAATAAAATGAAGGTACATCTGCATAATGTTTGCCTTCGGGCATACCATCAATAGCTTGCTGAATAATGCCAAGGCTCTGCCTTATTTCTTCCTGCCTTACGATAAAGCGGTCATACGTGTCACCATCTTGGCCTACGGGAATGATAAAATCAAAATCCTCGTAGCTGCTGTAGGGATTCATAACACGAACGTCGTAATCTACGCCGGCAGCCCTGAGGTTCGGACCTGTAAAACCATAGCTCATGGCCTTTTCAGCCGATATTGGCCCCGCCTTTATCACGCGATCCATAAAAATACGGTTGCGTGTTAGCAGGTTGTCAAATTCCTGAAACTTGGCCGGAAACTCCTTCAGAAATTTCTTGAGTTTTTCCATAAACACAGGCGAGAACTCTCGTTCAAGCCCGCCTATACGGCCTATATTGGTGGTGAGGCGTGCACCGCATACCTCCTCATACATTTCATAAATTTTTTCGCGCTCTTGGAATATGTATGTAAAGCCGGTAAGGGCACCGGTATCCACCCCTATTACGGAATTGCACACCAGGTGATCGGCAATACGAGCCAATTCCATGATAATAACCCTCATGTAGTCCACTTTTTTGGGAACTTCAATTCCGGCCAACTTTTCCACTGTCATGTGCCAGCCCATGTTGTTTATAGGTGACGAACAGTAGTTCAAACGGTCGGTAATGGGTGTAATCTGGTTGTAGGGTCTTCTTTCAGCCAGCTTTTCAAAAGCGCGGTGAATATATCCAATGGTAGGTTCGCTGCTGATGATGCGCTCTCCATCAACCTTCATCACATTCTGAAAAACACCATGCGTTGCGGGGTGTGTAGGGCCCAGGTTCAGGGTTGCTATTTCACCGTCTATGGTTTCGGTGCTGACAAAAATGTCTTTGTAATTTGTGTCTAGCTGGCTCATCTTCCAAAGAAACTATCATCTTTATCATCACGGGTTTCATCCTCCAAGGCATATTGCTTAAGCAAAGGATGATAATCCATTTCGTCCATATTGAGAATACGTCTCAAATCGGGGTGGCCTGTAAACTGCACCCCATAAAAATCAAAGGTTTCGCGCTCCATCCAGTTGGCACTGTTATACAAACCGGTCATGGTGGTTATTTCAGGTTTTTCTGCAGGTAAGAAACATTTGATTCGCATGCGAAAATTCTTTGTCCAGCTGTGCAAATGATACACCACAGCCAATTCACGGCCTTTTTGTTCGGGATAATGCACGGCGCAAACATCCGTTAGAAAACCCATGCTGATATCCTTGTGATCTTTCAGACAGCCAACGATTTCTGTATTCCTGTCAGCAGGTATTTCAACACTGAGCATGCCATATTGCGTTTCTGGGTGCAGTATAGCTTCGCCGAATGTTTCATTCAGCACCTGCAATACATTTTCATTATTCAGTTCGGTCATACTCACTGGGTTTCGATGTTATAGCTTTCCAGCATTTTCTTGTATTCATCACTGTTACGGCGGCGCAGGCTTTCTTTGCGTGCCAGGTCCTGAATTTTCATTACACCTTCAATGATTTGTTCGGGGCGGGGCGGACATCCTGGAACGTAAACATCTACAGGAATAATGCGATCAATTCCCTGCAATACGCTGTAGGTATCAAATATACCTCCACTGCTGGCGCAAGCACCAACAGCAATAACCCATTTGGGTTCTGCCATCTGGTCGTATACCTGCTTGAGAACCGGGCCCATTTTCTTGGCAATGGTTCCCATCACCATTAGCAAATCGGCCTGGCGGGGAGAGAAACTCAGACGCTCTGAACCAAAACGGGCCAGATCATAGTTTGAACCCATGGTTGCCATGAATTCAATTCCGCAGCAGGATGTTGCGAAAGGCAGTGGCCACAGCGAATTGGCACGTGCCATTCCTATTACTTTGTCCAGCGATGTGGCAAAGAAACCCTGACCTTCAATACCTTCGGGCGCATCGACCATTTTTACCATAACCTTAGTGATTTTTTAGAATTGTATTTTATTTCTCCCACTCAAAAGCACCTTTTTTCCATACATAAATGAATCCTGCCAGAAACAAAGCCACAAATGAAACCACAGCCACAAACCCTTCCACGCCCATTTCTTTAAAATTCACGGCATAGGGATAAAAGAAAATCACCTCTACATCAAACAACACAAACAGAATGGCTGTAAGGAAATATTTAATAGACACCGGAAAACGGGCATTGCCCTGTGTTTCAATACCGCATTCAAAGGTTTCTTCTTTCTGGGTTGTTTTTCTTTTTGGCCCCAGCAAATGAGACAAACCTAGCGCCAGTGCAACAAAGCCAATGGCCACTCCTGTCTGAATCACGATGGGCAGATAACTAGATGGGCTGCTCATATTCCTTTAGCGATTACAAAAGTAATGCTTTCAATGTTCCAATTGTTTGCCAAACAATCCACATTTTTCACGGATTACTCACATTTACCAAAAATCAGTTTAGTGGGAGTTACTATTGTTTAAAATTGCTTTAATTTGCAATTACAATCTATCCAAACATGAGAAAAAATTACTTTATTGTTTCAGCCATGAGCATTGCAGGTGCATTGATTATGATGAGCAGTTCCAGTGGCCGCCCGGATGACCGTACGGGCGCTCCCTCTTCTAACGGAAATTGCAGCATTTGCCACTCCGGGGGTGCACAGGGCACTAACGTGAACATTGGCGTTACAGAAAAGGGAGGTGCCATTACCCCGGTAACTTCCTACAAACCTGGTAAGACATATACTATTGCCATTGCGGTTCTGGGAACTTCAACAGCCAAAGGATTTCAAAGCACAGTGTTGGATGCCACCAATAAAAAAACAGGCACTACGGCCAATCCAACTTCAGGCGCAAAAGTTATCAGTGCAAACGGACGCGATATTGTGGTTCAATCTTCTCCCAGCCTAACCGGTATTTGGTCTTACGAATGGACTGCACCCGCCAACCCTACCGGAGATGTAACCGTTTACACTGCTGGTGTTGCAGCCAATGGAAACGGATCTGACAATGGTGATCAAGGTGCTGTAAAAACATCGGTATTAACCTTAGATGCCAGTTCAGGAACAACAGGTAGCAGCATTGTAACTTTGTCTGCCTTCCCTAATCCCTGCAACGATGTTTTACAACTCAGCAAAGCGGTTGATCAAATCAACATAACAGGCATTAACGGTGCTACTTATCCTGTAGAATTTTCAGGCATGAAAATCAATATCCGCGGATTGGCTCAGGGCTTTTACTACATAAAATGGAGTAAAGGCTCGGAAACCGGAACAATTAAGTTTCAAAAAATCTGATAAAAATATTTAACCCAACAAAAAGACAGTCTTAATAGGCTGTCTTTTTTATTTAATGCCCCTTTCATCCATGGCACGGTGAAATGCAGCAGCATTGCGGTTGTGATCGGCCAGGTTGGTGGCAAAATCATGATAACCGCTGAAATCTGCTTTAGCGCAGAAATATAAAAAATCATGCTGTTTGTAGTTCAAAACCGCTTCAATGCTTTGCAGATTGGGAATGCAAATCGGACCGGGAGGCAAACCAAGGTGAATGTAGGTATTGTAGGGATTCTGAATTGTTAAATCCTTTGCCCATACACGTCCGGCTGTGCCACGGGCAAAAACCACCGTAGGATCTGCTTGCAACAACATGCCTTTTCTGAATCTATTTATATAAACCCCAGCTATCTTTTCGTATTCATCAGTTTTGTTACTTTCTTTGGTGACAATACTGGCAAGCATTATAACTTCCTTGCAAGTAAGACGCTGGATTGTTGAACGCTGAATCCTTTTTGTGTTCCAAAATTTCTCATATTCTTTTGCCATGCGCTGAAGCAATTCAGGTGTTTCGGTGGCAACATACATATTGTAGGTATTGGGAATAAACAATGCAGGCCAGGTTGTATCATTAAATTCATAGGTTCTCAATGCTGACGGGGATTTGAGCATTGCAACAAAACTGTCTTTATTTACCTCCAGTTTGGAAGCAAAAAGACTTGACAGGGTCTCAGCATCCATACTGCCCTGAATGGTAATATTTACCGTCTGATTACGGTTAGCCTTCAATTGCTGAATAAGGCTGTAAATATTGTCGCCCGGATTTATCGATATTGTGCAAGGTTTTGGAGATGAATAACCTGCCTTTTCTGAAAAAAGCTTAAAAAGCTTTGGATGTTTCAAACCTGCTTTTGCAACGAGCGAATCTGTCAGTTGCTCCAGGGTCCATGATTTGCGAATCCGCAGTTTTACAGACGTTTGGGATGAAAGGGCATTACCCGTAAGTAAATAAATGAAGAAAAGCACAACAACCAATAGCAGAGACGCAATGGCCCAAAGCCAGGTCTTTTTACCTAAGAATTTCACTGCTGCAAAAATCACAAAAAATGATTGAATACAACACGTATCGGAAAATTGATTGCTTTAAAATTATCTTTGCTTTGTGAAAATCGCACTGATTGGATATGGCAAAATGGGCAAAGCCATTGAAAAAATCGCCCATACGGCGGGACATGAAGTTGTGGGTAAGTTTGTAAGCTCCCATCCCCCAACAGCCGTGGCTTTAAAAGTGGCGGATGTTGCCATAGAATTTACCAGGCCAGAATTGGCTCCCGCGCATGTTGCGCTGTGTCGTGAAGCCGGTATCCCTGTTGTGGTAGGAACTACGGGCTGGTATGAACACTTTGATGTTGTTAAACAGCCATTTCACTCAGAAGGAGCATTATTTACCGCTACCAACTTCAGCATTGGTGTAAATATCACCTTTTACCTGAATCGTATACTGGCCGGCATTATGAATCGCTATCCTGAATATGCTGCAGGAATGACCGAAATTCACCATACCCAAAAACTTGATGCACCCAGTGGAACGGCCATTACGCTGGCAGAGGGAATCATTCAGGAGCATTTGTCCTTTAAAAAATGGGAACTTTCCGACGAAGAAGAACAGGCATTTGGTGGAAAACTGCCCATTCAGGCATTGCGAATAGACAATGTTCCCGGAACACACACTGTTACATGGAACAGCCCAATTGACAACATATCCTTGACACACACAGCACACAACCGGGAAGGCTTTGCCAGAGGCGCTGTAATGGCCGCCGAATGGATCATTGGAAAACAAGGTGTGTATACCATGCAGGATATGCTTAATTTTGAGTCGATTTAAACTGAAACAATATTCATGGAATCTTATTCACTGGGCTTATTTATGTTTATGTGGGCATTGGCTTTCGTGCTTACCCGCATTGGACTTTTCGTCATGTTTAGAAAGGCCGGTCAGCCTGCCTGGACGGCATTTATACCTATTGTTAGCTGGTGGTATTGGATTAAACTGGTTGGTAGACCTTGGTGGTATATGATTGGCATGGTTATTCCATGCATCAATATCCTTTTCAGTTTTAATATCACCCTGGATTTGCTGAGAAGTTTCGGACAGTTTAAATTTTGGCAGCATTTTACCGGCATCCTGTTTACCTTCATTTACTTGCCAGTGCTGGCTATGCGCAAGGATCTTACTTTTATTGGACCCGGAGGTGAAGCAGAATGGCGTAAAACAAATATCCCCAAGCATTCAGGTACCCGTGAATGGGCCGATGCGCTGCTTTTTGCAGCCTATGTTGCTGGTGGAATGCGGGCACTCTTTTTTGATTTCTTTGTGATTCCCACTCCCAGTATGGAGGGCAATCTTAAAGTGGGCGATTTTCTGGTGGTGAGCCGCATAAAGGTGGGCATGCGCATTCCTATGACGCCTATTACCGTTCCGGTTATTGCACACAAAGAATTAATGGGATTTTCGGCATTTTCAGATGCAGTGCAATTGCCATACATGAGGCTTCCCGGCTGGTATACTATTAAAAACAACGATATTGTGGTGTTTAACTGGCCCGCAGACGGCGAAGAGTTTCCAGTAGATAAAAAAGATAATTATGTGAAACGTTGTTTGGGCATTCCCGGCGATTCACTTAAAATAGTTAATAGTGCCGTTATGGTTAGAAAAAAAGGTGAAAACTGGACCACCCTTGCATCAGTAGGAAAACAGCAGAAAAGATATCTGCTGCTGATGAATGAGCCGATTAGCAGTGATTTTCTGGTTAGAAATGAGCTGGGGGATTTTACCATTCCCATAAAGGCCACTGAGTATATTCAGGCTGCTGAAAAAAGAGGAAAAAAACTGATTCCATACACCATTTTTACTTGGAAAGAAAATATAGAGAAAATCAAAAAAGACCCTGCAGTGGGGAGTGTTTTTGAAGACATCGCAGACGACGGTATGTCGGTTAGTTTGTATCCGGACACTACCAACAATTTGTATTTCCGACACAAATGGTCATTGAATGATTACGGCCCTGTGTATCTGCCGAAAAGAGGCGAAACCATCACCCTTACCAAAGACAACTGGGACTGGTACAGACTGGCTGTAAATCGTTATGAACAGGCTGGTATAACCTGGGATGGAAATGGTTTCGTGCAAGGCGACAAAAAGATAACTTCATATACATTTAAGTATGGCTATTACTGGATGATGGGCGATAACCGTTATAACAGTTCAGACAGCCGCTACTGGGGTTATGTGCCCGAAGACCATGTGGTTGGCAAGCCATTATTTACTTTCTTTAGCCTTAAAAAGGTTATTAAAATTGATGAAAACGGCCTTCCTTACATCCACGACAGCAATATGGAATACGAAACAAAGGGAATTCGTTGGGATAAAATTTTCAGAGGAATTGAGTAAACTTTAAACCCCAATTAGCAAGGAATTTGTTTCAAAGGAACATACCTGCCATCAAATCAATGTCATGGCAGCGAATACCGAATTTATCGGCCAAATCGCGGTTTGTGAGGCTTCCTTTATACAAATAAGACCCTTTTCTGATTCCCGGTTTGAGGCGCAGATAATCTGCAAAACCACCCAACGAAGCCATTTCATCCAGCATAGGTGTAAATACATTGCTAAGCGCGTAACTGGCTGTTCTGCTGACCCTGCTGGCGATATTGGGCACACAGTAATGAATTACATCGTGCTTTTTAAAGACCGGTTTTTCGTGGTTGGTAATGTCACTGGTTTCAAAATTCCCACCGCGGTCTATCGCAACATCAATGATTACGCTATTGGGGCGCATTCGACTGACCATTTCTTCGGTAACCACGACAGGGCTGCGTGCACCCTTACCTGAAAGTGCACCAATCACCACATCGGCACTTTCCAAAGCGCTCAAAAGCACGCGGGGCTGTATGGTGCTTGTGTAGAGATGAAATCCAAAACTTTTCTGAATTCTCCTTAGACGGTACATTTTATTATCGAAAACCTTCACATTGGCACCCAGTCCCATCGCCGCTTTGGTTGCAAATTCACCCACGGCACCAGCACCAATCACAACAACCTGGGTAGGAGGCACACCGGCAAAACCTCCCAGCAACTCACCTTTACCGATATGGGTATTATTCAAGTATTCCGCAGCAATGAGAATACTTGCCGTTCCCGCTATTTCACTCATTGCACGAATAATGGGCAGCGCCCCTGAATCATCTTCCAGAAATTCGTATGCCATGGCATTGATGCGCTTATCCATCATCTTCCGAAGCAAACTTTCTTCAAGCTGATTGATTTGCAGGGCAGAAATAAGCAGCTGCCCGGGATGCATCCAGTCGAGTTCTTTGGATGTTGGTGGATCTACTTTTAAAATTATGTCGGAATCATAAACTTCTTTAGCACTGTAAGTTATTTCAGCACCACATTCGCTGTATTGAGCATCAGAGAAATTTGCATTTCTTCCGGCGCCTGTCTCAAGCCTTATTTTATGTCCGTTTGACACAAAATACTGAACTGCGGAAGGTGTAAGCGGAACCCTGTTTTCCTGGAATGTTATTTCTTTGGGAATACCGATAGAGAGTGATGGAAAACGGGGATCTTTCTTTACAGCCAACGGAAGGGTTTCGGCCTCCCCTGCATATTTAACTGAACCGGAAGTGATTTTTTTGGCCATGAATTATTAACCTGTCCTTAATTATATACAAAACTCTTCAAAGCCAGTCTTTTAGGAATGCTTGCCGAGATTATAATATACAAAGATAGCAATATTTTTTCTTTTCCATACGTTATTCATGGTACGCTTTTTGCTATACATAATAACGCATCGTAAATTGCACTGTTGAGCCCCGAAAAATGCAACTGTCTAATCGCTATATCTGCACGCTGCTGACCAGTCTTTTCAGCATTCTCAATCTTTCCGCTCAGGCGCCAATTGGCCCTGCCATGGAAACGAATATGGACAAAATAGACAGCATGACTCAGCTGCTTTATGAGAATATACCTTCGCACATCCCGGTTACCGACACTTTTAATCATAACCTGCTCAATCAGGATGTTTTTAAATCACAAATGAACCAGCTGGGAAGCACAATTGCGTTTCCATATAACCAACATGTGGCGCTTCATATTCGTTATCTCATGGCTCAAAATGATGCGTTTTACGACATGCTGCACAAGCGCATGCAACTCTACTTCCCTATTTATGAACAGGTGCTGGACAGATACAATCTTCCTCAGGAACTCAAATATGTTAGTATCATTGAGAGCCACCTCAATCCCAATGCAGTGAGCTGGTGCGGAGCTACCGGTCTTTGGCAATTTATGCCGTATACAGGACGCAGTATGGGAATGCGTATAGACTACACCATCGACGAGAGAAAAGGAATTGTTCAAAGCACTGAAAAGGCATGTGAATATTTCAAAAACAGCTATAATATTTTCGGCGACTGGCTTATGGCAATTGCTTCTTATAATTGTGGTCCGGGCAATGTTCAAAGAGCTATTAACCGTTCAGGCGGCAAAAAAGATTTCTGGTCAATCATGCCCTTTTTACCCAAAGAAACCCAAAATTATGTGCCGAAGTTCATTGCCGCGGCCTATGTTCTGAGTTTTACAAGGTATTCAACCTACAACCACAATTATCGTTCTGCCGTACTGGTAAAAACACCCGTAGATAGTGCCATCGGCATGGGAGCTATCGCCCGATACCTTAGCATTTCTGAAGACGATATAATCGGATATAACCGCGAATTCATCAAGAAAAGCACACCCGGTAAACAAACTCACTACTTGCTACTGCCGTATGACGTGAGTATGCAGTTCATGGCTGAAAAAGACAGTATTTATGCTTTTGCCCGCAGGGAGAAAGCTGTGGAGGATGCAAACAAGCCTGCCTACGTGCAAAAATGGGTTCCTTCCTACCATAAAGTTACCCGTGGACAAACGCTTTACAGTATTGCAAGACGCTATGGGGTTACTGTGAAACAAATCAAGGCCTGGAACGGATTGAAAAGCAGCACCGCCCCACTGGGCCGCACCCTCATCATTTACAAAATGCAGTGGGTAAATAACCGACAGGGCTAATTTGCCTTTTTATACCCGCTTTGTGACAATTTATTTGCGGCAATATGTGAAATTTGCCACAATGAAATTTAATACCGCCTCACTGCTGGCCTTTGCAATATATTTATCTGCCTGTGGTTATAAGGAACCCGCAGATTTTTTGCCTACAGAAGGCTCACCTGCAGAGGTTTTTGCGGTAACCCATGAAGAAAATCAGGAGACTGTAAAAACCCACCTTGAAAAGAACTTCAATCGTTTTTCTCCCATTCTTATCAAAGCCGAACAAGCCGAAAAGCAGGAATTTGAACCCAGCCTGCAGTTTTGGTATGGCCGCCCCGAAAGTATTGAAGGTATTGAAAAGCAATCTCCCCTCATTCTGGTGATGGAAGTTAATGATACAAAAGTCGGCAAATACAGCAGCACTCTGGATAAAAGAGATGCTGTCAAAACCATAAACGGACGCGGATTTCAACTGCATATTTATAAAGACGTATGGGCTAAAAACCAGACGGTTATCCGCTGTGAAACAAAATTACTGACAGAAGATTTTAAATCGCTTGCTGAATCCCTTGAAAAAGAATTCCTTGAAAACGAGCTGCAGCAAGGACTTCCGGGCAACCTTATGCCCAATGAATATTGCGATAGTATTAGCCTCTTAATTCAAGGGAAATATGGTTTTTCATTTGCATTTCCACCCCAGTTCAGACTAGAATTCAGCAATCCTGAAGTGGCCTGGCTATGGCAGGAAACTTCACGTTTCTACAGACATGTATTCATCAATATTTTCAGCGATTCTGTATTGATTGACAATCCGGAAAAAGCCAAAGCAAATCGCAATTATTTCACAGGCAAATACGTAAAGAATACGGAAGGCACCCGGGTGGTAGTAAGCGAAAGTAAAATATTTCCGCTCACTTGGGATAATCAGGTTAAAATAGGAAAGTATACAGTCGGTGTATTGCGTGGATGGTATACCGAAGAAGGCACTTTCCGAAGAGGCCCCTTTGTACGTTACTTTTTTCATGACAAATCCAATAAACGCATCATTGCTTTTGATGGATTCATGCACGCTCCTGATATGCCCAAATTATCCTTTTACAGAACATTTGACCTCATGGCAGCAAGCATCAAGTTCCATTAATCATGAAATCCATCGTCATTTTTGCCTCGGGCAGCGGAACAAATGCTGAGAATATTATCAGGTATTATTCTGATTGCCCAAAGGCAAGGGTAACCGCAGTTTTCTGCAATAAACCTGAGGCCGGAGTAATTGCAAGGGCAAAAAAATGGGCGGTCCCGGTTGTTTTTTTTACCAAAGAAAATTGTCTTCAAGAGGGGTTTTTGGATGAACAACTTAATCTTTACAAGCCAGATATTATAGTATTAGCAGGTTTTCTGTGGCTTTTCCCAGACAGACTGGTGAAGATGTATAACGAACGCATATTAAACATTCACCCTGCTCTTTTGCCCGCTTACGGTGGCAAAGGCATGTATGGAGAAAATGTTCACCGTGCGGTATTGCAAAATAGAGAAACAGCGCACGGTGTTACGGTGCACAAAGTGAATGAAAAATATGACGAGGGTGAAATTGTACTGCAGGAGTCATTCCCAATAGTGCCAAATGAAACCCTTGACTCTTTGGCTGAAAAGATTCATCAACTTGAATTTGCTATTTATCCGAAGGCCATTTCAAAGATTTTGGGCATTTGATACGTTATCCGTTTAATAAACGATTAATATTATGCGATATCATTTAATTTTTTATGTATCCTTCTGTTCGATTTTACTGGGATTTTTTAATTGCGCAAATCATCCTGCTGACAGGAAGATGATTCATCTTAAGGTCGCTAAAACAGAGCCTGAAATAATTGATGTAAGAAAATACCTTAAAGAAAAAGGAATTACATCTGCAGAGCTTCTGGTTCTGATAGACAAATCAGAAAAGAAACTACAATTGATGCATGGTAACAAGGTACTCAGTACCTATCCTGTTGCCTTAGGATCAACCAGCCTTGCCGATAAACGAATGCAAGGAGACAACCTTACTCCCGAAGGTGAATTTTTAATACAAGCCAAATACCCGCACAAAAGCTGGAAGTACTTTATGTGGTTGAATTATCCCACAGCCGATTCAAAAAAGAAGCACAATCAGGCAAAAGCAGCTGGGCTTATTCCTAAAAATGCCGAAATCGGCGGAGAAATAGGGATTCATGGCGTGGTTGACGGACGGGATTTTCTGGTCAGTTGGGGCATCCCATGGACCAAAGGATGCTTATCCCTGAAAAACAATGACATAACCGAATTATACGGAATTATCGGTACCAACGCCACTCGCATCAAGATTCAAAAGTAGTGGGTGCATAAACGGTGGATTTACATTCGATTGTAAATTGTTAATTTGCATTATGCAGATTGAAACCAAGGTATTGCACGCAGGCATAGAGCCAGACCCAACCACCGGTGCCATCATGACACCCATTTTTCAGACCAGCACGTATGTGCAGGCAGCACCCGGGGACCATAAAGGCTATGAATACGCCAGAACCCAAAACCCCACCCGCGATGTGTTGCAAAAAAACCTGGCTGCCCTGGAAGGGATGAATTATGGACTTTGCTTTAGTACCGGCATGGGCGCCGTGGATGCGTGCGTAAAATTGCTGAAGCCCGGTGATGAAGTTATTAGCACAAATGACCTTTATGGCGGAACTTTTCGCCTTTTTACCAAGGTGTTTGAACCCTACGGCATTCGTTTTCACTTTGTGGATATGACCCATCCTGAAAACGTAAAACAGGCCATTACGCCGAATACACGGATGATATGGGCAGAAACGCCCACCAATCCCCTGCTGAGAATTATTGACATAAAAGCCGTTTGCAGCATTGGCAAAGAAGCCGGCGCACTTGTGGTGGTAGATAATACCTTTGCCAGTCCTTATCTGCAAAATCCTGCACAGTACGGTGCTGATATTGTGATGCACAGTGCCACCAAATATATCAACGGCCATAGCGATGTTGTGCTTGGCGCACTTTGTGTGAACGATACTGCACTTAGAGACCGGCTTGCATTTATACAAAACAGCTGCGGCGCCACACCCGGTCCACAGGATTGTTTTTTGGTATTGCGTGGCATAAAAACACTTCATGTGCGGATGCAAAGGCACTGCGAAAACGGCACCGCCATTGCCCACTGGCTCAAATCTCACCCTAAAGTAGGGGCTGTATACTGGCCAGGTTTTGAAGAACATCCCGGTCATGCTTTTGCCAAAAAACAAATGCGCGGCTTTGGCGGCATGATTTCCTTCACCTTAAAAGATGACTCTGTGGAATCAGCCATGAAATTCCTAAAGAGCACCCATCTTTTCTCTTTGGCTGAAAGCCTTGGCGGCGTGGAAAGCCTGGTTGGTCATCCTGCCACCATGACCCATGCCAGCATTCCCAAAGAACAAAGAGAAGCTGCAGGATTAAAAGATTCTCTTATTCGCCTAAGTGTGGGCATTGAACACATCGACGATTTGATCGAAGATCTCAACAATGCGCTGCAGGCTGTTTAGGTTTACAATAATGTAAATTCTGTCAGTCTATTGACTGTTTTTACATTATTTAAGTCATTTGATTGACTCTTTTAATGTTTTTTAGAAAAGAAATAAATTACCCGGAATGGATCGGAGCCTGAGGCAATGAATCAAAAAATGTTAAAACAACTGCTGGATGAGAAATACCATCAGTTCAACCATGCGTCTTTTATTGCATCTGACCCCATTTCAGTTCCTCACCGATTTAGCAAGAAACAGGATATTGAAATTGCAGGTCTGTTTGCCGCTTTGCTTGCCTGGGGAAACCGCACCACCATCATCAACAGCACCAACCGACTGATGAAGCTAATGGAAGAAAGCCCACACGATTTTATCCTCAATCACAGCGACGACGATCGGAAGCGATTTGAAAAGTGGGTTCACCGTACATTTCAGTTTCCGGATCTGCTTTACTTTCTGGAGTTCCTTCAATATCACTACAAAAGCAACGAAAGTCTGGAAACTGCCTTTTCGTCAGGAATAGGCAAAATGGACACTACCATAGAAAACGGATTGGTTCATTTTCACAGGTATTTCTTCTCACTGCCACATTTACCGCGTACAGAAAAACATCTGCAAACGCCTTTGCGCAAAAGCGCCTGCAAGCGTATAAGCCTTTACCTGCGCTGGATGGTAAGATCTGATGAGAAAGGAGTTGATTTCGGATTATGGGAAAGCATTTTGCCTGCACAATTGATCTGCCCATTGGATGTGCATGTGCACAGAACAGCCACGAGCCTCAAACTGATTAGCCGCAGACAGGCAGACTGGCAAACAGCCTTAGAACTTACCGAGTCTTTGCGCAAGCTTGATCCGGCAGACCCTGTAAAATATGATTTCGCCCTGTTTGGACTGGGGATGGAACAAGGTGGTAAAAAGTTGATAAAATGACGAAACGTCACACGCATTGTGATATTATCTTTGGTACGCAATTTGAAAAATAACAATTACTAATTTATATAACATGGCTGAAACTTTCACAAGCGGCAACTGGAATGAAAAGGTGCTGCAATCCGACAAACCCGTACTCGTAGACTTTTGGGCAGAATGGTGTGGCCCATGCCGCATGATAGGTCCTATCGTTGAAGAAATTGCCAAAGAATACGACGGCAAAGCTGTTGTAGGCAAACTCAACGTGGATGAAAATGGCGATATCGCCGGAAACTACGGCATCCGCAGCATCCCTACCCTGCTGGTTTTCAAGGGCGGACAACTCGTAGACAAAATCGTTGGCGCAGTTCCCAAACCTTCCATTACCCAAAAAATTGACGCAGCACTCTAAACGAATTGCTTTTTCAAAAAAAGGTCGGTAATACCGGCCTTTTTTCGTATATTTGATAGTATATGCTTCTCGAGGACGTTCAGCAGTACCAAAACCTTGAATTGCTTGCCAAACAAGTGGTAGAAGGCTTTATTACCGGTATGCACCGGAGTCCTTTTCATGGTTTTTCGGTAGAGTTTGCAGAACACCGCCCCTACAATCCCGGAGAAAGCACCCGCAATATAGACTGGAAGCTCTATGCCCGCACGGACCGCATTTACACCAAGCGCTTTGAAGAGGAAACCAACCTGCGATGCCGCATTGTGCTTGATTTGTCGGGCAGCATGTTTTTCCCTGCCGATAATCTGGCAAAAGTTAAATTTTCCATTTTAGCTGCCGCTTCCATTTGTCATTTGCTTCAAAAACAGCGAGACGCTTTTGGAATAACCACTTTTAGCGATAGCGTAAAACAACAAACACCCACGCGCAGCAGTCGGGCACATCTTCATGAAATCATCAGCAACCTGCAACCGCTTTGGGATCTTAAAAAAGCACCTGCACAGGTCGAAAACACTCAGATTGCAAATAGCCTGGAACAAATTGCACTGACACAACACAGACGCAGCCTTATTGTGATTTTCAGCGACATGTTTGAAAACGATTTGGATGACACGGCCATCTGGCAGGCCATTCAGCATTTAAAATATGCAAAAAACGAAATTATCATTTTTCATGTTCAGCATGCGCCTCAGGAATTGCAGTTTGATTTTGACAACAGACCCACCCGATTTATCGATACTGAATCAGGGGAACAAGTTTTGCTGAACCCTGCTGAAATTAAGACTGCATATTTACAGCAAATCTCAGCCCTAGACAAGAAAATTAAAGACCGTTGTCTTCAGTACAACATTGATTTTTACCCCATTGATGCCTCAAAGGATTTCGGGCAGGTACTGATGCCTTTTTACCTGAAAAGAATGAAAATGGCTTAGCGGTTGAAAGCCAGTCGCATGGGATTGTAATGCTCTGTCAGCCTTCCATCCCATCCCAAAGTGCCATTCACCCAAACTTTTTCAATGCTGTGGTTAAATTCCATTCCGTTTAGAGGGCTCCAACCGCATTTATACAGGATGTTCTGGTCACTTACCTTGCAATGTGTATTGGGTTTCACCAACACCAAATCAGCATAGTAACCTTCTCTTATGTAGCCACGGCGATCTATTTGAAAACACTCGGCAGGCTTATGGCACATCTTATCAATCACCTTTTCATAGGATATTTTACCTTGTGAAACATAGTTCAGCATTAGCTGAAGGCTATGTTGAACCAGCGGAAGCCCTGAAGGACTTTGGGTATAAGGCGATTGTTTCTCCTGCAACGTGTGGGGAGCATGGTCTGTGGCAATAATATCCAGCCTATCATCAAGCAAAGCCTGCCAAAGTGCCTGTTTGTGCCTTGCATCCTTAATAGCCGGGTTGCATTTGATAAAATTTCCCAGCGTAGCATAGTCATCTGCTGTAAAATGCAGGTGGTGTGCACATACTTCGGAGGTTATTCGCTTCTGGGCCAGGGGAATATCGTTGCGGAAAAGCTTCAGTTCTTCTTCAGTGGTAATGTGAAGAATGTGCAGGCGGGTATTATGTTTCATCGCCATATCCCTTGCAAAAGAAGAACTTAGTAAACAAGCCTCCTCGTCGCGGATACGGGCATGCTCTGCTGCTGGAATATCCTCACCATACTTTTGAACCCACTCAGCCAATCTTTCTTTTACCCGGGTTTCATTTTCACAGTGTGTAGCTATCAGAATCGGAATTTGGGAAAATATTTTATCCAGCACAGCTTCATCATCCACCAACATATCACCGGTGCTGCTACCCATAAAAATCTTAACACCACAGGTATTGAGGGGATTCACCTTTTTCAGTTCTTCAAGATTATCATTGGTAGTACCCATGAAAAATGAATAGTTAACAGCACTGCGGGCAGCGCCTATTTCCATTTTCTCCTCCAGCCTTTCAATGGTGGTGGTTTTGGGAATCACATTGGGCATTTCCATAAATGATGTTACGCCACCGGCAAGCGCAGCGCGGCTCTCCGTATAAATTTCTGCCTTGTGGGTTAGTCCGGGTTCGCGAAAATGAACCTGATCGTCAATCACACCGGGTATCAGAAAACTACCTGCAGCATCAATCTCTTTTCCTTGCCCTGATGAAATGCCGTTTCTTTCCACACGGGTAATGAACTGCGCCTCAATTTGCACATCGGCATGGTATATTTCGCCCTCATTTATAACACGGGCATTGCGAATCAGTGATTTGTTCATTGGCTTTCATTTACAAAAATAAGGGCTAATCAGGGCGGTGGCTATTATTGTTTTCAATAGGCATGACTATGCCCTTCATCACACATGACAATTGTCATTTTTTCGCCTTTAATGTGGCAATAGCTTCGTAACATCAAACCCTACCAATATGATTGACATACCAGAAAACCACCTTGCGCATACAGTCATTGGACTTGCCATTGAAATCCACAAAGCCCTGTGCCCGGCCTGAAAGAGAGTGCTTACCGCGAATGCCTTTTATATGAATTAGGGTAAAACGGTATTTCAGCCACATCCATGAAGCCTTTGTAGGTAACTTATAAAAATCTGCACATTGATGATGGATGCAGCATAGACCTTGTGCTGGATGACAAATTGACCATAGAACTGAAAACCTGCGATCAAATTACAGACTACCACGTATATAAAATGCTTCGCAACATGAAATTGGGCAATTACCGCTTAGGACCCGTCATCAATTTCAATTCACCTTTACTAAAAACTGGAATTCGAAGGGTAGCGAACCACAGGTTGTTGCCTGATGAAAGCTGCTTCCTGCCTGAATATGCCAGATATTAGTTTTGATAGGGTAATTTCGCAGGGTGAATGTTGGTGCATTTAACCTCCGTGTATATGGCATAGCCATTAAAAATGACAAGTTGCTCATTTCTACCGAACTGGGCGGAGACCATGCATTCACCAAGTTTCCGGGTGGAGGTCTTGAACATGGTGAAGGTTTGACTGATTGTCTGATTCGGGAATGGAAAGAGGAAATGGGCGCTGATATAGCTGTTGAAAATCTATTCTACGTAAATGAATTTTACCAACCCAGCGCATTCAATCCTGCGCAGCAGATTATTTCTTTCTACTACAATGTTTCTTTGCTTTCGGATGAAATTTTATTTAAATCCGTTGAGAAACGATGGAATAAAGAATATCTGGTAGAATTTAGATGGGAGCCATTAAATGAACTGCAGGTTGAGGATTTTACCTTCCCAATCGACAGGCTGGTATTTTCCAGGCTGCGGGAAGCCTACCTCAACAAGTGAAAACTTCCTCTGATGGTGCGGCGCTCATTGTCGCAACCAATCCAGGTTGCCAGGTAAACATAGGCTCCTTCCGGTGCAGGAACACCATTGATATTGCCATCCCAGTTAACATCCGGTGACTCCATTTCCACTAACTTTTCTCCCCAACGGTTAAAGAGCTTCACATTGTATAATGTTCCCACTTTCGGGAATTTATTCATGGGATAAAAATCATTGATACCATTGCCATCCGGAGTGAAAGCATTGGGCATAAATAAAGTAGACGGATACAAATCACCACGCTTATTGATAGTTACGGTGTCTGTTCCAAAACAACCATTGGCATCTTTCACCTTCACCCAGTAGGTGCCGGGGTCTATGGCTTTATAGGTGCGATCCGTGGTTCCGTTCTGCCAGCGATACCATATCATCCCTCCACCGGCGTCAAGAACAGGATGAACCGACAAACAAACGAGGGTATCACTGCCAAGATTTACGCGGGGGTTGGGATATAGCTTTACATTGATAGAATCGGCTTCGGGACAGCCAAACCTATTGATCACTTTAATAATTACCTTACCCGGATTCTGAAGCCTGTATGAACTGCTTGCAATTTCATTGTTCCAGCTTACAGCTTGAAAATCATTTCGGGGGGCGTTTAGCAAAGTATCTATACGTTCGCAGAAACGCAAATCAGGTCCCATAAACAAGGTTGCCGGATAATTGCTTAGCGTGAATGTATCCCAGGTGCTGCAAAGTCCTCGTGTAACCTTTACAATATAGGTTCCGGGTGCCGCAATGGTCGTGGAAGTTCCCGTTTCTCCATTGCTCCAGCGGGTGACTGTGGCTGTTGGATTCTGGTTGTCAAACCTCACAGGATTTCCAGGGCACACAATGGTGTCCCTGATGGAAACAAATACCGGCGAAAATCGATTGATGTATGCAGTATCAACAGACACGCAGCCATTGACAGTAGTGCCGGTCACAATGTAAGAACCCGACTGATTTACGGTGATAGCGGAGGTTGTTTCCCCTGTGCTCCATTTGTAGGATTTTAATCCGGATGTTGCCCGTAGAGTCCGCGTAAACTGCTCATCGCTGCAATACAGTGTATCGCCTGTAATCTGCACCTTGGTTTTATCGACGGAAAGCACAATACTATCGCGCCATTTGCAGGTGTTTTTGGTCAACTCGAGCCAGTAAAGTCCCGCCTGATTGATGGTAACGGAAGCTACGGTCTGACCATTGCTCCAGCGATAGGCATCTCCCACAATATCCGAGGAAATGGTGAGCGAGGCTCCATCACAGATGATGGTGTCTTTAGGCAACTTGGGTATTTCGGGTTTTTGCACATCCAGTTCTGCTTCGAATGTATCCGAGCAACTATTTTTCCAGGCAATCAGCCTCACCTTGAATTTGCCTGCATAAGGAAATGTGTAAGTTGGCTGATACAAATTGGATGAATCCGTACTTATGCCCGGGACGCCAAAATCCCAGTGATAGCGGGTTCCGCCTTTGCTTTGGTTGCGAAACTGATATGTATACCCACAGACCACGGTTGGTACAAAATACGACGCCACAACATCAATCACGCAAGACTGTACATTGAACTGATAATCCCGCATGGTTTCCGAAATCTGCTTGCCTTTTCGGTATTCCTTTACCCTTATTCCGATTACAAACTGTCCTACGACAGTGGGAACCAGGGTTATCTTACCGGTTTTTGAATCTATAGACAGCAAGGGATTGCCATCGATGGGCACATTGGCTGAATAGCCAGAACCCCAGGTTATCTGTGAAAACGGCGGACTTTCCAATTGGGTACTGGTACTAGGCCTTGGCTGTGTGCTGGTACCGCCGGTATATGGCCAAAACAAGTCATACGAAAGGCTATCTCCATCAGGATCTTTGGCACTGTGATCAAAATTCAGGGGTGTATTGGTGCAAAGAAAATTGGGCGGAAGTTCCTTAAAAACAGCACTGTTATTTTCTTTCAAGTTGGGTGTAGTTCGCGGATCGGGTATGGCTGTCCAGTAGTTGGCACCGGTTAAATCCGGCCTGAATAGATTGGAAATAGTATTGTTACGGCAGCATCGCTGGAAAGAGATAATATATCCGCCGGTTCTTGGTGCCAGCGTGAGGGTTTTTTCATACCAGTAATGATCTACACAGGCGTTGGGGGCAATGGAAATACAGTTGTAATTGGTTTTTTGAATTCTTGTGGGGCCGGTACGGGAAACTTCTGTAGGATAACCGCTAATCATTCTTCGGGTACTGCCATCCCACACGCCAAACCATGCTGTGGCATCGCTGGAAATAGCGCCTGAATTCCCATTCAGACAGTCTATGTAAAGATCAAGTCGGATTTTATAGCTATTGTTTCCCAGGTAGGTATAGGTCATTTCCCCTCCCACAATGTGGGTAGCAGTGGAAACAGACATCCATAAAAAAAGGAATGCCGACAGAAGTTTCCTGAGATATGACTTAAATCTGTTCAAATAAGATTATATACAAAAATACAGTAAAAACCTTCGGAACCACCAAAAATGCTACCCATTTCAATGGTATCTGTACGTTTCATATTATGAATTAACAAAATAAAATGACAATCGTTTTGGATGCTTAATCTTTTTTTGTTAATTTAATTGCCTTGTTTTTGTCAATTTTTTTATCATGGAAAAACACATTGCGCACATGGACCTGGACAGCTTTTTTGTGAGTGTGGAACGACTGCGCAACCGGGCTTTTCAGAATATACCGCTGATAATAGGCGGCACCGATGATCGTGGTGTAGTAGCCAGCTGCAGCTATGAGGCAAGAGCCTTTGGGGTAAGGAGTGCCATGCCGGTAAAAATGGCCCGGCAGCTGTGTCCCAATGCCATATTTATACGAGGCGACCATGAATTGTACAGCCAATACTCACGTATGGTTACGGACATTGTGGCGGAAAGTGCTCCGGTGTACGAAAAAAGCAGCATCGATGAATTTTACCTGGACCTAAGCGGCATGGATCGTTTTTTCGGATGCTGGCAAATAGCCAATGAACTAGGGCAAAAAATAAACCGCGAAACCGGTTTGCCCATTTCTTTTGGTTTGAGTGCCAACAAAACCGTTAGTAAAATTGCTACCGGCGAAGCCAAGCCGGCGGGTGCGAGGCATATACTTCACGGCACCGAAAAACCCTTTCTGGCACCGCTCAGTATTCGAAAAATACCGGGCGTGGGGCAGGAAACCTACAAAACACTCAGGGGATTGGGCATACAGCGCATAGAAACCATACAAGTCATGCCCGCCGAGCTGATGGAAAAAACCCTGGGCAAAACGGGTACCGACATCTGGAAAAAGAGCCAGGGCATAGACCATGCACCCGTGGAACCTTACCGGGAACAAAAAAGCATCAGTGCTGAGCAGACCTTTGAGCAAGACACCATCGATGTGCCCAAACTTAAAAACATCATGGTAAGCATGGCCGAAAACCTGGCTTACCAGTTGCGAAAACAGCAGAAAGTAACCGGATGTGTTACCGTAAAAATACGCTACAGTGATTTCAAAACCTACACCAAACAGATACGCATTCCCTACACCAGTGCAGACCACACCCTGATTGCCTGCAGCGGTGAATTGTTTGAAAAGCTATACGAAAAACGCATGCTGGTGCGGCTGATTGGGGTGAGGTTCAGCGAACTGGTCACCGGATCCCTGCAAATCAACCTGTTTGAACACACCGAAGAAATGATTAACCTGTACCAGGCCATGGACCGCATCAGAAACCGATATGGAGACAACGCAGTAAAAAGAGCCGTGACGGGTATGCATGACACAACAGAAAAGAGAAAAAATACCGATATTTGAGCAAACAAACATGCAAAATGTTGCTTGAGCCAAACAGAAAAACGAGCATAAAACATCATGCCATGGATGCAGCATTCATCCTTGCCGGTATATTCTCAGCGGCTTTTGGTTTTAAAGGTTTTTTATTGCCCAATGAATTTACAGATGGTGGCGCAACAGGTATTTCGCTGCTGAGTTCTGCCGTAACAGGCATCCCGTTATATATCCTAATCATTATCATCAATGCACCCTTTATTGCCATGGGATGGAAAACCCTGGGAAAAACCTTTGCCCAAAAGACCATTTTGGCTATTTTAGGGCTGGCTGTTGTATTGGCACTGGTGCAGTTCCCAACAGTAACCAACGATAAATTGCTGACTGCCATATTTGGTGGTTTTTTTCTGGGCATGGGAATTGGACTGGCGGTGCGGGGTGGCAGTGTCATTGACGGAACCGAAGTGCTAGCCATTTATCTGGGAAGAAAAATTGGGGCGACCATTGGAGATATTGTCTTAATAATAAACATCATCATATTCTCATGTGCCGCATGGTTATTGGGATTAGACATTGCCATGTACTCCATGATTACTTATTTATCAGCATCCAAAACCCTTGATTTTGTCGTTGAAGGAATTGAGGAATATGTTGGTGTAACCATTGTTTCTACACATTGCGAATCTATGCAGCGAATGATTAGTGAGAAACTAGGGAGGGGTGTTACAGTGTATTCAGGGAAAAAAGGTTATGGGAAGAGGGGCGAAAATACAGAAATTGATATTATATATACCGTTATTACCCGACTGGAGATTAACAAAATAAAAAGAGCAATTGACCTGATTGACGCTGATGCGTTTGTGGTTATGAACAGCGTAAAGGAAACCAAGGGCGGCATCATCAAGCAAAGGCCATTACAGCATGATTAATCATCATAACACGTAAAATAATAACTTTGTAAATAAGAAATGCGCAAACTGATATTTCTGGGACTGACTTTCTGGCTTGTATCTGCCCTTTGTGGGCAAACGCCCTCCCTGATTATCTGCAAAGGTTCAGGCATTAACTACAAGGAATTCAACACGGGAAACAGCTTGCCATCCGTGAGCTGGAAATGGACATTTCAGGGGGGCGTACCCGGCACTTCTGCACTTCGGGAGCCCACTGTCAGTTATCCCGATACAGGACTGTTTCTAACAACCTGCCAGAGCACCTTTTCTGATTCCAGCAAACAGACCCAAACCATCTGGGTACTGGTTATTGAAAGCGTATTTGAGCCCATCCCCATGCGCGATACGGTATTTTGTGGCAGCGGCATCACAATGAACCTAAATGCAGGCAATAATTTTCGTGGCGCCCAATACCACTGGACCAGTACTGATGTAAACCTTTCAGGAAAAGACACCAACAACAGAACCCTGACCATCACGCAACCAGGCACCTATGCAGTAAAAGTATATTCCAAATGCGGAAGCACCAGCAAAAGCATCACGGTACGGCAGGGAGTGCAGCCGCAGGTAGATTTGGGCAATGACCGCTTTGTTTGCAGGAATGCCAACGTGCTGCTGGATGCAGGATTTGGCAACGGATTTACCTATTTGTGGAGTCCGGGAAATGAAACCACCCAAACCATTGTTGCCAATATTGCCGGCGATTATAGTGTAACGGTGTCAAGTCCCGATGGTTGCATTAAAACTGACGCAGTTTCTTTGATAGACAGCTGCCCGCCTGTTTTTTTCATTCCTAATGCATTCACCCCCAACGATGCGGCGCCTAATGATGTTTTCCAACCTTATCTGGAAGGATTTACCCAATTTTCCATGCTCATTCTTAACCGCTGGGGACAGATTGTATACAAATCAACCGACATGAAATCCGGATGGGATGGCAATTACATGGGCAAACCTGCCATCACCGGTGTTTATGCCTGCAGAATTGAATTGATGGGCACGGACAAAATCCGCAGGATATATACGGGAAATATTACATTGCTGCGTTAATGGTTTTTTGCGTAATTCGCACCCATGAGCGGATTCGAAACCATTTACCTGGGTGATTTGCGTACCCAAAACGTGCACTTACAAAGCGGCAACAGCATTATTACCGATGCCCCCACCGATAATCAGGGTAAGGGCGAGGCCTTCTCCCCTACAGATTTATGCGCGCTTAGCCTCGCAAACTGCATCATTACCACCATGGGCATTTACGCCAAAAACCAAAGTTATCATATTGAAGGTACCAAAGCACATACGGTAAAACACATGGAAAATGATCCGCGCAGAATTGCGCGTATCGAAATACACATTCAAATTCACTTACTTGAAAAATCAGGTGAGCATGCCAAAGAAGGTTTGTTGCGCATCGTTAAAACCTGTCCGGTAGCCCGAAGCCTTCACCCTGATATCATCCAGGATGTGACCGTTGAGTTTATTTAGAGATTGCCCCTTAGTTCCTGTTCGCGCTCAATGCTTTCAAACAAAGCCTTGAAATTGCCCTTGCCGAAACTTTTGGCACCCCGGCGCTGAATAATTTCATAAAACAGGGTGGGCCTGTCTTCTACCGGTTTGGTAAATATCTGAAGCAAATAACCATCTTCATCTCTGTCAATAAGGATGTTCAGCTTTTTGAGTTCTTCGAGATTTTCATCAATTTGACCCACTCGATCTGGAATGTCATCGTAATATGTTTCTGGAACATACAAAAACTCTATCCCTCTGCGTCTTAATTCTCCGACGGTGGCAATGATATCGTCTGTTTCAATGGCTATATGCTGAACACCGGCACCATGGTAAAAATCCAGGTATTCTTCAATCTGGGATTTCTTTCGGCCCTCCGCGGGCTCGTTAATGGGAAACTTAATGTATCCATTTCCGTTGCTAACCACCTTGCTCATGAGTGCGCTATATTCCGTACTGATATCCTCATCATCAAAAGTAATCAGCAGTTTAAAGCCCATCACGTCTTCATAATATTTCACCCATTGGTTCATGGCACCCAGTTCTACGTTTCCAACGCAGTGATCTACATATTTGAGACCTACCGGTACAACATCAATGGCATTGGGCACAGGTTTAAATCCGGGTAAAAACGCACCTGAATAATTATTGCGTTCCACAAATTTGTGAATAGTATCGCCATAAGTATGAATAGCACTGATTACTACCCAGCCATGCTCATCTTCAAACCGGGTGGGCTCCATGCAGGGCTTTGCACCACGCGTTACGGTTTCTTCAAAACTTTTGGTGGCATCATCAACCCAAATACTCAGAAACTTAACCCCATCACCGTGTTTGGCTTGATGACGCGTAATTTCAGAATCCGGTTGCAGGGATGTGGTAAGCACCAGGCGAACTTTATTTTGCTGAAGCACATAGCTGGCGCGGTCTCTCACACCGGTTTCAGGGCCGGCATAAGCCACGAGTTTATATCCCCAGGCTGTTTGATAGTAATAAGCGCTTTGTTTGGCGTTGCCAACGTAGAATTCAATATGGTCGGTTCCGTTTAAAGGAAGAAAGTCTTGAGAAGTAATTGTCTCGGTTTTTTCCAGTGTTTCCATCTGTGTTCAAAATAACAACAAAATCTTCATTCTTTCCTAATTTTCAAGCTCAGGCCGGATCGACATCAAAATCTATCCATACCCCTTTGAAATCAGCCATGGTAATCAGTTTCAGGGAGGCATTCCACAGCAATTCTTTCACCTTGGCAGGATCATCTTTTTTCTTGTCCATTTTCACCATGAGTTGTTGCAGGTAATAATTGCGCACACGGCCTATTAATGGTGCCTGAGGCCCCATTAAGCGTTCCTTGAGTACAGAACGCAGCATTTGGGAATAATACTGCGATGCCTCCTCCGATTTGTGTGCATCCTTGTGTTTAACGGTAATTTTTATAATGCGTGAAAAAGGTGGATAAAGGAATTGCTTGCGCACCTGAATCTCCCGCCCGGCCAGCCCCAGATAATCATCACCCAAAACGGCTTGCAGAACAGGATGTGCCGTTTGCCGCGACTGTATCATCACCTGCCCCTGTTTACTGCCTCTGCCTGCCCTGCCTGCTACCTGAAATAATTGCTGAAAGGCACGTTCATGGGTTCTAAAATCAGGAATATTCAGTAAAATATCCGCATCCGGGACGGCCACCAGGCCTACATGCTGAAAGTCAAGGCCCTTGCTAAGCAGTTGTGTGCCCACCAGAATGTCAATTTCTCCGTTGGCAAATCCGTTTAACACCCGCTGAAAGTCACTGCGTTTGCGCATGCTTTCCTGGTCCAGTCGGGCAATTTTTGCAGCCGGAAAAACCAAAGATAATTCCTCAGCAATTCTTTCGGTTCCAAATCCTTTCATGGATACTGCCGTGCTGCCGCAAGCAGGGCAAAGCTGCATAGGAGGCTGCGTGTGGGCACAGTAACCACAGCGCTGCTGACCGGTACTTTTGTAATAGGTGAGTGTTATATCACAATTCACGCAGTGTGGCGTATAACCACACATATCGCAATGAATAAAAGGCACAAATCCCTTTCTGTTTTGGTAAACAATCACCTGACTTTTAGCATCAAGACACTCCCTGATTGCTTCAATCATGTGGCTTTGAAATGGCCCTTTGGGTTTATTTTTTTTGCCTCCTTCAGCTGTATTCACCAGCAATATCTGAGGTACAGGCGTTTGGATATATCTTTTGCTTAGGGAAACCTTTTCCCATCTGCCTTCCAGACAAAGATTCCACAATTCATAAGAGGGTGTTGCGCTGCCTGCAAGAACCCTGCAACCGTGCATGTACGCCAGTTGTATGGCGGCATCGCGCCCGTGATAGTGTGGTCTTTTATCAAATTGCTTGAAACTATTTTCATGCTCTTCATCGATAACTACCACACCTAAATCTGAGAACGGAGCAAACAAAGCTGAACGGGCACCCACAATAAAACGCACTTCACCTTTCAGTACTTTTTCATACAACTCGGTGCGCTCGTGACCACTGTAATAATTGTGCCAAACGCCCATTTCATTGCCAAAGTAATGTTCCAGCCGCGACACAAGCTGTTCGGTCAGCGCCACCTCAGGAATAAGCAATAGTGCCTGTTTGCTAGCTGCCAGCGCCTTTTTTATCTGCTGAATATAAATATACGTTTTACCGCTACCGGTTACACCATACAAAAGCACATTCTTCCCGGCCTCAAACGCAGTATTGACAAGAATATTAGCCTGTTTCTGTTCATCGGTAAGTTCCAGTTCATCGGGTTCCGTGACAAGGCGTTTCAGCCTGTCTACCTGCCTCCTTTCCATTGTCAACAGACCCTTTTGTACCAGGGTTCTGATATGAGCATTATCAATGCCGTGCTTTTCGGTAAGTTCCTTTTTGGGGAAAGAACCTTTACCCAAACCCAGCAAAGCCATAACGGCATCAGCCTGTTTGGGTGCGCGCTTTTCAAGCTGATTGAGGGTTTCTGAGGCAAATGTTGCATCGCTCCATTGTGGAGGCAGAGAAATAATATCTTCCCATTTGGGCTTGTAGCGCTCTGCAATTTCCTCTTTAAGCACCGCAATTCCTTTTATATACAGGCTTTTGATTTGCTTCATCCCGCTTTTTTGACCGAGCATTTCAGCCACCGCATCGGTTTTGAGTTCTTTTTTCTTCAATAGTGCATTGAGTATCTGGGTTTCCTTCTCATCCAGCTCAGGAATATGTTCAGAATCAAACTCGGGATGCAACACCAGTAAACTCTCGCTTTGCAGACGAAAACCTGCAGGTAATGCAGCCGCCATAACCTCGCCCGGATGGCACATATAGTAGGATGCAACCCACTGCCAGAATTGCAACTGCAATGGCAGCACAATCGGCTCTTCCTCCATAATTTCAAGCAGATAGCTGGCATTATACAGGGCCGGTGGTTCTTCCGTAAAACTCAGAATTATACCGGAATAAACCTTACGGGCGCCAAACTGCACCACCACGCGCTGTCCTGCCTGCAGCAGTTCATTCCATTCATGCGGAACCCTGTAGGTATATGCCTTTGGCACCGGCAAAGGCAACAATACTTCTGCAAAAAGGGTAATCCGTTCCGACACAGTGCGAAGATAAACCGCAGCAAGGCTGTTTAAAAAACAATTACATCCACAAAACCACCACAGGCGAGAGCAGGTGAATTACAATACCCGCCTTCAGCATGGCATCGGCCGAAGGCAATACCTGGCTGCCTGAAGTACTGCCCACCATGGCGCTCACCAAAAAAGAAAGGCCTGTAGAAATCAGGCTGACAATGCTAAAAAATCCCATGCTGTGGTTAAAATTGGCATTGCCCAGAAACCATAGCGTAAGTGACAAGACGTTTACTACGAGCAGCCATTTCTTGGCAAAACCGGCTCCGGTAACCACCACCATGGTGGTGTATCCAAAAATAATGTTCCCTTTATTGCCTTGTAAATCTTTGATAACCTCACGGGTAAACGCCAGCATGAATAAACTACCGAGATACAGCAGCAATCCAATGTGCATTTCTCCAAAGTGCAACCAAACCGACAGCAGCGTTGCAATTGCAAGGAAGGATGCTGAAACTTCACGTATCAAAGGTATTTTCTGCAATTTATGGCTGTAGAACCATGCCGTAAAAACAAATGAAGCCATAAACAAAAAAACTTTCAAGGAAGCCATCAGTGCCAGCAATACCGCGATAACATTGAAGGCCACATAGGCATTCAACAAATATTCCTGGCCAATAAGCCGGTATAACGTTGCAAACTTAGATCGATTCACCAGATCCTTGTCGGCATCGTAAAACACATTGATAAGAAATGCGCCCGCCGCTGTAAAGGCATTAGCCAGAACAATCAGATGCAGTTTTCTATCCCATAAAACCCGCTCAAAATCGCGGTTTTCACCAAAGATAAAAAATGCCATAATGTATTGTGCCACTGTAAGCAACAAAACATTATACCAACGCACTGCGCCCAGCAGTAGTGTTAGCTTAATCCATTTTTTCCGGCTTAGGCCGGTCATACTGTTCAAAATTGGTGAATGACCTGCAATTTATGCCCTTTTAGCAAACTTTGTGCTTTTTCAAGGTCTTCTGTAAAACCGAGTACAAAACCTCCGCCACCGCTTCCACATAGTTTCAGGTAATAGGCATTGGTTTCAATACCTTTTCTCCAAAGCGATTCAAACCTGTCGGGAATCATAGGTCTGAAATTTTCAAGGAAAAGGGAAGACAGTTCTTTTAGGTTGTCAAACAGCGGACGTGTATCACCTTTCAGGAAGGCTTTAACACATTCGTCGTTGTATTTTTTCAGGCGGGTTCTTACCAGGTTTCTGAAACCATCGTCTTTCAGTTTTTGTAGAAACAAAGAAACCATACCCTGTGTTTTTCCGGGTGTGCCGCTATCCATTAGGAAAATCGCGCCTCTGCCCTTAGCATTTTCATCGGGAATGGCTACCGCACCCAGTTCCGATTTACCTTTCACAAGGATAGGTAAATTCAGGTAGCAAATCAGGGGATCCAAGCCAGAGCTTTTTCCGTGGAAATAGCTTTCCATGTTGGATAAAATCTGCTTCAGGCGCAATAATTCATCATTCTCAGAAACTGCCTCTGCATTGATTGGATTGATTGTGTAAGTATCATAAATAGCTGCCACCAACGCACCACTACTTCCAACACCAAATCCCTGAGGAATGCTGCTGTCAAAATACAATCCGCAGGCAATATCACTGCTAAGTTTATCCAGATTGAGCGTAGCACTCAGATTATTTTCCGGATTGGATAGATATTCCAAGTAATTGTGAAGACCGAGGTTGCTGTCTTTTTGTGCATCCGTCATGTCCGCTCCGGCCATAAGCAGTTTACCCTTGTAGAAATGATACGGGATGCTTAAACCCATGGCATTTTCAATGATGCCATACTCTCCGAATAAGAGAATCTTTGAGTAATACAGGGTTTCTTTCAGCATTTTAATTATTGAATTCGTATGGGTGCCGAACCAATTGCACTGCAAAAGTACTGCTTGTTCTGACAAAATGATAACAACCGGTTATCTATAAAATTTTTAACCTGTTGATAATGAGCCTCGGGAAATAAAAGATGCACGTTGGCGCCGGCATCCAGGGTAAACATAACAGGAACATCTCTTTCCTTACGGAAAGCCCACACAGCTTCGATTACAGACAATGTTGCCGGCCGCATGAGAATAAAATAGGGGTTACTCAGCATCATCATGGCATGCAACTGCAGTGCTTCCTGCTCTAAAATGCGGATGAAATCCGTCATGTTCCCAGTTTCAAGGGATGTGCATAACTCGGCAAGGTGCAAAGTAGCTTCTCCATATCTGGCCGGGGCATAAGGATTTCCTTTCAGCAATCCATGTCCTACCGTGCTACTCACCGATTTTTCACCTGCATCCACAATCAGCACCGCATCCATCATATTGGCAAAAGCCGCATGTATATTGCCCTGAAAAGGAATGGCAAATTCGTCGCTGCTTCCCTGAACCAAAGGGTGTGAACCCCAAATGGCAGGTGCTTCATACATGCTACGGCAGGCACTGCCGCTGCCTAATCGGGCGGTTTTGCTGATTTGTTCAACACATACAGGTTTGCCTGTATGCATCTCTTCCAACTCAGCGAGGCAACAAGCCAGCGCCCCGAATCCTGAGGCACTACTGGCAATCCCGGTTCCATGAGGAAAATTGTTAGACGTATTGATTTGCAGACGAAACGCCTTCAGAATGCTGTAATCATGGAAGAT
>VHBA01000017.1 GCA_016872175.1 Sphingomonadales bacterium | reverse complement strand
GAAATAACAGGTGGCGTAATTTACGATATCTGCTATTTTGTTTTTGCAATTGTATTTGTTTCAGGGGTGGAAAGTATTTTGTGTTCTTCAATGGCAGATAGGTTAGCTAAAAACGATAAAACACCGGTTAATCCTGACAAAGAATTTTTCGGGCAAGGAATGGTGCAAATTTTTGTTCCATTGGTGCAAGGATTTCCCTGCACAGGTGCATTGGCACGTACCGCAACAAGTATTAAATCGGGAGCAAGAACCCCGATGGCAGGATATTTTAAAGCCATTTTAAAACTGGTAATGGCGTTTTATTTAGCTCAATATTTGGAATTAGTTCCTATGGCTTGTATTGGCGGTATATTAGTATGGGTAGCAAGCAATATGATAAAACCCGCAGAGATTAAAGAAATAAAGCGTCTCGGAAAATTTGAGTTTTCAATGATGCTTTATACAGCAGTTATGGTGCCGGTCACTGATTTTTTAACCGGTGTGTTGTCGGCACTTATTATTTATTTTATAGTGAAATATGTTTTCAATAAAATAAAGCCGAAGGAAACCAGCCACTAACAGCACCTACCCAAAAGTGGCGGTTCAGTGGTTAAATCAAGCTTTGTGCATCTATCAAAGTTTGTGCTGGTTGACAGTTTTGTGCTCCGAAACCCGCCCGAACGCAAAGCCCGAAAACGTTACGCTTCAGTGTTCATAATCAAACTATTACAAACACATATTTGGCGCAAAAACATGGCCCCAATCAATTTTGGAGAGGGCAAATTAAAAACTTATTTACCCAACTTCATCCTCTTCCAAGTATCGGTTCTGCCGAGTGCCTGAACACCAATGTAGCCGCGGATATCGAGGGTGTTGTTGTCCTTCATTTTTATAACAGACTTGTAGGTGCTGCCGTTTTCAGGATCATAAATGGTGCCATCGCCCCACTCATCGTTGTCTTTGTAGGTAAAGTCTTTCAAAATCCGATAGCCTTTCAGCGGCACGGTACGCATTTTTTCGTCAGGGTTGTTTTTGTCCACCTTGGGCTTACTGGTAGCAGGGTCTATGGGTTCTTTCAGCCAAACAATTTTTCCGTAATATTTGGTGCCGATTTTTTCAATTTTCACACCGGCTTTTCCGCTGCCTGACTGCCATACACCCAGCAGGCGATCGCCACTGGCAGGCGCAAATGCCATGAGCACACACATGAGGGCAGCGCCTAAAACAATACTGATTTTTTTCATATGATTAATCTTTAAATGTAAATTCAAATGTTAGCTTGGCCTTTATTTCGAAAGGCTTTTCCCTGTCCGCTTTTGGAGTCAGATCACAAACCAGAAATTTCTCCTTGTTTTTAAAATGTGCGGAGAGATCCGCCTTTCCGGCGGGTTGTGCTGTAAAGGTTTTTCCTTTTGGCAGCGGATTTTGTACCGCAATTTCTTTGGCTTTGCTGTCACCACCTGCCATCATGTTCAGGGTAAGACTGCTAAAATCAGCAAATCCGGCGGAATCTACAGTTGTAAACGATGCCGAAATCAATTTAACGGCTTCTATATTGGCTTCAGTGGCCTGGTGTTGTTTCATGAAAGCAGCCAACTCTTCTGAAAGCTGATGCTGCAGCGATTCAGGCGATGCCTCAAAAAATGGTCCATCACTTTTGAAGGTAATGTCGAGGGTAATGTTGTCTTTGGTTTGCTTACCGCAAGCACCGAATAGCATTGCTGCAGTGAATAGTAACAGTAGTTTTTTCATGGTATAATTCAAATTTAAGGACTTACAAGGTTGATGGAGAACATGATATAGGGCGCATTACCTGCCTTGTTCTCCATGATATAGGGTTGTGTACCGAAGGGTCCGCGGAAAAACTCATTCTCATCCATGTTGAATGCGGTATTGATGCGGTATCCGGCCTGCAGGCTCATCCAAATAAAGCCGGAAAGGGATTTTTCATAGGTGAAACGCAACCGGGCTTCGCCACGGCGGAGTTCAGAATCTGCCCTGTTTGCAAAGGTTGACCGAAGAAAATAGGTTTGCCCTTCCAGTTCGTAGCCAAACAGCAGCAGGTTTCTGGAATTGAACGTTCTGCGAACGGCTGCCCTTGCGGGAAATAAAGCCTCGATGCCCCATTTGCGGTTGGGGTAGGTGTAATTGTAAAACAACACGGGCACATAATTCAGTTCGCCAACACGATACGTGCGGGAAATACCCAAACCCCACTGCAAGCGGTCGTGTGGGCGTTTTCCATAAACTACAGCGCCGGAAACCCTGGTTTTATTGAGGTACTCGCCAATCTCCGAAAGTCCGAAATTGCCGTTCACATCGCCCTGTGCCTGCATGAGTATAAATCTTTTGGCATCCAAAGGAACAAACAGCGTGGTGGCAAGGCCTGCACTCATCAATCCCTGATTTAATGCGCCCACGAGGTAATCTGTGTTTCGAACTACCATTGTAGTCGGGTAGCCGGTTCCCCTATAGTTGTTTGCCAGATAATTTCCCGCGATGGTCCAGGTGAGGCGGTTTTTGGAAATAACCGGAATATTAAATCCAAGCCGCAAACCCTGACTGCCTTTGGTAAATAATGTTCCAACGGTATCAGCTGCTACCTTCGGAAATCCCGGCATTACTTTCATGTTGATATCATACGCTCCCTGTACATCATAACCAATAGAGATGAGTTTTTGGGGCGACAAATCAAAAATTTTGGTGCTGGCCCAGGGTGCGGCGGCTGTTTCTTCGGGTACCAGGTTGTCGTAAAGGGAAAAGTCCTCTTCAGCGGCAGTGTCTGTAGGAGTTTTCAGCGTGTCGGTTTGAGCAAACGCGGCGCCTCCAAGGAAGAAAATGAATAGAAAAGTAATAATTCTCATGAAGATGTGCAATTTGCTCCTTTTTATTGAATAATCAAAAGAAGAAGGATAAAAACCCTGACTTTAATATTACACAAATTCAGGAAGTAGCTTTTTTCAGCATCCTTTCAATGCGCGCTTCCAATGATTCGTTGCTCATTTGTTCACGAAGGCGGTCTACCATAATTGGAAAGGAAAAAGGCGTGGGTTTATTCAACCGTTTCACGGTAATTTTTTGTTGATTTACCCTGTTCAGTGCCGCACGCAGGCGGTGTTCTTCCAGCTGGTTATACAGCACTTCTTCTTCGGCTTGCCGCAATAAAAGATTTTCAGGTTCGTATTCCTTAAAAACCTCAAAAAACAATCGGGCATTGGCTTGCAGGTGCCTGCCTTTCACGGGTTTTTCGGCTGTGCCTTTGAATACCAGTCCGCTGATGCGGGCAATATCGCTGAATCTTCTTCTGCACATTTCGGTGTAGTTGGTGCTGCTGTAAAGGTCTGAAATCAGGTTTTGCGTATTGAAAACATCCTCTTCCAGGGCTTCTTCCCAGGGTATGGGTTCCGGACACAGCAGTTCAAAACCATAATCGTTCATGGCAATGCTGAACGACGCCGGTTTGATTTGTCCCAGCCTGTAGGCCAGTAGCATAGCCATTCCCTCATTCACCATGCGGCCTTCAAACGGAAAAACAAAAAGGTGAAAACCCTCGGTACTCTCAAAATATTCAATCAGCAATTCATTGTTTGCAGGAATGTGGCTTCTTTCCTGTTGCAGTTCAAACAAGGGTTTCAGGGCTTTTACCTCGTCATCTTCGGGGTTGCTGTGGGTTTCTATTTTTTGCCTGAGGGCAAAACTCAATTCGCTGGTCAGGCTCATTCTGCCGCCCTGCCAGCTGGGGACCAGTCCTTTGGTTTTATTGCTTTTACGAACCAACGCCGTATTGCCTTCCAGCCTTATAAATTCCAGCATACGGCCTGCAAACACAAACACATCGCCTTCTTTCAGCTTGCTGATAAAGTATTCCTCAATACTTCCCAGTCTGGCGCCACCCAATATTTTAACGGATACACTCGTATCGCCGGCGATGGTGCCGATAGAAAGGCGGTGCTGCATGGCAATGCGGCGGCTGATGACTTTGTAATAACCGTTCTCATCCACGATCACCTTGTGAAAATCGTCGTATTGCTGCAGGCCCGAACCGCCCGTGGTAAGGAAAGACAGCATCCATTGCCATTCTTCGCGGGTAAGGGATTCGAAAGCATGGGTTTGAATGATTTCGTTGTAGAGGGTGTCCGTAAAAAAACCTTCGGAAACCGCCAGTGTCATCAGGTATTGGATGAGCACATCCATAGCCCTCACCACCGGAATACGCGATTCTACGCGATCTTCGGCAACGGCCATTTTAAGCGCGGCCGCCTCCAGTAATTCCAGGCTATGGGTAGGAACGAACCAGATATGGCTGGTTTCGCCTGGGCGGTGTCCGCTGCGCCCGGCACGCTGCACAAAACGGGCAACGCCTTTGGGGCTGCCAATCTGGATGACGGTATCTACAGGCCTGAAATCCACGCCCAAATCGAGGCTGCTGGTACATACCACTGCTTTTAGCAAACCGCTGTGCAGGTTTTCTTCCACCCAGTCGCGCACTTCGCGGGTAAGGCTTCCGTGGTGTATCGCCATGCGACCCGCCAGTGATGGCTGCGCTTCCAACAACCGTTGATACCAGATTTCACTTTGGCTGCGTGTGTTGGTAAATATCAGGCAGGTGTTGCTGTTTTCGATGACTGGAATTACTTTGTCCAGCATGGAAATGCCAAGATGCCCGGCCCAGGGAAAGGTTTCGATGGTGTCGGGGAAAACCGTATGTACTTCCGGTCTTTTGGGAGTTTGGCTTTGGATAAAGACAGGTTGTGTCGGTGGCGGCAGCAATACGCGGGCGGCCTCTTCCATATTGCCGATAGTGGCACTGATTCCCCATACTTTCAATTCAGGCCTGATGGCTCGCAGGCGGCTTAGTGCCAGTTCCACCTGCACACCACGCTTGCTTCCCAGCAGTTCGTGCCATTCATCCACCACCATGGCTCCCAGGTTTTTAAACAAATCCGAGTAACCTTTGGAGGCAAGCAACACATGCAGGCTTTCGGGCGTGATGACCAGGCATTGCGGCATATTTCTCTTTTGTTTTGCCCTTTCAGCATTGTCGGTATCGCCGTTGCGCAGGCCCACGACCCAGCCTGTTTGAAGCTCATCGGCTGCAGTTTGTATCGCTGTTCTAATATCGGCACTTAGCGCCTTCAGCGGTGTAATCCATAGTAAATAGAGTCCTTTTATGCCAAAAGATACAAATTTGTGTTCAAGCATGGCGGGAATAGAGAGCGCATAGGTTTTACCACTTCCCGTGGGGGCATTCAGTAAACCGCTTTTTCCTTTCCAGTATGCATCTGCACACTGCTGTTGAAATGGGAAGCACTGCCAGTCTTTGGCAACAAACCAACTGTTGTATACATCTTCTATATTTGTTTTTTGCACCATGCTGGTTTGTTGATTTAAATAACAATCTCCTGAGCCAGGCAGTTTTTATTTGTGCTAAATATTGTATTTATTTGTAATAATCTACCATGAAGAAAACGCTACTGCTACTCATTGCTGTTTTTCTGGGCTTTCAAGCGGCAAAATCACAAACCGGAAAATCACAGGTTGTGATGGTTAATGCCACAGCCAATGCCAACGGAACCATAGGCCTAAAATGGCCGGCAGAAAACTGGTCCGGTACATTTGATATTTACCGCAGAACGCTTGGAACAGCATCCTGGGGTAATGCTTTAACAAGCCTGGTAGGAACCGCTAATACATGGACTGACAACGCCACCAAAAAGGGCGAGAGTTACGAGTATTTGCTCGTAAAGACCAGCGGGGGTAGCACATCTTCACTCGGATATATCTGGGCGGGAAACCTGGTTCCCGAGACACCCTCGCTGGGTGGCATCATCCTGTTGCTTGACAGTGCTTATCTCAAGTCACTGGCCACAGAAATTTCTGCTTTGCAGAAACAATTGAAAGAAGAAGGATGGGTTGTTTCAACGCTTTCGGCAGGTAGGAAAGAAAGTGCACAGACGGTGCGCAACCGCATCATTGCGGAATACAACCGCAGAAATAGCGCTGTTAAAACACTCATGATTATTGGCAGGGTGCCTGTGCCCTACAGTGGTAATTATCTGGCTGCCACAGGTCAGGTGTATCCACCCGACGGGCATCCCGATCACGCCGGAGCCTGGCCTGCAGATGGATATTATGGTGATATGGACGGTGTTTGGACTGATGCGAGTGTTACCAACACTGCAGGTCAAACCCGAAACCACAATAAACCCGGAGATGGTAAGTTTGACCCTACCAAATTCCCGGGAACTGTGGAACTGGAAGTGGGCCGTATTGACTTGTTCGATATGCCGGCTTTCAGCAACAACGACACACTATTGGTTCGCAAGTACCTGCGCCGTAATATGTTATGGAGAACCAACCGCCTTACCACTGTGGAAAGAGCATTAATCGATGACAATTTTGGTTCGCTGAACCTTACCAGCACCGGTTTTCAGAATTTTAGCTGCATGTTTCCCGTTGACAGTATTTTTGAAAACCGCGATTATATCAGTACCATGAAAAGCAACGCCTATCTTTGGAGTTATGGTTGTGGGGGCGGTTCCAATACTTCCTGCAGCGGCATCGGCACCACTTCGAGCTTTGTAGCCGATTCCATGCGGAATATATTTACCATGCTGGCCGGCTCCTACTTTGGCGACTGGGATCAGCAGAACAATATTCTGAGAGCTCCCCTTTGCAATAGCGCCCTAACCAGCGCCTGGGGCGGCATTCCCAAATGGTATGTGCATCACATGGCCTTGGGTAAAAATATTGGTTATGGTGCAAAACTCTCTATGAACAACGTAACGGATTACTGGAATGGTGGTTTCAATATGAGTGATAATAAAGTTCATATGGCACTGCTCGGTGATCCTACACTGAAAATGAGACACCTGGCACCTGTTGCCAAGGTAAATGCCACCAGCCAAAACAATTTGGTAAAACTCAACTGGAGCAAGGCTTTGGGTAAGCATGACGGATACGTGGTTTACCGCTATGATACGGCGGCAAATACCTATTTTAGGGTGAATAAAAACTTTATCATTAAAGATACATTCTATAATGACAGTTCCAATTTTAATAATGGTAAAAACACCTACACCGCAAGGGCCATTCGCCTGGAGACAACTGCTTCAGGAACTTGGTATAACTTGGGTTCAGGGGCTTTTGTGAATGTGAACCACTTAAATACAAGCCGTGTTGTTTCTGCGGAACTGAGGGGAATCAGCATTCACCCCAATCCGGGCTTTGCCGAAATGCAGGTTACCCTGGCTGCAGTGGCAGACAAAGGATGGAAAGTGAGCCTTACCGACCTTACCGGAAGAACTATATCTGAGCAGGAAATCACCCCCGGCAATACTTCAGTAAAAATCAACACTGCTGGGCTTTCTCAGGGTTGCTACATGTTGCTTGTTAGCCATAACGGCAGCTATGTAGCTGCTGAAAAGTGGATTAAGAACTGACAGACTCTTAAGGATTAATACCGCTGTTATTCCTTATCAGCGCCTTTGTTCGATTACCTTTGCGGCCCGGTCATGAAGGAATTGCTTGCACTCAATATTTACTTTAAGCGTTATGCAGGCAAAATGCTGTTTGGCGTTTTCTGTATCGTACTGAGCAACATGGTGGGCGTTTATGTGGCCGTTTTTGTGCGCGAAGGACTGAACGAAGCGGTAGTGCATAGCCGCACAGCCTCTGGACTTGGGGGTGAAGCCCTAATAGGTATTGTGTATGCCTCAGCGGCGGGCTTTGTGGTATTGCTGCTTCTGGCGGCTGCACTGAAAGGTGTATTTATGTACCTGATGCGGCAGAGTATAGTGGTAGTGAGCCGCAAGGTTGAATTTGACCTTAAAAACGACATCTACAACCAATATCAGCGGCTGGGAGTGTCGTTTTACCGCGCGCATTTTACAGGCGATATGATGGCCCGTATTGGCGAAGATGTAAGCAATGTGCGCATGTATGTGGGGCCGGCCGTGATGTATTTTGCAAATATCATTTTTACATTCATTACGGTAATCACGCAAATGATGATGGTCAACACGGAATTAACGCTATGGGTGCTCATTCCACTGCCTCTGCTTAGCTACAGTATTTACCACGTCAGTAAAATTATAAACCGCCGTAATGCCGATATACAAAGCCAGCTAAGCGTGCTTACCACCGCTTCACAGGAAACATTTGCAGGTATTCGGGTTATCAAATCTTTTGGCTCGGAACGTTCATTTTTCGAGGATTTTTCGGCCAAAACAGAAGAATACCGCCGGCTGAATATGCGACTGGCTGTGGTAAACAGCCTGTTTTTCCCACTGATGATATTGCTGGTTGGTATTAGTACACTGATGGTATTGTTTCTGGGCGGTAAGGCTGTTGAGGCGGGCACATTCAGTGCAGGAAATATTGCAGAATTTATCTTGTACCTGAATATGCTGATCTGGCCCGTAGCCAGCCTTGGCTGGACCACTGCACTGGTGCAAAAGGCAGCGGCAAGTCAGAAACGTATCAATGAATTTCTGGACTATCCTGTAGAAGTAGAGTCTGACCATATCCTGCCATTTCAATTCCATCATCAGATTACCTGGCAGAACGTGACATTTACCTATCCGGGGGCCAGGAAACCGGCATTGACGGATATTAACCTGGTGATTCCAAAAGGGAAGATTCTGGGCATAACCGGAAAAACGGGCTGCGGAAAAACCACCATGGCCCAGTTACTAAGCTGTCAGTCTGTACCCGACAGCGGAAAAATCCTTTTTGATGATGTGCCCCCTCTGGATATTTCACGCAGCGATTTTAACCGGCACATTGCCTATGTGCCCCAGGATGTTTTTTTGTTCAGCGATACACTGGCCGGCAACATTGCCTTTGGTGTTGCAGAGGGTGAAGAATCGGAGGAAAAAATAACCGAAGCCGCCATGATGGCCGGTTTGGGGCGGGATATAGCACAATTTCCGCTTGGGTTGAAAACCCTGCTGGGAGAAAGAGGTGTTTTGCTTTCCGGGGGTCAGAAACAGCGGGTTTCCATTGCCAGAGCCTTCATCAAGGACGCTGATTTGTATATTTTTGACGATTGCCTGAGTGCGGTGGATGCCGACACAGAGAAAGAAATCATACAATCCCTCACCAGCAAGCTCGAGGGGAAAACGGCCATTATCATCAGCCATCGGCTGGCATCGCTGCAGGCCGCAGATCATATCATTCTGCTAAATGATGGTGTTATCGAAGAGCAGGGAACTTTTGCCGATCTGGTTAAAGCTGGCGGCAGTTTCACAGAATTGCATCAGCTGCAAGGCCATGGCCAATAATTTTTTACGGTTACAATAATTATATTTTACACAAAAAAAATAATTTTGAAATCTTCGTTTCATTCCCATACATTTGTCCTAAGCACTTGAAAATAAGGAGATACACAATATATGGGAGAAGACTACCGCAACGAACAAGAAGAAATTTTTTCAAAACGAATCAGAGCAGGCAAACGAACCTATTTTTTTGATGTAAAAGCCACCCGCAACAGCGACTATTACATCACCATCACGGAGAGCAAGCGTAGCAAATTTGATGATGGCAACTTCATCAAAACGAAAATTCACTTGTACAAAGAGGATTTTCACAAATTCAGGGATGCACTCCATGAGACCATAGGCCACGTGAAAACCAATCTGCTGCCTGAGTATGATTTTGACGAATACCTAAGCAGGGATTCGGAAGAGCCAAAAGACAGCGAATAATTCACTGCTTTTGTAGAATGATTAGGTGCCAACAGGCGCCCTGGCACTTTATTTTATGCATCTTTGCAGTCATGTTTAAGAAAATTGCTTTGTATGGACTTGCCTACGGATCGGCGGCTACCGCCATGCACCTAATATACTGGTACAGGGACTTGTACCTTACCTCGTCTTTTGGTGCAGTACTGCCCTTGCTGGGAAACGTTGTTTTTACTGGTCTGGCAGTTTGGCAGTTTCTCAAACAGCTGAAAAAAGATTCTGTATCTCCTGTTAATTTGGGTAAAGCGCTTTTTGGCAGCTTGCTTACTTCCTTGCTGGTTGCAATGTGCACAGTGGCGGGGCTGCAACATGTTTTGAAAAACGAACCCGGCAAAATCAAAGCATATACAGCTATTGCCATGAAGCACCAGACTGCCCGCATAGAAAAAGAATTTAAAAAAGAAGAACAGGCAGCCAAAATAGAGGAGGCCAATGCCTACATAAGCAAGCAGCTTGATCCTATGTCAATCAGTGTTTCTCAGATACAGATGTGTTTGAGTACGGGCGTGGTAATTGCGCTGCTGGTATTTGTGCGCAGTGGGCGAAATGCATGAAGAAAATTGCGGGTAAAATATGGCTGGGCTGGGCCGGACTGTGGTTCGCGTCTCTATTTCTGGCAATGTGGCCATTATTTTATGTCTTTCTCTCATTTAAAAAAACATATCCCGTAGCGCACAGACTTCGCAGGGTATGGGGTGTGCTTACCTGTGTTCCCGCAGGCCTGATTCCAGTCATTACCCGTGAGGCAGAAATCCCAAAAGGCCGGCGTATTATTTATTGCGCCAACCACTGCAGTTACCTCGATATCCTAACCTGCGGCACGTATTTACCGGGATTTAATTTTTTCATGGCTAAAATGGAACTAAGCCAGGTTCCCTTGTTCAGCAAATGGTTTGATACATTGGATGTGCCCGTGAAACGGGAAAATCTGCGCAGTTCGCACACTGCCTTTCACCTGGCTGCAGAAAAAATGCGCAACGGTGCGCACATGATTATCTTTCCCGAAGGTAAAATTCCGACCGATACCCCAAAATTACATAAGTTTAAACCGGGTGCGTTCCGTCTTGCAATTGAGCAGGAAGCCGTGATAATTCCCGTAACTTTGCCTGACAATCACAAAAGAATGGATGTGTATTCATGGATAGCGTTTCCCGGCTTGATGCGTATGAATATCCACGAAGCCATTGATACCCGCGGCATGGGTGCGGAGGATGCAGGCAAACTGGAACAAACTGTTTTTGATGTGATGGATACCAACCTAAAAAAGAGAAAGGTTTACGCATGAAAATAACGCCCGAAAAAGTACAGGAACTGGCGGCTTTATGTCGCCTGAAATTTGAAGGTGAGACAGCTGAAAAAATGCGCCGGGATCTGGAAAACATCCTGGAGATGTGTGAAAAACTGAATGAAGTAAACACCGATGGTGTAGAACCCCTGATATACATGACAGACAGGGTAAACAACCTTCGTGAAGACAAAGTGGAGCAGGAAATAACCCACGAGGAAGCGCTGAAAAATGCACCCAAAAAAGACAGCGATTTCTTCCGCGTGCCCAAAGTAATCGGCCAAACTGACTGATGCCGGACAATGCCCTTATATCCCTAACCGGTATTCAAAAACGCTATGAACTGGGCGAACAGATTGTGTATGCACTGCGCGATATCAACCTGGAAATAATAAGGGGTGAATATGTTGCATTGATGGGCCCCAGTGGTTCGGGTAAAAGTACACTGATGAATATCATAGGCTGTCTGGACACTCCCACAGCCGGAACCTATATCCTCAACGGCAAAGAGGTTAGCAGTATGTCAGATGGCGAACTCAGCCATATCCGCAATATGGAAATTGGCTTCGTGTTTCAAACCTTTAACCTGCTGGGAAGGCTAACAGCGCTTGACAATGTGGCTTTACCCCTGGTGTATGCCGGTGTTAGCAAAAAGGAACGCACCGAACGCGCCAAAGCGGCTCTAAATGATGTAGGACTTAGCGACCGTATGAGTCATAAGCCCAATGAGCTAAGCGGAGGACAACGTCAACGTGTAGCTGTGGCAAGATCCCTCATCAATAATCCCAGCATACTGCTGGCCGATGAACCTACCGGAAACCTGGACACCAATACCAGCAAGGAAATCATGGCTTTGTTTGATGAAATTCATGCAAAGGGAAACACCATTATACTGGTAACCCATGAAGAAGATATTGCCCGCTATGCCAAGCGTATGGTGCGGGTGAGGGATGGTGTAATTGAGAACAACGCCCAGTAATTATCTGAGAATAACAAATTCTACCCCGCGGTTTATGGCCCGCCCATCCTCGGTTTCATTGTCTTCCACAGGTTCAGTATCGCCTTTGCCGTTGAATTTCATTCGAACTGTTGAAACCCCCTTTCCTGAAAGGTAATCATACACGGCCTTACCACGCCTGACCGATAGTTTGAGGTTATCATCCGCTTGCCCCTGATTGTCTGTATGACCCGTAATTTCAAGTTTCCAGACAGTATTCTCCATCAGTTGCTCTGCTAGGCTGTCCAGCACAGGGAAAGACTCCGGCAACAAGCGAGCACTACCCGTGGCAAATTGTACATCACGTAAGACAAAGCTCTCCCGTGTTTCTGCTTGTTCAGTAAATGCGGAATCAGGAACACATTCGTCAGTATTACATGGACAGTTCGTGCCGGCCCCTTTTTCCATCAGCACAGGATTTTGGAAGTAGTAATAAATTTCGCCGGAGGTTAATCCGGTAAAGAGGGAATCCAAAGGCCAAAATTTGGTGTTGGCCTTGTGGCTGAACTGCCCAATGTAAACAAATTCCTCCCCACCTGTTGCCACAAATGAACCTGATATCGTCATCCATGAGTCTCTGAGCGCCATGGGGAGGGCCTGGGGTGATAAAACCTTTGAAGGCATATCAGCCAATAAATCACGCGAGAATATTTTATTTAGCTTGGTGTCAGTAAAAACCGCGCCTACACTGTTTATAGCGTAATTATCATCATATTTCAGTTTTACCTGGTAGCGAAAACAATATGTTTTGCCTGCTACCAGCTTCTTTTTCAGTGTGCCTCGAATTACCTCATAATTGACACCGCCTGCACGAAAGCCTAAAAACTGCAATCCAAACTCACGGTAATAGTCGGGTGATTCATTGGCAACACCCCAGCCTTTCATCAGGGCATCGTGAAAAAACAATTTCCCAACACCATCGTCTTTTTTAATGGTATTAAATCCCGGATTTATAATCAGATTTTGCTCCTCAGCTATTGGTTCTGCATTTTGCCCGGTAAGCCCCGCTAAACCCGGAAACATAGTTATAAGTGTGGCGTCTTTCCAGATAATATTTTCCTTTTTAGTTGTAACGTTGGTTTGACCTCTCAGTGCACTGGTATTAATTCCAATTACTCCGGGTATTGGTTTAATGGTTGCAGAATCAACGGTTTTATTTTTTATTTTATTTAAATCAATGGCAAACCCGGGTGCGATTTTGCAATAATCAATGTGTGTTTTTCCGTCGGTAAAAAACAGATTTACATGAGAATCATCTGCCCCAGTCACAAACATGGAATCATCCCCCATTCTGGCCCAGCCACTGTCCAGTACCGTTAATTTAGATTTTTTATCTCTAAAATAGTTAACCACTACAAAGGGTTTACCTTCTTCATTGTACCATGTCCAGTCTCCTGTTCGGTATCCGACACCATCTTCGGCCACATAGTTGCCGGTTTTGAATAATTTTCCGTCGTCGTTGGTAAAATTCCAGGTTCCCTTTCTGTATTCCTGAATCATCCATCCACCGTAGGAAGCTTTTATTTTTTGCTTGCATAAAGTGCCTGTGGCAGTGCCGCCGTCGAGGGTCTGTGTGGTTTTTTTACATTGTCCCCATAGCATACCCTGACAGCAAAAAAGGGCTATGAATACCCAGAGGATTTGTTTATTCAATGGTGAAATAGGGTTAAATTTATGAGGCTCTTTTGTGAAATGATGTCACCTTAACGTGAATATACGGAATTTTATTGAAAATTCCAAATAAAAAGAGCGCTACTTTTTACGGAAACCCAGGCTCACACCATTGATACAATAGCGCAAGCCGGTAGGTTGACCATAGCCATCGTTAAAAACATGCCCAAGGTGACCGCCACAGCGGGCACAAACCACCTCGGTGCGAATCATGCTGTGGCTGTAATCCACGATTTCTTTTACCCTGCTTTTATCCATGGCCTCATAAAAACTTGGCCAGCCACAGCCTGCGTCAAACTTGGTTTCGCTGCGAAACAGTTCATTGCCACAACCCTTGCACACATAGGTCCCGCTGTCCCATACCTGCTCAAACGGGCTGCTAAACGGTCTTTCCGTTCCTTTTTGGCGCAATATCCTGTATTCTTCGGGTGTTAAGCGCTGTTTCCATTCCTCCTCGGTAGCAGGAACCGGCAGTAATGTATCGGGTGTTTCGTTCTGCATGGCTGTGGTATTAGATTGAGCAGGGTTTCTCCCCGATCCGCAGGCAAAAAGCGCTAAACCGCAGCATAGTATCAGGCAAAAACGCATGCTTCAATTATTTACAAAATTAACAACACCGGCAGCCGAAAGGTTTTTAATTCTCCAGGATTAACTTTGTAAACAAATTGAATTATTTCGCACATTACTATTTTGATCACCGGCCCGGAGAAGTGCACCACAACCTGGGCTTGCTGACACCCGACTTTGTGCGAAATTTTCTTCCCGGTATGCGGCTGCAACCGGAACGGTTTCCCGGCCATGACTACCCCGAAACAAATTCTCTTCATCTGGGAACCCTTAAACATGTTGAGCGTGATAAACGCTTCCACCAATCAGGCTTTTTCAAAGACATTATCCCTGAAATAGGCAAAATCATCAAACCGGTTTTTGAGGAGCACAACATACCCCGCACCTGGTTTGCCGCCCATTTGATTGCAGAGCTGATGATAGACCGCATTCTGATTAAACAGGAAACGGATTTGATTGCCCGGTTTTATAAAGAACTGGAGCAAACCCGGCCTGAGGTAATTGATGCGTACTTGATATCGCTTAACATTAACACTACCGAAGAATTTAACAAACGCCTGCAGCGTTTTTGCGAGCTTCGATACCTCATGCAGTATGTGCACAATCCGGCATTTGCCTTCTCGCTGAGCCGAATCTATATGTATGCCCGTGTGAGCCCGGAGTGGACAGAGCAGCAAAACCTTGGAGTTCAATCAGTTTTGGATGAAGCAGAAAGTCTTATTTTTGTGACCATGCCCCGTCTGATGGAGGAAATGTCATGAGATACATTGGTTTATGGCTTTTGCTGATTTTATCCCAGCAGCTTTCGGCACAGAGCAGCCGTAAGTATGTGAACGAGTTTATGCATGTAGGAGCAGGTGCAAGGCAGTTTGGCATGGGCAAAACCGGTGCTGCCGGCACTTCAGATGTTTACAGCACCTACTGGAATCCGGCGGGACTGGCAGAGCAGACCGATAAAATTCAGGTGGGCTTTATGCACAATTTCTATTTTCAGAACATTGCCAACTTTGATTACCTAACCCTGGGAATTAAATCTTCAAAAAACAAGGTGTTTGGCTTTTCTGTATTGCGTTTTGGCGTGGACGGCATACTAAACACCCTGGATCTTATCCGCAACGGAGAAATCAACTACGACCGGGTTACCACTTTTTCGGCCTCAGATTATGCCTTTATTGGTACCTATGCCCAGCAGACAAGACCGGTGCGCAAGACAGATGTGCTGGTGAGCTGGGGCGGCAATGTAAAACTCATTCACCGAAAGGTGGGAGAATTTGCCACAGCATGGGGTTTTGGGCTGGATGCAGGCTTCAAAATCCGCGATTACAAGGGTAAATGGGGATTTGGGGTCAATGCAAAGGATATTACTACCACCTTCAACAGCTGGAACTTTACATTTACCAACAACCAGAAAGATATTCTGTACCTGACAGGAAATACCATACCCAAAAACAGCCTGGAACTCGCATTGCCACGACTTAATGCGGGCGGTTTTTATCGGTTTACAAAAAATAAATTTGAGTTGCTTGGAGAAGCCAACCTGGATATAACTACCGATGGTAAAAGGAATACGCTACTAAAAACAGGATTAATCAGTGCAGATCCTCGCCTCGGAATTGAGGCAGGCATTAGGGAAGATGCCAAAAAATTCCGCCTGATGGTGCGCGCCGGTGTTTCTCAGTTTCAGCGCGAAACTCGCAGTAACGGTACTTATGGCCTCACCCTGCAACCCAGCACGGGTATTGGTGTTGAAATAGACAGACTTAAACTGGATTATGCACTGGCAGGTTTTGGTGCCTCAGGTACCGGGCTCTATAGCAATATAATATCCCTGAGTATTGGCATTAACGGGCAAGCCAAATAACCCTATAAAAGCCAGTCTTTGAGCTGATTGCCATACAGAGAGAGCAATAGCAATATCAGCAGAATGCTATGGAGCAGTCCTTTAATCCGCTGTCCTTTTTCACCCAGCAAAAAATATGCGGCATACAGGGCCATACCGCTGTTTGCAATGGTAATATAATGCCGCAAATGGTCATATTTAATCAGGATAATAAAAATAGCGAAGGCAAAAAAGGCTATGGATACAAGGTTGATACGGCGGGTTTTAATGTTGTTTTTGAAATAGTTTAATCCGGATTTCAGCAGTCCGGCAAAGGTTAGCAGAAAAAAGAACGTCATCGCCACATAACGCATAAACGCCTTGTCCAGCTTGATATTCAAATTGTATTTAGGTATTGGAAAATCAAATGGCTGATCGGTTAGAAAATGAAATGACCAGATCATTCCAAGCGGAATAAGCGTTCCGGTAATGATAGCAAGAAGATCGCGCGGACCCACATTTTTAAATATTATCGTTGCGACCAGCAACATGATTGGCGCTCCCAGATATTCGGTAACAAAATATGAACCTAACGTTAGCAATGCTGTGGCATAGAAAAGCAATGTCGGGCTTCGGTCACTTTGGTGCATGCGAAAAAGAAAGACAAAGGCACCAATGACAAAATAATTAGAAACCATTAGGGGGTTGATGTGCAGGTTTTCAGGGAAGATGCTGTTGGCCAAAATAAATAGCCATGCAGGCATGAATGTGTGTGTATAAAGCACATCATGTTCATTACATAGCTTGTTAAATATCATGGCTTGTGTAAAAACTACCAAAAATCCCAGTAACAGAGACAACCAGGGCCATTGTCTAACAGCATTGAAAAAATGCCCAAATACCACGCCATTCAAAGGTTCCGGACTGCTTACCGTGAATGCAACAGCAGGTATACGCAGAAGTAATGCGCCTACAAATACCGCAAAAACTGCAGAGGGACCAATATGTTTGAAATACTTTAGCACTAATCCGCAGTAACTTTCATCAGCATCAGTTGTTTATCCATATTCAGCGATACTACAAAACGGTTATAGCCAACCTGCCTTCCTTCCTGCGGAATGAATCCTGTATATACCTCATCGCTGTTGAACAATACCTTCTGCAAAATTGCACCCTTTTGGTCTACACTCAAATGCATTACCCTATTATTTTGTGTGGCATTATCATTATACAACAATTGCGCAGTGCTATCACAAACATAAATGGCAATTCCATTATAAAATCCTGCACCTGCAAAACCGCTTTGACGTTTGTGAATCACCCGAAACCACTCCATTTCTGCCATGGCATTCGTGGACAATAGCAATACATCATCGTAGTGATATACATTTTTGCTGCTGGTTTGGGGAATACCATTGATGTAGAAGGTTTCCAGATGCTGGGTGATATAAAACTTTTCTGCAATAATTAGGTTTCCTCCATCGCTGCGTGGCACAATTTTCCGAATAAACATATTTTCCGGAATTCGGCCTTTTTCCTGAGCCGATGCGCCTATAAGTTCGCTTACAAGGCCCGACGAAAAGGTGGTACGGGCAAGCAGTTCAGTGCGCCCTTCCTGAATGGTGTCGTGCAGCGATAAGATCAGGGTTCCACCACTTCTTTCTTCTTTGTTTTCATCCCAAAACCCGCTAAAAACAAACCTGTTTGCAAATTCATCCCTAACCAGTTCCTCGCCATTTATGTGAAAGGAGGAGGCATTGATGGGAAAAAGCGGTTTAAACCGCTCTTTATCGCCAAAGGCAGCGAAAAAACGAATGGGTGAGCGACGGCCGGATTCATCATCAAACGTTACTGCACAGGCATGCTGCCCTTCGTTTCCAAGCGAAGCTTCCTGTACGTTCACCAGCCTGCTGCTGAATGGAATCAGGCACTCCTGTTGCCATTTTTGGTGTGTTGGCAGGTGAAAAAGGGTGATTCCCAATTTTTGCAATCCCTGTTCCGATACCTGCTCGGTCCAAATGGCGCACCATTGCCTGTTTATGCTGTACTCGGCGGTAACGGCTTCTGCCGATTCCAGGCCGGGAACTATGCCCAAACTGCCGGCAAATTCCTTATCAAGGCCGGGTGAGATCATTCTGTATTGCAGAAATGTCTGTTGTTTAATCCTCTCCAGATACAGCATACAAATACCACTATCCCAGGTGAAAAGTTTGATTAGGCGGCCACGCTTACCAAGCTCTATGGGCTTTTCCTGCAGGTATTCCAGGCTGTGGTTTACCCGGATTACCGTAAAATTTTTTCGCATATCCGCATCGCGGTAATTCATTAGGTAAATACCCGCGGCATTTTCCCCCACCACACGATAATGGCTGTATATGGACTTTCCACCCGGCAAGGCGTTCAGCGTGACCTTTTGCGCCAAAAGATTTGCCGAGCCCAATAGAAACCATATTGCGATTATGCGTATCAACCTGATTTCAAAATTCGCGTTCCCATGCGGCATTGCCAAACCAAAAGGGTAATTTTGCCCATAATCATGGGCAAAAACAAGGAAACCCTTCATTCTACCGAGAAAAAACAGGAGTATGCTGTGCTGGTAGGAGTGGATTTTCCTGCTCAGGAAGGCCGTTTGCACGAATATCTCGATGAACTGGAGCAGTTGGTTTCCTCGGCCGGTGCCATCACACGGAAGCGCTTTACCCAAAAATTGCCCCATCCCCATCCCAAAACCTATCTGGGCACAGGCAAGCTGGAAGAACTGGTGCTGTGGGTGAAAGAACACAACGTGGATATGGTTGTGTTTGACGATGAACTGAGCCCCAGCCAGATTCGCAACCTGGAGCAGGATATGCCCGATGTGAAGGTACTAAGCCGCACCCATCTGATTCTGGACATATTTGCCCGCAATGCCAAAACAGCGCAGGCCAAAATACAGGTGGAACTTGCCCAGAGCGTGTTTCTGCTGCCCCGCCTTACCCGCATGTGGACACACTTGAGCCGTCAGAAAGGGGGTATCGGGCTGAGAGGTCCCGGTGAAACTGAAATTGAAACCGACCGCCGTGCGCTGCGCAACAAAATCAGCGTACTGAAGGAAAAACTGGCGCATATTGAAAAAACATCCAGAACACAGCGTGCATCCAGAGAAGGCATGTACCGTGTGGCCTTGGTAGGCTATACCAACGTGGGCAAAAGCACCATCATGAACCTGCTGAGCAAAGCCGAAGTACTGGTAGAAAACAAGCTGTTTGCCACGCTGGATGCCACGGTGCGAAAACTTGTATTGCCACACCCCACGGACGAACTGAAAACCATGCCTATCCTGCTAAGCGATACGGTAGGATTTATACGAAAACTCCCCACGCAGCTGGTAGAAAGCTTCAAAAGCACGCTGGCAGAGGCACTGGAGGCCGATTTACTGGTGCATGTGGTAGACATCAGCAGTCCGCATTTTGAGGAGCAGATGCGCTCGGTGAAGGAAACCCTGCTGGCCATTGGTGCGGGCAACAAACCCGAGCTGGTAGTGTTCAATAAAATTGATGCTTTCCGCGGCGCCCCAGATGATTTTTATGTAGGACAAACCGGTCTCACCGCCACACAATTTGAAAAAGGCTGGATAGCCAAGGAGAACGCACCTGCGGTATTTATTTCTGCCACCGGCAAAGACAATGTGGATGCGCTGAAAAAAGGACTGACGGAGTTGCTGCTGAAGTTGAGGGAGTAATATAGAATCTTATGCCATTCCCCTTCACACCCTAACAACAAGCCGAACAACTGCGAAAACCGCACGGAGAGGGCGCTGAAGCCATCGCTGCCTATATGCGTGAACTAAACGGGGCGCTGTATGCACATGTGGTTAAATTGCTTTTGCCAGAAAAAGAAAAACAGTTACTGGAAATAGGTTTTGGTGAAGGCCTTGTGCCTGAAATACTATATCAGCAGAATAAATCACTGCATTACAACGGTATCGATTTTTCATATGAAATGGTGGCCATGGCTACCTCCAAAAACATTCCCGGAGCCCGCTTTTTGTTGGGGGAAGTTGCCACTATGCCGTTTACAGACCAAACATTTGATGTTTGTTTTGGCATCAATGTGGTGTATTTATGGGAAAACCCCGAAAAGGAACTTGCCGAAATCATGCGGGTACTAAAACCAGGCGGCATGCTAATGCTGGGGTATCGCCCCAAAACCTATATGCAGGCTATCCCTTTTACCCAATTTGGTTTTACGCTTTACGAAATTTCAGACTTGGAAGAATTGTTGTCAAAACACGGTTTTGAAAAAATCACCACCCAAACAGAGGAAGAGCCGGACCGCATCATCGCGGGAAAGATACAACCCATGCAGCACGCGGTTATTGAGGCGTACAAACCCGGCTAATCTCAATATACGAAAAATTACCGAATTTTCCAAATAAATCGGGTAAGTTTGCAATACCATGAACATACGCATGCCTTTTAACCTGAACCAGTGGATTGAGGAAAACAAGCACCTGCTGAAACCACCGGTGGCCAACAAAAACCTGTATCCCGAAGGCACCGACTACATCGTGATGATTGTGGGAGGTCCAAATGCCCGCAAAGATTACCACTACAATGAAACCGAAGAGCTGTTTTACCAGCTGGAAGGCGAAGCCCTTATCAAAATTCAGGTGGATGGTAAATGCGTGGAAGTGCCGCTGAAGGCAGGCGATATGTACCTGCATCCTGCCGGTGTGCCGCACAGTCCCGGGCGCATGGCCGGGGGCGTGGGGCTTGTTATTGAGCGCGTGCGCGAAAACAAAGGCTATAAAGATGGGTTGCTATGGTTTTGCGATAAATGCAACACCAAGCTGCACGAAACCTATTTTGAATTACAGAATATAGAAACTGATTTTCTGCCCCATTTTAAGCATTATTATGGTTCCGAGTATTTGCGTACCTGTAAAACCTGCGGACATGTAATGGAAGCGGATCCGCGGTTTGTGTAGGATTAAACCGGCGTGAAATTTCTCTCCTTTTTACTGCTATCCCTGTCTGTCCTTGCCCTGAGGGCACAGGTAGTGAATACGGGTTTCGTAGATACTGCCGGCGGTGAACACCTGGGTAAGATTACCCTGGGTGCCTGTGTGGACGTGTATGCCAACAGCAGTGGGGCAGGGAATACTTTGCCGTATATGGTTTCTTCTGCTAATAACAACACATTTGCCGTAAACCTTGCCATGCTCGATATTCGCTACCAGACAGCAGGAATTCGGGCGCGGCTGGTGCCCGCTTTTGGGACATATATGAATGCCAACCTGGCCAACGAACCCGGTACACTAAAAAACCTGCTTGAGGCCAGTGTGGGAGTGCGTTTGTCAAAAAAACACAACCTGTGGATGGATGCCGGTATTTTGGGTTCGCCATATACCAACGAAAATCCCGTGAGCAAAGACCAGATTATGTATACAAGGTCGCTATCGGCCGAGAATTCGCCGTATTACCTCAGCGGCGTAAAACTGGGATTGCCGTTGCGGAAGAATGTGCGTTTTTACACCTACATCATCAATGGTTGGCAGCAGATTCAAGACAACAACGCCCATTTGGCCCTGGGAACCCAGTTGGAATGGCAGGTGGGTAAAAACCATCTTATCAACTGGAACACCTACATTGGTAACGAAGAAAGCCAGGCACAACCGCAATTCGATACCCGGTTTTTTACCGATTTATACTGGATTGGAAGGTTCGGCAAAAAATGGGATGCCTCTGTCTGTGTTTATGCGGGCAGGCAGCGCTACTCCAACTATAGGTATGACAGCCTTATGCCGCCACCCGATCATGGCAGTTTTCGATTTAAAACATGGTGGAATGCGAATGCACAGCTGAAATACGCATTTACCTCCAAAATATCATTGTCGGGCCGGGTGGAATGGTTTAGTGACGGGTACAATATTTTTCAAACACCACTGTATCATGCTGATAAGGGCTACCGAACAGGTAGCTATGGGTTTTGCCTGAATAGAAAAGTGGAAGAGCACGCTTTGCTGCGCTTGGAATACCGACGTTTTTTTACCAACAGTGATGCCATTTCCATATATCCTTTTGATCTTGGCTACCGCGATAACCTGGATGTGGTGAGTGTGGCCATGTGTGTATGGTTTTGATAGCCACAGTATGCCATTTTCCCTGACACTCAGTCAAACAGGGCCATGATGTTCCACAACTCCGGCAGGGTTGTGTAAACCCACAATTGCATAGCTCTGCCTTACATTTGCACCATGATTATCGACATCAAGGGCAAAACAGCTGTGGTATGTGGAAGCACCGCCGGCATCGGTAAAGCCGCAGCTATGGAACTGGCGGCCTCCGGAGCCTCCGTGATTCTATTGGCCCGCAACGAAGAAAAACTCAAGCAAACCCTTGCTGAACTGCCCGGCACTGGCCATAGCTATGCCATTGCCGATTTCAGCAACAATGCACAGGTAGCCGAAACTGCAGGGCGCATTGCTTCGGAACATACCGTTCACATTTTGGTAAACAACACCGGTGGTCCGCCCGCAGGGCCCGCCCACACCGCCCACACCGCTGCTTTTATAGAGGCGTTTCAGAACCACCTCATCAACAACCACAACCTTTCACAAGCTTTTATACCGGGTATGAAAGCCACCGGATACGGCCGCATTATTAACGTTATCAGCACCAGCGTCAAGGTGCCCTTGCCAAACCTGGGTGTGAGCAATACCATTCGCGGTGCCGTGGGCAACTGGTCAAAAACCTTGGCCAATGAACTCGCTGCCTTCGGCATTACTGTAAACAATGTATTGCCCGGAGCTACGGAAACCGAGCGCCTGAGCAGCATAATCGAAAATAAAAGTGCTAAAACCGGCACCGAAATCGATGCAGTAAAGGCCGAGATGCTGCACGAAATTCCAGCTGGCCGTTTTGGCAAACCCCAGGAAGTTGCCAATGCCATCTGTTTTTTGGCCTCTGACAAAGCCTCCTATATCAACGGAACCAACGTGGTGGTAGACGGAGGCCGTACTGCCTGCCTGTAAACCGCATGAAATCCTGGATACAAGCATTTCGGCTGAAAACCCTTCCCCTGGCAGTGAGCGGTATTGCCCTTGGTGCTGCCCTGGCTGGCATGCACGGCAAGTTTAGCAGCATTGTGTTTCTGTTGGCATCGCTCACGGCCGTGAGTTTGCAAATACTCAGCAACCTGGCCAACGATTACGGTGATTTTATGAAGGGCACCGATAAGGCCGCTAACCGTACCGATCGAGCCCTGACCTCGGGCAGTATTGCCCCGCAGCAAATGAAAACCGCGCTAATGGTCAATGGATTGGTGGCGCTGGTACTTGGATTATTACTGCTTTATATATACTTGCCCAACCTGCAATCCTTCGGAATTTTCCTTGCCCTCGGTATCTTAGGCATCCTGGCCGCGTTGGGTTATACCCTGGGCAAACGTGCCTTTGGTTACTCCGGGCTGGGAGATGTGGTGGTGTTTATTTTTTTTGGTCCTGTAGCTGTATGCGGCACATTTTACCTCATGGCAGGCATCCTGATGCCCCAGATTTGGCTGGCGGCTATGGGTATGGGTTTGCTGAGTGCGGCTGTATTAAATGTAAACAACATGCGCGACACCGAAACAGATAACCTGTCGGGTAAACTTACCCTGGCCTTGCGGATGGGTAAGCGCCTGTCTTTGATGTACCATAAAGCCTTGGTTTTGCTGGGTTTTATTTTCGTATTTGCCAGTTTTTTGAGCGAAGGAGGTAGTTTGCAAATCCGTCCAAACCTTACTGAACCCATGCTGTTGTTGCTGGTGTATGCCCCAGTTATCTTGTTGCTTACGCGCCATACTAACCGGGTTTCTGAACTGAATAATCAAATAGCACCCACAACCCCTGAAGCCCGTGCGCCTTGGAATGCGGAACTTAAAAACCTCAGCCTTACCATATTGCTGCTGGTGACCATGTATGCTCTCACGGTGTGGCTGTTTGTGGGGTAGGCACAGGCCTGTGAATATCAACAAATAACCCTAACAGGCTCAGACACCCGCATTCTAAGGCGCCATTCCATGGGCCATAGGTTGTTCCATTGGTGGCGGTTGGCATTCACAAAACCCATAGAGACATCGTTCCACACCACCCGGTGCAAACCCTCTTTCCTATTTGTGTTGGGCAGGGATTCGCGTCGCAGAAAGGCCATCACTTCAGCATTATTGAGGATTAATTCAGGCCATTCACCGGATTTACCATGCTGCAAAAGCGCCACGGCTGTATCCGGTTTCCATTTTCCATGAAACACCTGTCCTATGGGTGTTCCTGCGGCATAAATGCCCGGCAGCTCTGCCAACAGTTGATGCCATGCATCCGGGTTTGGGGTGAACATGCCCCAAAGGCCTTGCGGGGTTTCCACGGCGTGCATGTTTTGGGGCAATCCGGCAAACGTGGCGGAGGTCGCTTTTATCCGTTGTTTTCCGTGCGATTTTGCTTTTGAGCCCGCCCCGGTTTTTTGCATCACAGCCACAAAAAAACCCTCGCCCATTGTCTTGTGTGGCAACGCCCTGTACATTCCCTCTTGCAGCGAATAAAAGGCCTCCTTGCCCAAAAAATCGGGCTGCAGGATGTTTGCTCCAAGGTCTGCGGCCAGTTTGTTTACATTGTCTTCGTTTTCAGCGGTATTGAAGGTGCAGGTGCTGTATATCAAGTAACCGCCCGGGGCTATGGCCGGCCATATATCGGTTACAATGCGCTGTTGCCTTTCGGCGCAAAGTTTTACGTTGTTTTCGCTCCATTCATTGATGGCGGCAGGGTCTTTGCGAAACATCCCCTCGCCACTGCAGGGTAGGTCGGCTACCACAATATCAAAGTGGGCTTCGCTATTTCCAAAACGCGATGCATCCGCTTTTGTAACGATATGATTGGCAGCACCCCATTTGCATAGATTTTCGGACAGTATGGGCGTGCGCGTGCCGATCACTTCATTTGCCACAAGGATATCGCCCTCCCTGAGCACTGAAGCCACGTGCGTGCTTTTACCGCCAGGAGCAGCGCACAAATCCAGGATTATAGCGGTTTCGGGCAAGGCAGCAAGCAAGCCCTTTACAATGCTGCCTTCCACCATACTGGCCGCCTCCTGCACGTAGTAATGCCCGGCATGAAAGGCAGGATCGGCAGCAAACAAAGGCCTTTCGGGAAGGTAATAGCCGTGCTCACACCAGGGAACAGCGGATGCGGATGTTGGTTTCAGCCCGGTTTTTTGGGTATTTACCCGAATGCTTACCGGTGCAGGCGTTTGCAGAGCCTCTAACAATGCATTTACCTCTTCTTTCGGATGGGTAGATTGCAGGGATTTTATAAAGGCAGCCGGAAACAAATTATTAAACTGTTGCTTTAATTATACCCGATATAAATCATTCACCCGTATCAATCTCCACCGTGTTGCCAGCAGTTTCCGTTCGGGCTTTTGGTCATGCGTGTGCACCGTCCTCCGTTTTTTGTGGAAGCACCACACTGTACTGCATCGCCCGCCTTAGCAGTGGGCTTTTTTCCGCCGGATTGTGTGCTTGTGCTCCATTTCCAGCAGGGCAGACAAATATTGGATTCGAGTGTGTTTTCATCTTTGTCGGGCAGGGCGGGGAAAAAATCTATTCCTGTAAGGCGCTCCACGCTGTCGATGGTAACGGCAAATTGCGTCAGCGGCAGCGAAGAGCCTGCATTGGGCAATACAAATCCAAGCGCCTTGTATTCGGGCATGCGGTAATCCAGTATGACCTTGTAGTATAGTTTAGGTACTGAAACCTTGTTAGCCCCTATGGCGGGCAGGCCGGGTTTTAACACCGGGCCGGTCACCACATAAACAGCACCATTGTTGCGGGCCCACACACGCACTTGTCCTTCCAGCCGTTTCCACACGCCGCGGTTAAAGGCGGCAACCTGCGGGCTCATATTGCTGTAGTAAAACGATTCTGCCATGGAAGAAAGCGAATAGCCCAGATCGGCGGCGGGCGCCAGGTGTCCGCGGTCATATCCCGAGTGCAGGTAATCTTCATCGGCGGCGGTGCCTGTGGTTACCAGCGGGTCCTTCATAAAAACATCGCCCCTTTCAAACGATTTTTGGGTTTCTTCGGCGGTGAGTTCATAGGCCACCCAGTCGGCCTGTTCGTGTTCTTCGTTGTAAACCAGCGCAAATCCGGTGTGGTAAACGATGTGTTGACCGAGTTTTAAGGCCGGAAATTCAACCGGATGGGGTTGTTGAGCTGTGTCTTTGGGTGCTTGCGTGGCTTGTACCTGACCATGACCTGCAAACAACGAGCAAACCAAAAAAGCTATGATGCCGCGGACAAACATCAACGCAAATTAAGGGCTTTGGTCGTTATTTTGTACTTAGCAGCTTAACAATATAAGAACCTGTTGCTTATTCTACCTTCAGCAATTTCTCCTGTTGGTGTTTTCCATCGGCAGTAAAAGTAACCGTAAATATTCCCGGCTTAAATCTGGACAAATTTATTCGGTTGCCATTAAAAGTTCCCACGCAGCGCCCAGCAGTATTGTAAATACGGCCGTTTTCAACTGTTTCGGCAAGCACAAACGCAAAATCTCCTGCCGGGTTGGGGTTGATAAAAGAATTTTTCGATTCCAATGGCTTTATGCCAATGTTATTGTTCTCGCAAAGCCTTTTTGAATAAGGATTTTTCTCCAATTCCACACCGTGAGTTAAATCCTTGCCCGTAAAACCTGAAAAGTCAGTAGGGTAAAACTCATAGCGAAAAACAGTGTTGGTTCCCGGGGCATTACCTTGTGCCAATAATCCCGCACTGCTGAAGGGGTTGACATATGACTACACCGTATTGTTGATGCTGTCTGTTTCTATGGCAGTTCCTTTTAATCCATGTGTAGTAAGCAGGTTGCCGTTTTTAAGCAGATAGCTTCCGCAAACCACAGCGGAATAGAATGAGGTAGGATTTGTTGCCTTGTATTTTTCAATTCCGGATGCAGGTAGATATGCTTTACCGGGTTGTATGGTGTATTTGTTGTTAATGTCTAATGGAGGTGCCACCATGTCGACGGTGCTGTACGGCCCTCCGGGTCTACCTTGCCCGTTATTGAACACCAAAAACTTACCGGAATGAGGCAAGCCTTGTTTAATCCAATGGGCGTGGTGAGGAACATACAGTCTTTGTTCCTGAGGAGTTCCCCTGCCATATGCCTCAGGATTGCCCCATCGGTACAGAAAATCGCCACCCTTACCCCAGCGTCCGCCGGAATGTCCGCTCGCTTCAATCAGGTTAGTGCTGTGGTCAATAACATAAAATTCGCCCAGACTTCTTGAAATAATTACAATTTGGTCAAGTCCGGGATTATAGTCAATGCCATTTAGGTGGAGCCAGTCGCGGCCAATATCCGCTGCATCGTAGTAATTTATATCCAGCAGCTCGGGATGCTCGTCAGGAGAGCCATATCCGGGTTTCGTAGAACTTGTGTTTTGTATGGTTTGGTCCCACAAACGCCATTCCCACACAATATCTGCATCATTGGTGTCTTTGGGTTGGATTTCTATTATACGCTCAAAAAAATATCTGTTTTGCCCAGTGGAAAAGTCCTTCCAAGTGCTTCGGCCTCAGCAGCGGTTTTTCTAATCCATACAATAGCCAGAATATTTCCATTGGGCAATTCTGCAATATCATGGTGAAGGGACTCATTGCTGTCCGTAAGAGCCCAGCGCAATATACGGTTGCCGGCCCAGTCAAATTTTTCGATGACTCCGCCACAACCCAGCGCCATGTATGGATTAAAGACCGAAATTGTACGTATTAAACTGCCATCGCGGCCAAGTATACAGGCTGTTCCTGGCATGCCGCCACCCTCCCATGTCTTCACAACCCGACCGCAATCATCCAGCAAGTATGAGTTTTTAGCCTGGTTTACCATAGGCGACAACAAGTAATACCCTTTTTGATGATTGGTTTCCTGGTGTTTTGTTAAACCAACCGTGCGTTGCTGCGATTTAATTTTGATTGCGAAAGCAATCAAAAAGGCCCACAGCAAGCCTTGTTTTTTTGGAGTAGTAATTCATCCTCGTTCTCGCTCTTCTCTTTCAAATATAAGCAAAAGCCACACTATTGATATTTCCCCTATCTCGCAATGCTCAGCATGAGCAACAATGTGATGAACATCAACATGTTGCAAAAGTCATTTTATTGTCATTTGTTTTCTTTCATTTTTTTGGGGTGATTTATACCTTGATTTTTCGTTTATCCAACAACGCTGCTCATGTTGTATTTTTGCTGCGCATGAAAACTGCACTCATTACCGGGATAACCGGACAGGATGGCGCCTACCTCGCCGAATTTTTGCTGAAAAAAGGTTACACCGTACATGGTATAAAGCGTCGAAGCTCGCTGTTCAATACTGAGCGTATAGATCATATTTATGAGGATCCACACATGCCGGGGGCTAAAATGCACCTGCACTATGGCGATCTTACCGACTCTACCAACCTCATCCGCATCATACAGGAAGTACAACCTGATGAAATTTATAATTTGGCAGCACAGAGTCATGTGCAGGTGAGCTTTGAAACCCCGGAATACACAGCCAACAGTGACGCACTGGGAACCTTGCGCATTCTGGAAGCTGTGCGTATTTTGGGATTGACCAACAAAACCCGTATTTACCAGGCCAGTACTTCTGAGTTGTATGGTTTGGTACAGGCTGTTCCGCAGAGTGAAACCACGCCGTTCTATCCGCGTAGTCCGTATGCTGTAGCCAAGATGTACGCCTATTGGATTACGGTTAACTACCGCGAGGCCTATAAGATGTATGCCTGCAATGGTATTTTGTTCAACCATGAAAGTCCCATCCGCGGAGAAACTTTTGTAACACGCAAAATCACCCGGGCTGCGGCACGAATTGCACTGGGATTGCAGGAAAAACTATATCTGGGAAATTTAAACAGTAAACGCGACTGGGGCCATGCCAAGGATTATGTAGAGGCCATGTACCTGATTCTGCAACAGGATAATCCCGAAGATTTTGTCATAGCCACCGGACAAACCACAGAAATCCGTGATTTTGTGCGCAAAGCTTTCAGCGAAGTGGGTTTGGGTATTGAATTTCATGGCAATGGCGCGGAAGAAAAAGGCGTTTTGGGTTTTGTAGACGAACAAAAAGCTTCGGCTTGCGGCCTTGATACTGCCTATCTGAGGCCCGGAAAAGAACTGGTATGCGTGGATCCCCGCTATTTCAGACCCACCGAAGTGGATTTGCTGCTGGGGGATGCCACCAAAGCCAAAGAGAAACTTGGCTGGACACCCCGCCATTCGTTGGACGACCTTGTAAAAGACATGATGCAGAGCGATTTGCAGCTCATGAAAAAAGAAGATTACCTGCGCAAAGGGGGCTTCTATACACGCAATTATTTTGAATAATGGCGGGGATAGAGATTTGAAAACTTTGCAAAAGTTGTCAAATCTTGCAAAAAAATATACCTGCAGTGCGCTATATTAAGAAAAAAGCATTATTTTCGCAGCCCATTTTACGAACACATGCATCTGACAACCCAACAGAAAAAAGAAATCTTTGCCAAGTTCGGCGGTAATGAAAAGAATACCGGCAGCACCGAAGCACAGGTTGCCATGTTTACCGAGCGTATCAACTACATCAGCGGCCATTTGAAAGGTCAGCGCAAGGACAAAAGTGCCGAGCGCGCCCTGATAACCCTGGTAGGTAAGCGTCGCAGTCTGCTGAATTATCTGGCCAAGAAAGACATTTTTAAGTATCGCGCACTCATCAAGGAACTAGGCATCAGGAAGTAATATTCCCGCCTCGTCACCTTTGACCCCTTAATAAGAAAAGCCCCGCACGCCTTCCGGCGTATCGGGGCTTTTTACGTAAATAAAACTATGCTAAATATACAAAAAACCCAATTTGACACCGGCGATGGTAAAATCATCGAAATAGAAACCGGTCGTCTGGCCCGCCAAGCCCATGGCAGCTGCGTACTGAAAGTAGGCAAAACCATGATTCTGGCTACGGTAGTAAGCAACTACGATGCCCGCGAAGGCATTGACTTTTTACCGCTGAGTGTTGATTACCAGGAAAAATTTGCCGCAGTAGGCCGCATCCCCGGCAGTTTTCACCGCCGCGAAGCCAAACTCACCGATTATGAGGTGCTGATTTCACGCCTGGTGGACCGTTGTCTGCGCCCGTTGTTTCCCGAGGATTACCACGGTGATACCCAGGTGAACCTGTTCCTTATTAGTTCCGATGAGAACATTCTGCCCGATACTTATGTGGGCCTTGCCGCCAGTACCGCTTTGATGTTGACCGACATTCCATTCCAGGGCCCCATCAGCGAAGTGCGTGTAGGCCGCATCGATGGTAAGTTTGTGATCAATCCTACCAAAGAAGAACTGGAGAAATCAGACATCGACATGCTGGTTGGTGGTACCGCCCACGACATCAACATGGTGGAAGGTGAAATGGACGAAGTTTCTGAGGCCGACTTTCTGGAAGCCCTGAAATTCGGTCATAATGCCATCAAGCACCAGTGCGCCGAGCAGATCAAGTTTGTGGAAATGCTGGGTGGTCGCAAGCAAGCCCGCGAGTACAACCACGAAACCAACGACGAAGAACTGCGCAAGCAGGTTATTGCCGATTGCAGTGCTGAACTTCGTAAAGTGGCCGAGAGCGGCAGTGCCAAAAGCGACCGCCACGAGGCTTTCCGTGCCATTTTGGATCAGTACCTTACCCGCTTTGAAGGTGCAGAAGATGCTGATCTGAAAAAGAGCTTGGTAAAGAAATATTTCCACGAGGCCGAATACCACGTAATGCGCGACATGATACTGGAAACCGGCCGCCGCCTCGATGGCAGAAGTTCTACCCAGATTCGTCCTATCAACTGCGTGGTGGATTACCTCCCCGCAGCGCACGGCAGTTCGGTGTTTACCCGCGGTGAAACCCAGTCGCTGACCAGCGTAACACTGGGCAGCAAAATGGATGAGCAGTTGTTGGATGCACCTATGCTTTATGGCTACAGCCGTTTCATGCTGCACTACAATTTCCCCGGTTTTTCTACTGGTGAAGTTCGCCCAAACAGAGGCCCCGGCCGCCGCGAAATTGGCCACGGTAACCTGGCATTGCGCGGTATCAAGAAGATGGTGCCCAACGATGTTCCTTATGTACTGCGCATTGTGAGCGACATTCTGGAAAGTAACGGTTCCAGCTCTATGGCTACCGTATGTGCTGGTTCTATGGCCCTTATGGATGCCGGCATTCCCATCAAAAAAGCGGTGAGTGGAATCGCCATGGGCCTGATCAGCAAGGAAGGTTCTGATAAATATGCAATTCTCAGCGACATCCTGGGCGATGAAGATCACCTGGGCGATATGGACTTTAAGGTAGTAGGTACAACCGAAGGTATCACCGCTTGCCAGATGGATATCAAAATTAATGGTCTGAAGTGGGACATGGTTTACCAGGCACTGCAACAAGCCCGCGAAGGCAGACTGCACATTTTGGGAGAAATGGGCAAGGCAATTACCGCCCCACGTGCTGAGATGAAGCCCCATGCACCCCGTCTAGAAGTAATAGAGATTGAAAAAGAATACATCGGTGCCGTAATTGGTCCGGGTGGTAAGGTAGTACAGGATATTCAGGCTAAATCCGGAGCCAAAGTGGCCATAGAAGAGCGCGACGGCAAAGGATTTGTGGAAATATTCTCCAGCAATGGCGAGGCCATGCGCATCGCCAGCGGCATGGTAAGGGCTATTGTAGCCGTGCCTGAAGTAGGGGAGACCTACCATGGAACTGTGAAAAATATCATGGATTTCGGTGCATTTGTGGAATTTATGCCCGGCAAAGACGGCTTGCTGCACATCAGCGAAATTACCTGGGAACGTCTCGGTAGCATGGAAGGCGTGCTGAAAGAAGGCGATAAGCTGGATGTGAAACTTATCGAAATTGACAAGAAGACCGGTAAGTTCCGTCTCAGCCGCAAGGTGTTGCTTTCAAAGCCTGAAGGCTATGTGGAGCCTGCACCGCGTGAGCGCCGTGAAGGTGGCGGAGATCGCGGGCCCCGTCGCGAGCATCGCGATGATCGTGGACCCAGAAGGGATTCATAACCATACAGATTACCAAACAAAAAAGACTGCTCTCACAGCGGTCTTTTTTGTTAATAATTAATTTATCGTAATATTGCGGTATCTATCGTATTATTGCGATTATATAATCATGGGAACAACCAAATCTGAAGAATTTAGCGTACGCGACAATCGCATTGCTGATTTTGCCAAAGCCCTTGCTCATCCGGCGAGAATTGCCATATTGCGGGTGTTGGCAGAAAGAGAAAAATGTGTATGCGGAGACTTCGTGGAAGAAATTCCCTTATCGCAAAGTACCGTTAGCCAACACCTGAAAGAACTCAAATCTGCCGGTCTCATTAAAGGTGAAATTGAAGGTTCCAAAATCTGTTATTGTATCGATGCTGAGAACTGGAAAAAAATGAATAAGACATTCAAAAAATTCTTTAAAACCTTTGACCCGGACTAGCCCCCTGATTGCTGACGAAAAAGAAGATTTTGGTGTTGTGCACGGGCAACTCCTGCCGGAGCCAGATGGCACATGGTTACTTGGTGATTATGGGTAACGAAAAAGTGGATGTTTACAGCGCCGGTGTGGAAACCCACGGAGTAAATCCCAAAGCCATATCCATTATGGAAGCAGACGGCATTGATATCAGCGGTCACACCAGTAACCATTTGGATGAATACAGAAACATTGAATTTGAATATGTAATTACGGTTTGCGACCATGCCAAAGAGCGGTGTCCCTGGTTTCCCAACAGGGCTGTTCTTTTCCATGAAAATTTTCCGGATCCGGCCAGGGCCAAAGGCTCGGAAGAGGAAGTCCACAAAGCATTCGAACACACCCGTAACCTGATTAAAACCTATTGCAGGGAATTTATAAACCAACACATAAACATTTGAAAACATGCCCGGCAATAAAAGACTTGGATTTTTAGACCGTTATCTCACTTTATGGATTTTTCTTGCCATGGCAGCAGGTGTAGGCATAGGTGTTGTTTTCCCTTCAGTTCCCGAACTTATTCAGGGAATGGGAGACGGCACCACTAACTCACCGCTGGCTATTGGACTCATTTTAATGATGTATCCGCCGCTGGCGAAAGTGCGCTATGAGAAAATTCCGGCTTTGTTTGCCAATAAGGGCTTGTTTTTGTCCAACATGATTATCACATGGGTGGTGGGTCCCTTGCTCATGTTCTTCCTCAGCGGACTGTTTCTAAACGATTATCCTGAATACATGTCAGGCCTGATTTTAATTGGAATAGCACCCTGCATTGCCATGGTAATTGTATGGAATGAACTGGCAGATGGTAACCGTGAATACATTGCTGCGCTGGTGGGAATAAATAGTGTGTTGCAGTTGTTGCTCTTCAGTATTTACGCGTGGTTTTTTCTGGGAAAACTGCCAACAGTTTTTGGTCGGAATTCCATTCAGGTAGTTATCGGCATTGGTGAAATTGCCAAAACGGTGGGCATTTACCTGGGAATACCTTTTTTAATGGGTGTGGTTAGCCGTTACGGCTTGATTGCATTAAAGGGAGAGGCATGGTTTAATCAGAAATATATTCCTCGAATTTCGCCTATTACCTTAACAGCCTTACTTCTTACCATCGTTTTAATGTTTTCCTTAAAAGGAGAACTCATGGTTAAACTTCCGCTGGATGTGGTTCGCGTAGCCATTCCCTTGGTGTTGTATTTCTGCATCATGTTTGGGTTGATGTTTTTTGTAGCCAAAAAACTGGGGGCTGCCTACCCGGAAACAGCATCGGTTTCCTTTTCTGCTGCCGGCAATAATTTTGAACTAGCCATTGCCGTTGCGGTTGGTGTTTTTGGTTTGAACAGCGGACAGGCGTTTGCCGGGGTAATCGGTCCGCTGGTGGAAGTGCCGGTGTTAATTCTTATGGTGCGGCTGGCGTTTGTGCTGAAGAAACGCTGGTTTTAACTTTATCTGCGAGAAGCTGGTACATACAAATCATCCAGATTAGGATGCAGGGAAACACTTTGAGTTGCCAGGTTTCTACAATGAGCATACGCAAGGCTTTTGGGTAAATATCTGAAGGTCCAAGGCAGGTGAAGATCATCACCGTAACCAAGATGGCAGTATGCCACGTTTTCCTTTCGGCAATCGTAAAATACCACAAAAACACACCCGCTACCGCAATAATAAATGTAGCGCTTTCAGCCATATGGTTAAATATAACCAGCCAGATAAGCCAGGATGCGGCATAAATGGTTCTGAAACTGCGATCACTGAATCGTTTCCAAAACAACAATGGAATAAATTGGAGGAGAAGCCCGCCCAGCACGATACCATTTTTATCGGGTTGCCAGCCAAACCAGCTTTTAAGCCATCCCATGACGCTGTATTTAACAAAAAAGCCGTGGTCGCCGGAAATGAGTCCGAAATATTCGCGGTAATGCTGAATAAGTCTTTCCCAGCCGCCAAAGGGTAGGGGCAAAACAAACAATCCAAGCATCACAGCTGCCGCTGCAGGCAAGGCTTTCAGGCGTTGCGGATACAGTAAAACAAGGGCAAAAAACAATATGCCGAACAGCTTGATAAAAACAGTGAGCGCAATAAAAAATACCGGCAAAAGCGTTTTGCCTTTTTCCAAATGTATATAAGCCAGTATCAGAAGTCCGGCTATCAGTAAATTGCTCTGGCTATTGGTGGTGGTGGTAAAAATTTCAGGAATGGACAGCAAGCCAAATCCCAGCTCACGAACGGGTGGTAGCTTCAACTTTTTTATGGCAAAGAGAAATACCAGCAAATTCAGCAGGTTCCAAAGTGTGAGTCCAACTCCTAGCGGCAATAAGGAGAGCGGCGCAAAAAACAGGGCAAATGTGGGCGAGTACTTAAATACATCGTATTGTGCCGGGCAGATAAAAGAGTGCGTTTCGGGATATTGTGCATATAGGTTTTTACCGTCCAATAAGTGATAAAAACTATTGCTGAAAACGATGTAATTATTATACGCTGTAACTTTTCCTTCAAATCCGGGCATGTCTTTTCCCGGAGCATAATATCCACGAATGCTGATAAAGGTCGCCAGCAAGGCATATATGGCGACTAAAAACCATCTGCTGAAAATGATATTCTTTCCCGACAGCATCCTGCGGCAAAATAACGGTATTAAAACAGAACTGCCATAAAAGAACAAGACCCGGCCAAAAGACCGGGCCTTGCAAGCTATGAAAACTTAAATCTACCCCGCTGCAAAATTGGGGCTAAAACATTGATGTTAGAACAATTATGGTTAAAATCCATAGCTTATATGTTACACAAAAAACCACCTTTGTTCAATTTATTACTTCAACGTTTTGCGAATGATTGCTTTGAAAAATTAAAATCATCTTTGAAGCAACATAAGTTACTTTTAAAATCGCTTTTTCATGCTGAAATTCGCAGTCACATTCGGTCATGGTTTCAAACAATGGTTGAATGTCAATTGTTAAATAAGCTAGAACACAATAAACAATGGATAATCAAAATCATAGCAATGGAGAAAGCAAGTGTCCTTTCTCAGGAAAAATGGTAAGTCCCAGCGCAGGACGTGGAACGCGCAACCGTGATTGGTGGCCCAATCAGTTGCCTATGGGCATTTTGCGCATGCATTCAAAACTGTCCAATCCCTTGGAAGATGGTTTTAATTATGCAGAAGCTTTCAAATCCATTGATTTGAACGAAGTGAAAAAAGACATCAACGACCTGATGACTAAGTCTCAGGACTGGTGGCCCGCCGATTACGGTCATTACGGACCTCTGTTTATCCGCATGGCATGGCACAGTGCAGGCACCTACCGAATCTCTGACGGTCGTGGTGGTGCAGGTGCCGGAACCCAGCGTTTTGCGCCCCTGAACAGCTGGCCCGACAACACCAACCTGGATAAAGCCCGCTTGCTGTTGTGGCCTGTGAAACAGAAGTACGGTAACAAACTTTCCTGGGCAGATTTGATGATTCTGGCAGGCAACTGCGCCCTGGAATCCATGGGTTTCAATACCTTCGGATTTGGCGGAGGCCGCGAGGATGTATGGGAGCCAGAGGAAGATATTTACTGGGGTTCTGAAGCCGAATGGCTGGCCGACAAGCGCTATACCGGCGACCGTGAACTGGAAGGGCCGCTGGCAGCTGTGCAGATGGGTTTGATTTACGTAAATCCGCAGGGCCCTAACGGCAACCCCGATCCGATTGCTGCTGCCCGCGACATTCGCGAAACTTTCCGCCGCATGGCCATGAACGATGAAGAAACCGTGGCGCTGATTGCAGGTGGTCACACTTTTGGTAAGGCACACGGTGCCGGGGATGCCGGAAAGTACGTGGGTAAAGAGCCCGCAGGTGCATCGATTGAAGAACAAAGCATGGGTTGGAAAAACACCATGGGATCCGGCAATGCCGAAAACACCATCACCAGCGGCCTGGAAGGCGCCTGGACTACCACACCCACAAAATGGAGCAACAACTATTTTGAAAACCTGTTTGGTTACGAATGGGAACTCACTGAAAGCCCCGCAGGAGCCAAGCAGTGGCGCCCCAAGGGCGGTGTCGGCGCCGGTGCTGTGCCTGATGCGCACGTAGCGGGCAAAACCCATGCGCCCATGATGCTTACTACGGATTTGTCGTTGCGCATGGACCCTGCGTATGAAAAAATCTCGCGCCGTTTCTATGAGAATCCCGACCAGTTTGCCGATGCGTTTGCCCGTGCCTGGTTTAAGCTAACCCACCGCGATATGGGCCCCAAGCGCCGTTACCTGGGACCTGAAGTGCCTGCTGAGGAACTCATCTGGCAAGATCCAATTCCTGCAGTGAACCACGATTTGGTGGATGCAAACGATATCGCCCATCTTAAAAATCAGATATTATCATCAGGACTGACCGTTTCTCAGCTGGTAAGCACCGCCTGGGCTTCGGCGTCTACCTACAGAAATTCGGACAAGCGCGGTGGTGCCAATGGTGCCCGCGTGCGTCTGGCGCCCCAGAAATTCTGGGAAGTAAATAATCCTTCGCAGCTGGGTAGCGCACTCGACAAGCTGGAAAGCATGCAGCATGCGTTCAACAGCGCTCAGAGTGGAAACAAGCGTATTTCACTGGCCGATATGATTGTACTGGGCGGATGTGCCGCTGTGGAGAAAGCCGCTGCCGATGCGGGCCATAATGTGAGCGTGCCCTTCACCCCCGGCCGCATGGATGCTAGCGCAGCGCAAACTGACGTAGAATCATTTGCCGTGCTTGAGCCCATGGGAGACGGTTTCCGCAACTATAAAAAAGCAGGATACCGTGCTTCTGCTGAAGAAATGCTGGTAGACAAAACACAGCTCCTAACACTGACCGCGCCTGAAATGACCGCGCTGGTGGGTGGAATGCGTGTGCTGAACACCAACTGGGACAATTCAAAGCATGGTTTGTTCACCCACAATCCCGGCAAGCTCAGCAACGATTTCTTTGTGAACCTGCTGGATTTTGGCACCACCTGGAAAGCCACGGACCATGCGCAGGAGCAGTTTGAAGGCACTGACCGCAAGACCGGTGCCGTAAAATGGACGGCTACCCGCGCTGACCTCATTTTCGGTTCCAACTCAGAACTGAGGGCCATTGCTGAAGTGTATGCCTGTGCCGATGGCCACCAGAAATTCATCAAAGACTTTGTGGCCGCCTGGAACAAGGTGATGAATGCGGATATGGCATAAAATTATTAGGTTTTATGATAAAAAGGGCTTTTCGAAGCGGATTGGTACCCTCTTCGAGCCCTTTTTTTATTGGAAACCTTAGGGAGGTAAATAAACCGTTTGCCTATTTTTGCCCAACACATGATCAAAAAACTCTTATTGGGATTAATGGCCATTTGCAATCTTGCTGCAACAGCTCAGGATACCTTAAACATAGACACCCTGCTGATTTTTGACGGCAGAACCCGCGGTCCCCTTTCCCAAAGCAGTTCCATTGCCCGCATTGATGCAAAAACCCTGCAACAGGCCCCTGTCCATAGTGTGGAAGACTTCCTCGATTATCTTCCCTGGCTGGATTTGCGCAGCCGTGGAAACATGGGCGTACAAGGAGATTTGAGCATTCGTGGCGGCAATTACGAGCAAACCCTCATCATGCTTGACGGTGTACCCATGACCGATGCACAGACCGGCCACCATAACCTAAATCTGCTCTTACCCCCGGAAATGTATGGCAGCATGGAAATCAGCGCAAACGGAGCATCCCGTATTTACGGCCCAAAAGCCATGTCGGGTGCGGTAAATTTCACAACACAGCTTCCCGACAGAAACAGTGCAATTGCTTCTGTATTTGGCGGGGAAAACGGGTTTAAACGGCTGGCTGCCGGTGCTTCCGGTTACTACAAAGGATGGGGAGCGGGTATTTCTGGCCAAACCCTTTCTCACAATGGCTTTACAACCAATACCGATATGGAACAAAACAGCTTATTTGGTCAGCTTTACCGCAAGGATAAGGCAGGCAAAATATGGATGAATGCGGGAATTGGTAACAAGCGCTTTGGTGCACAGAATTTTTACAGCAGCCGCTTTCCCTTGCAGCAGGAATACACCCAAACCCGCCTGATTACCGTGAACTGGGAATATTACTGGGGTAAATGGCAGTGGGTGGGAAATTCCTATTACCGCTACAACCACGATCGGTTTGAACTTTACCGTGAAGGTGAAGGGCGGTATCAGCGAAGTGGAAAACGCTATGTGCGAGGCACCGACACAACCCCTGCCTGGTATGCAGGACACAACTACCACCAAAGCATAGCCCGGGGCGGAATGAACAACATTTCACGGAGATTGGGTGTGCACAATGTATCCATTGGCCTGGAATACCGTTCGGAATTTGTGCGCAGCAACGTGCTTGGTGAGCCGGGCGATACATTGGAAGTGCCATTCGGGTCCGATGGTGCGCGGTTTACACGCAGCGCAAGGCGCGAAAACTGGAGTGTTTACCTGGAAGACAAAATACAATGGAACAACTGGGTAGTGTCCGGCGGTATTTTGATAAACCGCAATTCTGCCTTTGGCAATGGTGTTTTTCCGGGAATTGAAGTGGTCAAAACACTCAAAAAAGTGCCTGTTTATATTTTTGCCTCTGCCAACAAGGGTTTCAGGCTGCCAACCTACACCGATTTATATTACAACATTGGGGGTGCTAAAGGCAGTAAACTGCTGAAACCCGAAGAGGCGGTTTGCTACGAACTGGGAACACGCTTCATGTATAAAAAGCATAATTTCAGAATTGCCGGATTTGCCCGCGATGGCAAAAATCTGATAGACTGGGTGCGCTTTAATGGCAGCAATGTGGATTCAGCGGCAAACCTCACGCAGGTGTTTTATTTCGGTGTTGATGGTTATTGGGAATACGTGCCCAAAAAGCCGCTGGCTGGGGTTTTACAGAAGATTGGTGCCGGATTTCTTGTTATGAATGCCGATAAAAAAAGCGATGGATTTCAGAGTTTTTATGCACTGGACTTTATTGGCCAAAAATATACCTTGCAGGCTGACTGGAAACTGCACAAGAACATCAACCTGACAACGCTGGGATATTTGCAAAAGCGGATGGGCGGATATAAAAAACCGGGAGCTACGATAGAAACGGCCTATCCGCATGCATTTGCCATGGATTTGCGGCTTACGGCTACCGTAAAAAAGCTAAAATTATTTGCCGAAGTCACCAACGTATTTGACAGCCCCATGATGGACCTGGGCAATTTGCAGTTGCCGGGGTGTTGGATAAAGGCCGGCATTACAGCGGCAGTAGGGCGTTGATGGGTTTGGAGCTTCGCGCGTGCGCGCCTGAACGAAAACCTAGAAGGTCTTAAGACCTGGTAGGTCTGGCATCCGTTACGAAATACTCCGTAACTTCGCATCGTGACCCGCGAAGAACTGGTATACCAAATCTTTTCAAAAAACAGCTACCTCTGTACCGGACTGGATACGGAAATGGGAAAACTGCCTATCCATCTGCCCAAAAACGGCGATGCCATGGTGGAGTTTAACCGGCAGATTATCAATGCTACATTGCCATACAGCGTTTCCTATAAAATAAATACCGCATTTTATGAGCAGTATGGTGCCCGCGGCTGGGAGTGGATGGAACAAACCCTGGATTATTTACCAAAGTCTGTTTTTCGAATTGCCGACGCCAAACGCGGCGACATTGGAAATACCAGCACCATGTATGCACGGGCGTTTTTCGAAGCCCTCAGTTTTGATGCGGTTACCGTGGCGCCTTACATGGGCAAAGACAGCTTGAGGCCCTTTCTGGAATTCAAGGACAAATGGATCATTTGTCTCGCACTCACCAGCAACCCCGGACATGCGGATTTTCAGATGCAAGGGTATGAAGGTAAAAAGCTTTACGAACGTGTAATAGAAACGGTTTGCAAGTGGGGAAACCCTGACAACCTGATGTTTGTGGTGGGGGCTACCCGCGCAGATTATGTGGCAGAAATCCGAAAAACAATACCCGAACATTTTCTGCTGGTGCCCGGTGTGGGTGCCCAGGGCGGCAGTTTGTCCGATATTAGCCGGGCCGGACTCAACAAGGATGCGGGTTTGCTGGTAAACAGTTCCCGCGGTATTTTATATGCCTCTTCTGGCGAAGATTTTGCGGAGGCCGCCGCTGAAGAAGCCCGCAAACTGCAGACGGTAATGGCCCAACACCTGGCCGATATAAAGCACTAACATGGAAAACAGCATCACCCGGCTTCTTGGCATTGAATTTCCCATCATACAAGGCGGAATGATTTGGTGCAGCGGCTGGGAACTGGCATCGGCGGTCAGCAATGCCGGCGGACTCGGACTCATCGGCAGCGGCAGCATGTATCCCGATATCCTGCGCTACCATATTCAGCAGTGCAAAGCCCATACAGATAAGCCTTTTGGCGTGAATGTTCCTCTGTTGTATCCCAACATCGAGGAGCACATGAACATCATTGCCGAAGAAGGCGTGAAAATCGTGTTTACAAGCGCCGGAAACCCTGCTACATGGACGCCCTGGATGAAAGAGCGCGGCATAACCGTGGTGCACGTGGTGGCCA
>VHBA01000016.1 GCA_016872175.1 Sphingomonadales bacterium | reverse complement strand
GTGGTTTTCAGTGGCGACGGTGGCACCAGCGAGGGTGATTTCCATGAAGCCTTAAACGTGGCTGCCGTGTGGCAATTGCCCGTCATTTTTCTGATTGAAAACAACGGTTACGGCCTCAGCACACCCAATAATGAGCAGTTTCGGTGTAAGCAGTTTATAGACAAAGGCATCGGATATGGTATGGAAGCCGTTCAGATAGACGGCAACAACATTCTGGAAGTATACAACACCCTACGTAAACTCACTGAGGATATGCGCCAAAACCCGAGGCCAATTTTGCTGGAATGCATTACCTTCCGAATGCGCGGCCACGAAGAGGCCAGCGGCACTAAATACGTCCCCCCTCACCTGTTTGAAGAATGGAAAAAGAAAGACCCCATTGATAATTATGAGGCCTGGCTGCTGAATGAAGGGATTATTACTACCGAAGATACCGAAAAAATACGAGAAGAATTTCTGGCCGAGATAGAAGCAGGGCTTGAAGAAGTATTTGCAGAGCCGGAACCTGTTGCCCATGAGGCAGAAGAACTGGCCGACATGTATGCAGCGGCGCCCCAAGAGCAGGTTGCCCCCTCAGGACCGGAAACCGAAAAGCGCCTGGTAGATGCCATTAGCGACGGGCTGAAACAAAGCATGCAGAAACATCACAACCTGGTCATCATGGGACAGGATGTGGCTGAGTATGGCGGTGTTTTTAAAATAACCGATAATTTTTATGAAGAATTTGGTAAAGACAGGGTGCGCAACACCCCAATTACAGAAAGCTCTATACTGGGAGCGGGCTACGGGCTTGCCATTAAAGGACACAAAGCGGTGGTGGAAATGCAGTTTGCTGATTTTGTAACGTGTGGCTTTAATCAAATTGTAAACAACCTGGCCAAAAGTCACTACCGCTGGGCACAACCCGCAGATGTGGTGGTGAGAATGCCCACAGGCGCCGGCGTGCAGGCCGGACCATTTCACAGCCAAAGCAATGAAGCCTGGTTTTACCATGTGCCGGGGTTAAAAATCTATTACCCATCCAATCCGTTTGATGCGAAAGGTTTGCTGGCCACCGCCATCAACGATCCCAATCCGGTGCTGTTTTTTGAACATAAATTTCTGTACCGAAGCGTAAGCGGCATGGTTCCGTATAACTATTACACTTTGCCTGAAGGCACCGCTAAAGTTCATAATCACGGAGATGACATTTGTATCATCACGTATGGCTGGGGTGTGCATCAGGCATTAAAATTTGTTACAGAAAACCAAATTTCTGCCAAGGTTGTAGACCTGCGTACGCTATTGCCCTGGGATAAAGAAACAGTTGCTGAACATGTAAAAGCCACGGGCAAGGTGCTTGTTCTTACCGAAGATACTTTTACCGGCAGTATTGCCTCTGACATTGCCGCCTGGATCATGGAAAATTGTTTTGAGTGGCTGGATGCACCGGTTAAAAGACTTGGGAGCATGGATACACCCGTACCTCTGGCCAAAACCCTGGAAAACGCTTATTTGCCCTGGGGTAAACTGGCAAAGGTTATTGCAGACTTAAGGGCATTTTAATGATATGACGAACATGTTATGGGAAGATGCGATTCTGGAAACCTGGCGGGTGCACAACCGCAGCATGCTTTATCTGATTGAATATTTGCCGGATACAGCGTTTGAAATAACATTAAGTAAGCGCGGAGGAAGAACCATTGCAGCTCAGATGGCACATTGCATTGATGTGCGGTTTTATAGGATGGAGGCCTTTATCAGAAAAAACCAGCTTGATTTTTCACCATTCGAAAAAGGTTACATTCCAGGCAAATTGGAACTGCAGAAAGCCTTTGAATCTTCGGGCAAAATCATGGACAGTTTAATACCGGAATCGCTGAACAGCGATGGAAAAGCGCCCCATTTTGCAAGAGGTGTTGTGGTAATGATTGGATATTACATATCCCACGAAGCGCACCACCGTGGACACGCCCTGCTTACGGCAAAAACACAGGGCATTTCACTGCCTGATTCTCTAAAATGGGGTGTGTGGGAATGGGATAAATTGTAATAACAAAACAATTCCCGAAATTGCCCCTTTATTTTCTTTTGTGAAAAAACTTGTTTTTCTATACGCATTGAGCCTTACAAGCCTCAATGCACAACACTTCGGACAAATCGGAATGGGACGATATGCGGGTATTCATGCTGCCCGAATCAATCCTGCACTGATGGCGAACAGCAAATACCTCTGGCATGTTAATCTAATAGGATGTTGGATCAATGCCAATGCCTCCTCCTATCAGTTCAATTCTCCCTATAATGGAAACAAACCTGCCAGAAGCCGATTTGCGGACGAGTATTTCCGCAGTGAAGATAAAACACGGTTACAGCAAAGCTGGTTCAAGGGTATTTGGGATGGCAAGGATCACAATGCAGGCTTAAGTTCCATGCTGTATGGCCCGTCGTTTATGGTGCGCGTCAAAAAGTTCAAGGTCGGATTAATTACGGATATTAATAGTCAGGTGCGGATTGATGGCATGAGTGCCAATCTTTCCAGGGCTGTTTTTAACAGAGTGGACTCTGCCCGTGGTGCGTTTTCCTCATTTGGTTTGAACGCCAACGGTCAATCAGACCGCATAGCAGCATTCACCGCAGCGCAAAACCAGTGGTCCAGCATTGGAATAACCGGTGCCTACATCATACCCATGAAATGGAAACGCGACCTGCATGTGGGTGCCACCATTAAAAGTGTTCGCGGTTTAGGCGGCAGCTATGTGCAAAGCGATGAAATTCAGGCCACCCGAATCTCCAATGGCGTTTATAGTTTAGACCAAACCCGCATACAAATGGCCAGTTACAACAGTGGAAGTGGTATAGGTCTTGACCTGGGTTTTGCCTACACCATTCGCCTAAAAGAGCACCTGCAGCCCGGCGATTACAAATATAAACACCCCGATTACATGGTGCATTTGGGATTGTCTTTCATGGACATTGGCAACATTAAATATCGGGATGTGGCCGCCACCACCTTTATCAATCAGGGCCCTGTAACCTGGAACACAACAGGAGTAGGCAGTGTTTACCAATCCATCCCTGATGTGAAAAATGTACAGGTGGTTTTGGGCGGGCTACCCGGCAAAGAATCCTTTTCCCAGGACTTGCGGATTGGACTACCCACCAGAATGGTTTGGACTGCCGATTATCAGTTTAAGCGCCACTGGTTTATTCAGGGACAATGGATACAATCCATGCGTGGGAAGTTTGGCAATGCCATGAGACATGCATCATATATGATGATTGGGCCTCGTTATGAATCAGACCTTTTTGCATTTACCCTGCCTGTAATGCTTGAATACGACTATCGCAGCTTGAGACCCGCAGCCAGCATGCGCATAGGGCCCATTTATATTGGCACAAATAGCTTCCTTTCAGCAATTAGCACCCGCAACGTAAAAGACCTTGACTATTTCATTGGAATCAGTTTTGGCGATATTCCGGGTGCTTGGATTGACCGACTGGGAAGTGATAAAGAGGAAAAAGAGAAGAGTAAACGTGCACTTTCATGCGATAAAATGTAGGTATATGGGCATGGCAGACGGTATAGCTTTTGAAATTAAAAAAATCCGCTGGATTACCCTAGGTTTTGTCTTGCTGTCGCTGTACCGAACTGTGAGTGTAGCGGCTGGTCAATATATTTACAAAGGCTACTCACTTGCCAATGAAGAATGGTTATACCTGGCATCGGTAGTGGCACTGCTGACCATGCTCATCGCCAATAAAAAAGCCATGGTTGCTGCATTCATAACGGCCATTATTTATCCCAAATTTGAGACGGTATTTGGAGCCGGGAGCATCAGCAGTGCATTGCTAATCTATTTCTGTTTATTTCTGGGAATGTGGGAATTCCTAAGAAAGAAATACGAATTGGATAAACCAGAAAATCATGAACAGGCAAACCGCGTATTAAATAAATTATATTGGATAATTTTTGCGGCCTACGGCCTCATCAATTTGCTTTCTGCCCTGGTCCATTTAGCAGACCCCTACTGGTTCAAAGGATATGGAATGGAAATAAATCTGGCTCATAGTTATATGGGGCGATTTTATCATGTATTCAGAGAATTAAGAGCGCAGTACCCGGAAATTATGGAAGCCCTTATGCCTCTGAATACCTACGGGGTCATCATTTCACAATTAATACTCATTCCATTATACATTTTCAAACCTACCCGGAAATGGCTTGTTGTTTGGTTTATTATTCTCTTAATTCATATTTTTATTCTATTACGGATTGTTTTATTACCCCACTTCACCCTATTATTTTTCATTTTAATTTTTTACAGAAAAACCCCTTCTCTGTATGGCATATCGTTGCTTTCGCCCGAAAAAAGCATAAAACCCCTTAGAAATTATATGTGGGCCGCTTACAGTATCTTTATGCTTATATTTATCTTTAAAACACCCAAAGTTTCAACTGCGGCAGATAAAGCATTTTGGTTTTTACGTGAGTGGGATACAAGGGTTTGGTTTAACCGCAGAATTAACCAAATGGGGCTGGGGCAGCCGGACATTATGAATGCTCAGTTGATTGAGGGCTCGAGGCGTTTTAAAATCTATCACTCAAACGGTAGCCGTAAAGAATTGCTGCCCATTACCGGCAAAAATGGCGAACGCCTATCTTATCTTCCTGATCCATTGCTTATTGAGCATCAAGGTCTTGAAATCATATATGGAAATACAGGTGCACACCTGGTGGCCTATGACTCATTTTCCTACATGAACTCTCCAACGCCGTATAAATGGAAAGGCCGAGCCGTGGAAAGACTCATACGCATTGATTATTTCCTAAAGGGTTATAAAGGCAAGCATTCCTACGAAGTGGAATTCTGGCAACGGGCCAAACCCAATAAAAACGGGATTCCCAGCTGGGACTATTCCGACACCATGACAGAAGTGCGAAAGTATGAATTTGACGGAACTACAGATTTGCCCTGGCGAATACCTGCTAAACGTTGAATAGGAAGTGCATACAGTCGCCGTCCTTTACCACATACTCCTTTCCTTCTACGCGCAATTTACCTACCGAACGACACGCCGCTTCCGTTTTGTATTCAATGTAATCGCTGTAGGCAATTACCTCCGCACGAATAAATCCTTTTTCAAAATCGGAATGTATGGCTCCGGCGGCTTGCGGGGCCTTGGTGCCCTCGGTGATTGTCCACGCACGAACTTCTTTAACACCAACCGTAAAGTAAGTTATATAATTCAGAAGTTTGTAAGCCGCTCTAATCAGTTTCTCTACTCCGCTGTCTGTCAATCCCATTTCTTCCAGAAATAACTTGCGGTCCTCAAAGCTTTCCAGCTCCGCGATTTCTGCTTCAATGGCTGCCGAAATAATCAAAATACCGGCATTTTCATCGGCAATGGCCTGCTTTACTTTTTCCACATGGGCATTTCCATTCACGACACTATCAGGATCCACATTGCACACATAAAGAACCGGTTTATCGGTAAGCAGATGCATATCTTTCAGCAATGCACGGCGTTCGGCATCTATGCTCAGGGTACGGCAATTTTTGCCTTGCTCAAGATGGGCTTTAAAAGCTTCTAAAACTTCCAGCAAACGGGCAGCTTCCTTGTCGCCGGCCTTGGCCTGCTTTTGAATTTTAGAAATGCCTTTCTCAATGGATTCAAGGTCTTTAAGCTGCAGTTCCGTATCTATAATTTCCTTGTCTGCAACCGGATCCACCTTGCCATCTACGTGAATCACATTAGGATCATCAAAGCACCGCAGCACATGCAGAATGGCGTGGGTGTTGCGTATGTTGCCCAGAAACTGGTTACCAAGTCCCTCACCTTTGCTGGCTCCTTTCACAAGACCTGCTATATCCACAATTTCAATGGTGGTAGGCACCACATTCTGCGGATTAACCAATTCGGTAAGTACGGCAAGACGTTGATCGGGAACGGTAATGGTACCCACATTGGGCTCAATGGTGCAAAAAGGAAAATTGGCGGCCTGTGCTTTGGCACTGCTCACCGCGTTAAAGAGGGTGGATTTACCCACATTGGGCAGTCCGACGATTCCGCATTGTAAAGACATTTTTTAGTGTATAGTGTGTAGTTTACAGTGTAAAGTTTGCAGGCAGCTATAGAGCCTGAAGCCGTTTTTTGGTTGTATTTAAAATAGCAGTCAACATCCGCTGTAGTTCAATCGCTTCAACAAGAAACAAATCAAAATCTACATTTATTACTTTTGATTCCTTCAATAGCATTAACCAATATTCTGTTTCATTTGACTCTTTCAAAGCCAAACTCATCTTAAATATAAAGTCGCGCTTTGAATAACCAGCCAGCGCTTCGTTAATATTGGCTCCAATTGAGGTGCCACTGCGAACCAGTTGTTTTGCCAAAACGAACTGTTTTGCTTCATTCAAAGTCTCATTCAATTTTACAATAGAAACGGCAAAATTAAATGCCTTCTTTAATACCATAGATTTACTTTTGTAATTTAACTGTTCCATAATTTTATATTTTAAATAATATTTTGATTTTCAAATATATCCAAACTCAATTCCACTTTACACATCCAACCTCAACTATACACTTTACACTATACACTTTCAACTGTTAACTAGATCAGGTCTCCAATATCCTGAATAACCTTCCTTGCCAGGGCATCAGCGGTGTTTTGTGTATTGCTTTCAGCATAAATACGAATAATGGGCTCGGTGTTGGATTTACGCAGATGCACCCAGTCTCCATCAAATTCTATTTTTACTCCATCAATGGTATTGATGGGGTGCTTTTTATATTTCTGTTTCAGGGCCTCTAACACAGCGTCCACATCCATACCGGGCTGCAGTTCCGCTTTGTTTTTGCTAATGACGTAGGAAGGATAGGATGCTCTTAAAGCACCGGCCTTCATTCCGGATTTTGCCAGATGGCTCAGGAACAAAGCGATTCCCACCAAAGCATCACGGCCGTAATGCAACTCGGGATAAATGATGCCACCATTGCCTTCGCCGCCAATCACCGCACCAGTCTCTTTCATTTTTTGAACCACATTTACTTCTCCAACTGCACTGGCACTGTAGGATTGACCCGCCTTTTCTGTAACTTCTTTCAAAGCTCTTGTGCTGCTGAGGTTGCTTACGGTTGCACCGGGGGTGTGTTTCAAGACATAATCTGCTACCGCCACCAGGGTATATTCTTCTCCAAACATTTCTCCGTCTTCGCAAACCAAAGCCAATCGGTCTACATCTGGATCTACCACAATACCCAACTGGCATTTTTTGCTTTTCACCAGAGAAGAAATTTCTCCCAAATGTTCGGGTAAGGGTTCCGGGTTATGGGCAAACTTGCCGGTGGGTTCGCAATTCAATTCCACTATTTCCTCTACCCCCAACGCCTTAAGCAAACGGGGAACAGCTATTCCACCCACACTATTTACGGCATCCACGGCTATTTTGAACTTTTTGGCAGCGATGGCTTCTACATCAATCAAATCCAAAGAAAGAATCATTTCAATGTGCCTGTCGAGGAAATCAAGGGATTCCACTTTGCCCAATTCATCCACACCGGCAAAAGAAAAATCATTGTTTTCTGCCAGCGCTAGCACTTCTTTGCCGTCTTCATCACTGATAAACTCACCACGGGCATTGAGCAATTTCAGTGCATTCCACTGCTTGGGGTTATGACTGGCGGTAATAATAATTCCCCCAGCAGCCTGAAGTTCAGTAACAGCAACCTCCACAGTTGGGGTAGTGGCCATACCTAAATCTATAACATCTATTCCCAGACCTACCAATGTATTGCTGATAAGCCCATGAACCATGGGGCCGCTCATGCGCGCATCCCTGCCAATGACAACTTTATTTCCATAATCTTTTCCAAGAATCCAAGTGCCAAATGCAGATGCAAATTTTACAATATCAACAGGTGTGAGGTTTTGCTCCGGTAAGCCACCAATGGTGCCACGGATACCTGAAATAGACTTTATCAACGTCATAAATAGGAGTGCGAAATTAGCGGTTTTGGGCGGCAATTGTATGAGCATTTGATCCTTAAGACAAACAAAAGTGAATCCCTTTCGAAGATATTGTATTAATTTAATTATTTTTATTTTATTACTATTTTTATGTAATTTTGCTTAATGTCATCAAATATTAGTTATATTGTACTTGGCAGAATCATTCAACCCGAAAAAAGTACCGGCAAGGCAACCTCATTGCTGCTAAATGGTGTACTTTCCGTCAACAAACGAATCAAAAAACGCACCCTACTGCCCTTTCAAATAGGTTATGGAAGCGAGGTAGCCGGCTTATTTCACAAGCCCTCCGAGGCGGTTTCAGCCATGGTATATTTGGAAGAAGAACTCATACAGTCAGGACTTGGACCTATTCTGCACTGGAGTATCTGCCGGGGAAATTTTTCGATCATGAAGGATGAAAAAAACAATCCGGTTATTGGCGGCAAAGAACTTCCATCACTGAGACAGAAACTGGCCAAAGAAAAATTAAAAAAACGATTTTTTATTCACCTCGACGACCGCGAAGATGACTTTTTTCTCTTACAGGGCTTGGCCGCTTGGAATCATATCATAGGTGGCTGGAATATCAAACGCAACCGTGAAATCCTTTCCATATTCCTGCAGGGAAACGATTACAAATATGCCGCCGATGCCCTCAACATTGCCCGCCCACAGACTTGGAGAAAGTTTCGCAGTCTGCAAATGGCTGCCTATTTCAATATCAGAGAAATCCTGTTATCCGGCAGATTGATGGCCGACAATCCCGATAAAGAAGTATCTCCCTTACAAATCACCAAACCTTAATACCTTTGCAGCATGCACAAACAGCTTATTGAATGCGTACCCAATTTCAGCGAAGGGTGCGACCTAAATATTATAAAACAAATTACCGATGCCATCGAATCGGCTGAAGGCGTAAGGTTGCTGGATGTAGATAACGGCAAGGCCACAAACCGCACCGTGGTAACTTTTGTGGGTGAGCCGGAAGCTGTGATAGAAGGTGCTTTCAGGGGCATACAAAAAGCAGCCCAGCTGATAGATATGAGCAAGCATTTCGGAGAACACCCGCGCATGGGGGCTACCGATGTTTGTCCACTTATTCCCATTCAAGGCATCAGCATGGAAGAAACCACCGCCTATGCCGTTAAATTGGCTAAGCGTGTAGGCGACGAACTCAACATTCCCGCCTATTTATATGAATATGCGCAACCCGATAAAAAACGCAGCAACCTGAGCATTATCCGTGCAGGTGAATATGAAGGATTTTTCGACAAAATAAAATTACCTGAATGGAAACCGGACTTTGGCCCTGATACATTCAATACCAGCGCCGGTGGCACTGTAATAGGTGCACGCGATTTTCTTATTGCTTACAATGTAAATCTAAACACCAAAAGCACCCGCATTGCTAACCGAATCGCCTTTGATGTGCGTGAAGCCGGCCGTGTGGTTCGTGAAGGCAACCCTTACACCGGAAAAATAAAAAACGACGAAAACGGAGAGCCTGTAAGGATTCCCGGCAAATTAAAGCATGTAAAAGCCATTGGCTGGTATATTGAAGAATATAGCATGGCCCAAATCAGCATAAACCTCACCAATTGCCGCGAAACACCACTTCACACGGTATTTGAAGAATGCCGGAAAAGTGCTGACGAACGCGGAGCCCGGGTTACAGGCTGCGAACTGGTGGGATTAATTCCCTTGCAGCCATTATTGGAAGCAGGTAAGTATTTCCTTGAAAAACAAGGCCTTAGTTCAGGGGTAAACGAAGCAGAACTGATCTGGTCTGCCGTCAAAAGCATGGGATTGGATGAGCTTGGGCCGTTTGACCCACAAAAGAAAATCATTGAATACCTGCTGAAAGATGAATTGGAGGAAAAATTAATTTCATTGACCGTTAAAGGTTTTGCCAATGAAACGGCAGCAGACAGTCCTGCACCGGGTGGTGGTTCCGTAGCTGCAGCGGTAGGCGCATTTGGCGTGGCGCTGGGAACAATGGTAGCCAATTTATCGGCCTCCAAGCGAGGCTGGGAAGACAGAACGGCTGAATTTAGCCCTTGGGCCGAAAAAGGTCAGTTGATTAAGGATAAACTCCTCGCACTGGTGGATGAAGACACCCGAGCATTTAACGCCATCATGACCGCATTCGGATTACCCAAAGACACCCCAGAACAGAAGGCTTCAAGAAAAGATGCCATTCAAAGTGCCAGCAAATACGCCACGGAAGTGCCTTTCAGAACTCTAGAAACTGCTGTAGATGCTATTCCCCTCATACAGGAAATGATAAACAAAGGGAATCCCAATTCACTAAGCGATGCAGGTGTGGGTGCTGCGTGCCTGCTCACTGCCATGCAGGGCGCATGGATGAACGTACTCATTAACGCACAAGGTCTGGATGACAAAGTTTGGGCTGCCGATATGACGGCCAAAGCCGAAAAACTTATTCAAGAAGGTCGCATTGCCTGTAATGCCATGGTAGCTGAAGTTGAAAATCGGTTGAGGGCTTAAATTAACCAGCCAAACACCACATAATTAAATTAACTTTGTTACATTGATAAAAAGAAGAATCATATTTAGCGATTTTAAAAATCAGGAAAAACTGACACACGCTGCTTTTATACGTCTAACACCTATTGAACGTCTAAAGCAACTTCGTATGGATGTTGAAAGGATTTATTTTAAAGAAATTCAGCAAAATAAGAATAAGAAACACCCAAGGAGGATTATATTTGATGAATATCTTCCAAGATGAACATATTGAAGTTTTGGCTTTGCTACTAGAAGACAATGTCGAATTTCTTGTAGTTGGTGGTTTTGCTGTAAACTTTTATGGCTACCGCCGCACAACTGGGGACGTTGATTTGTGGCTGAAACCGGATAATCAAAATAAATTAAAATTAATAGAGGCCTTTAATAAATTAGAAATAGAGGAAACAGATATCCTGTATTTAAAATCCTTAAATTTTGAATCGCACCTTGCATTTCATATTGGTGAAGAACCCAGTAGAATTGACTTTCTAACACATATCAATGGTGTTGAATGGTCGAAAGCGTGGGAGGCTAAAACTGCAGTTAAAATAGAGAAACTTGATATCCCATTTATCCATAAAAACCACTTGATTGAATCTAAAATAATGACCGGAAGGGCACAAGACATCGCAGATATTGAGGGCCTTCAAAATAATTCTGAGTCGTGAGAATTTTATTATTCTATTTTCTTCTGTTTTTTTCAAAAATCAATGCACACGCCCAATTTGCGCCGGCAGCGGGCAAACCCGGCAGTACTGCTTTAAAACACGACAGCACTTGCTTCATTTCCTGGGCAACGGGATGTGATGTTATTCGTGGCTACCGCGATATTTCGCAGCCAGACAGCGGCTTTGCAGGTGCAGGCGCGGCGCAATCTGCCCTGGGACAAGCCATGCAAAACGGCATTGTAAGTCTGGGCGACGGGGGTACGGCCACACTCACATTCGAATCTCCCATCACCAATGGCCCCGGCTGGGATTTTGCCGTTTTTGAAAATAGTTTTCTCGACACCTTCCTGGAACTGGCATTTGTAGAAATAAGCAGCGATGGAAAACGATTTGTGCGGTTTCCGGCCATTAGTTTCACCGATACATCAAAACAAACCCCGGCGTTTGGGTATACTTTTCCGGAAAAAATCAATAACCTGGCCGGCAAATACCGCGTAGGATTCGGTACCCCCTTCGACCTGGAAGAACTGAAAGACTCGGCTGGAATTGATATTTCATCCATTACCCATGTAAGAATCATTGATGTTGTAGGCAGTATGCTGCCTGATTTTGCAACCCGAGATACCAAAGGGAATAAAATCAATGATCCATGGCCAACAAGATTTTCATCGGGTGGTTTTGATTTGGATGCAGTGGGTGTCATCCACGCAAAAGTGTCTATTCAGAAAAACAACGCCCGGCACAGTTCGTCTATTAAAATAGGGCCCAATCCATTATACAATGCTGAAATCAATGTATACTCTAATCAACAAGGTATCGCAACGTTGTATAGTATTTCAGGCAATAAAATTGTATCATGGAATGTACAAAATAAACAAAACACATTGAAAATACCCCAACATACCGGTATGTATTGCATAGTCATTTCCACGCCGGAAGGCACTTTCAGACAGCTTATAGAAATAATACGATAATGCCTGATTTTAAAAAATACTATACCATTCCTGCTCCGCCAGAAGATGTCTATATGGCATTAACCTATGCTCCAAGCTTATCGCTTTGGGCAGGTGAAAACATAGAAATGCAAACCGAGCCGGGCACAACTTTTAGTCTTTTTGACGGGGGCATCACAGGCACCAACATCGCCTTTGAACCTAACCAAAAAATTATTCAGCACTGGGATTTTGGCGATTCAGAAATACCCAGTGAGGTAACCATTAAACTCCATCCGCATAAAAAGGGCTGCAGCCTAGAAGTGCGACATACCAATATTCCGCAAGAAGCCTGGGAGGACATCACCACAGGCTGGGACCATACCTATATGGCATCTTTGATGGATTTTTTTGAGTAAGCTTTTGTAATATTGTTCAATCTTTTTACCTATGACACAAAACTTATATCAACAGGAAATTATCTTCTGGGAGGAATCTCCATCACACTGGACAAAATCGGGGGCTTATTTTTTGGGCATACTATTAACAGCTGCATTTGGCTTAGGACTCATTTTTATACTAATTACCTATTTGAATGTAAAGTATAATCGTTACAGACTTTCCAATCAAAGACTGGTAATTACCAAAGGTTTTTTATCCCGAAATATGGAAACCATTGAACTCTACAGAATTAAAGATTTGCAGTTACAGGCGTCTTTTTGGCAACGCATGATTGGTATTGGCAATATATTCTTAATCAGTAGCGACAAAAGTCTTTCAAAAATTGGACTGCTGGGTTTCCATAATTCTGAGGAAAAGTTTCATCATATCCGTTCACTGGTAGAAGAAGCGCGCATAAACCGGGGCGTTAGAGAGATTGACCAAAACGATTATTTGGAGTAAAAACCCGAAGGAATTCAACTTCAACATACAGGTAAGAGCGCAACAACACATTGGCCTGTAAACTATCAATTTAGCAATCCAACCATATCTACCGTGCGCATGAATGGCCCGTATACGTGGTTGGTGAGCACCACAAAGCACTTATCCTCATCCAGACAGCGCCAGAAATACGTACGAAAACCCTTCCACCAACCATTGTGAAAGACCCACTTTTGTCCATTGATGGTTTTAACACGCCAACCCAGCGCATAACCGGCCCCATCTGCTGAAACCTGAACCTGAGGCGTCCACATCAATTCCTTGCTGCTCTGATTTAACAAATACGCACCCCTGAGTGCCCGATCCAGAAAGAACATCTCAACGCCATTCGAATAAACCCCCTTATCGCCGGTTGTACCATTATGCGGCATATCCGAAAACACTCGCCTCTTATCATAACCCTGAACCGGATAATTGAACAGCGGCACAGAATCATGGTTGCAAATGTGTGAATACTTCATACCGCTGGGTTCAAAAATATTTTTCCGCGCATATTGCCTGAAATCTATACCCGACAAGCGCTCAACAACATATGCCAGCAATGCATAATTGGTATTGCAGTAGGAATAGTATGTTCCAGGCTCACCAAAATTCTTTTCAGGCTGTTGATTCAACTGAATCACCACATCTGAATTTTTCATGTGCGCCGATTGATTGGGCCACAGGTGTGATGAAAAATAGAAATAATCGGGTAAACCACTCATATGGCAAAGCAGATTACGAATGGTAAGGTTGCGCCTTGTCAGCTCCGGAATATACCAGTGCACACTATCATCAATCAACAGCAAACCATCCTGCTGAAGCATCATTATTGAAATACCTGTAATGGTTTTGCTTACTGAAGCCAGTTGAAATAAATCATCATTAATCAGGGTATCCGGCTTACCAAAATTAGCATATCCCATAGCCCCTTGAATAATGCTGTCATTGCGAAAGAAAAAATAAGTACCATTGAAAATACCAGTCTTATGATGATACTGAAAAAAGGCATTTATCTTTTTTTCGGTGCTGTCCGAAAACCGGGTGTAGCGCGACAAATCATAATACTTAGATGGAATAGGTCCGGGACCCGGTGCAGTAAACGCTGTCAGCACCAGATAAAAAATCAAAACCCTAACCCATCCTAAAAATCGCATATCACAAAATTACGGATGCTTCAAAATTTCCGCATTCCAATTTTCACACAATAAACATACTTGGCCTGTAAAATGGAAAACGTCAGGGGACACCCAAATATTTGTGGGTTTGTAGAGAAATTTTCCAACGGGGGTTTGATTTTACATAATCCACAATCAACGGCATTATATCATCCCGCTTGTCCCACTCGGGCTGCAACATACAAAGACAATCGGGAGCAACTTCCTGTGCCCATTTTTCGGCCCATTCAAAATCACTTTTATTAAACACAATAATTTTAAGTTCATGTGCCTTTTCCATTTCGGTTTCCAGTGGGAATTTGAATTTTTTTGGAGAAATGCAAATCCAGTCAAATTGACCCCTGATGGGATGTGCGGCTGATGTTTCTATATGCACCCGCAGCCCCTTTTGTTTAAGGGCTAAAGTCAAGGTCGTTAAATCATACATAGCCGGCTCACCACCTGTAATCACACAGCATGGTGCGTCGGATGCTGCTGCAGTTTCAACCAACGTTTCAACAGCTATCAGTGGATGCGCTTCAGCATCCCAGGATTCCTTCACATCGCACCACACGCAACCCACATCACATCCGCCAAGACGAATGAAATAGGCAGCCGTTCCGGCATAATGCCCTTCCCCCTGAATGGTGTAAAACTGCTCCATTACGGGCAGCAAGTCCGTATAATTATGCTGTTCGTGCTGCAAGACCGGCTTTTCTGGCTTTCAGGGTATTCACAAGCAATCCGGCGATGGTCATGGGACCCACACCACCCGGAACGGGCGTTATGGCGGATGCCTTTGGCTCTACAGATGCAAAATCCACATCACCACAAAGGCGCCATCCTGCTTTTTTGGTTGGATCATCCACACGGGTGGTGCCCACATCAATTATCACACAACCTTCTTTCACCATATCGCCGATTAGAAAACCCGGCTTTCCTAGCGCTGCAACAATAATATCTGCATTTTGGGTAAACCATGTCAGGTTGGGTGTGCGGCTATGACACACCGTTACCGTGGCGTTGCCGGTTTCGCCGGGATTTGACAACAAAATACTCATAGGCCTGCCCACGATATTGCTGCGGCCAATAACAACCACATGCTTGCCTTCAGTAGGAATTCCGTAATGTTTTAACATGAGGGTAATACCATAAGGTGTTGCTGGTTTAATACCGTCTGCACCTTTGGTAAGGCGGCCCATATTGACATCGTGGAAACCATCCACATCCTTTTCAGGAGTAATGGCGAGCGTTACACGATTTTCATTGATATGCTTGGGCAATGGCAATTGCACTATAAGACCGTCAATCTGGTCATTGTGGTTGATTTCATTTACTTTCGCAAGCAATTCCTCTTCCGTAACCGTTTCCGGATAACGGATAACACTGCCTAAAAATCCAACTTCGTGACATGCCTTTTCTTTAGCTCCCACATAGGTTTGGCTGCCGCCATCATTTCCCACCAGAATTGCTACCAAATGGGGTGGCCGTAGACCTTGCGAAACAAGGGTTTGTACTTCTCTGGAAAGAGATTCTCGAATACTCGCTGAAACCACCCTTCCATCAATGATTGTTGCCATGGCAGGCAAAGATAAGGTCAGATTAGTAAATCCAGACCGCTAAATTACATCAGGATAATTACCGTGCACCCATCACCGCCTTGCTCTTCCTGTTCGCTGTGATAACTGCGTACATAATTCACGGTTTTCAAAAATTGTCTTAGCGATTTACGCAAAATACCATCTCCCCTGCCATGAATTATCTTTAAATTAAATTGCCCCAGAGCATAGGCCTCGTCCATCCAAACAGCCACTTTTTTTAGCGCATCCTCTTCCCTTTCACCCCTTAAATCAAGCCGCGGATTGAATGTTGCATTTCGCTCTACCCAGTTATATCCCTTGGTTCCGGGCTGTTTGCCTGACTTCTGTTTTTCGGCTGGCTCCACTTCGTTGAGAGGTAACCAAACCTGAACAAGCCCCAGCGCCAATTTCAGCTTGTCCTTCTTCACTTCCAGCACTTCTCCAACAGCACCATTCTGCAGGCTTTTTACGGGCATTCCCGGCAGCCATTTCACTGGTACAGCCGGCCTTAATGGCTTCTCCTCAGGCACAGGCTCTGTTTTTATCTGCTCCCGAAACTTATTGAGCTTTCCTCGCACCGCCTGTGTCTTGACCTTGTCTGCCTTGTGCTCACGAATAACCCGAATGGTCATTTCTATCTGTTTATTCGCATCATCCAGCATCCTGCCTGCCTTTATTTTGGCCTGCTCAAGCATTTCGCGGCGCCTGGCTTCAATTTTTTGCTTCAGGGAATGATATTCTTCCAGAAGCAATTGCAAATGCTTTTCCTTCTGCTCGTTTTCATTTAATAGTTGCTGTAATCTGCCCTGCTGTTGTTCCAGTTCTACCAGCAAATGTTCTGTTTTGCGGCTCTCTTCACCGCCCAAGCCCTCAATTTCCTGGATAATCAGGTCTGAAAAACCTGTTTTTTTCAGTAGCTGCAAGGCAAATGAACTTCCGGGTTTGCCCGGCACCATGCGGTACAATGGCTGCAAATGTTCTAAATCGTAGGCCATACCTGCGTTTTGCACACCTTCTGTTTGTCCGGCCCATTCTTTCACGCTGCTGAAATGCGTTGTAACAATGGCGCTTGTTCCTTTTTTAAGCAATTGATTCAGAATAACGCGTGCAATGGGGCCACCAAATCTTGGATCAGTACCATCTCCAATTTCATCCACCCCAATGAGAATTCCTGGCTTTGCCGCATCAGTCATGGCTTTGAGGTGTGCCAAGTGCGCACTGAATGTGCTGAGTCCGGCTTCCATGCTCTGTCCATCACCGCAGTCCATCATCATGCCTGAAAAAACACCGCATTCGCTATCGGGTGAAGCTGGAATAAACAAACCGTGCTGCACCATATACTGCAGCAAAAACGCCGTTTTTAGTGCTACACTTTTTCCTCCGGCATTGGGGCCGGAAATGACCAGAAAGCGGTTTTCAAGGCTAAGTTGCAGATCTAAAGGAACCACATTTTGGGTTTTCAGCAATGGATTGACAGCATTTTTTAGTGACAGAACGGCATCAATAGTTAACCGCGGACGATGGGCTCCCAAAGCGCCGGCATACGCTACCCTGGCAGCAAGCACATCCATTTCCACCAGCGAAGACATTGCCGATTCAACAACGGGCTTGTGAGGCCGTAATAAATCTGTTGTTCTCAGCAAAATTCGCTCCCGTTCCCTGCGCCGCTCTGCATACAGCTCTTTCAGGCGGTTGTTCAATTCGAGGCTCTCTACCGGTTCCACAAAAAGCACCTGGCCGGTGGCGCTCACATCCTTCACAAAACCATTCACCTTTCGCTTGTGCTCGGCTTTTACCGGAATAACGATGCGCTCTTCGCGCACGGTAAGCTCTGCATCGGCCGTATAGCCTGCATCACGCCATTGTTTAAATAGTTGTTTTACCTGGTTTCGTACTTCCTTTTCGATACGCTCAATATCCGCAGTAAGTTTGGCAAAAGACACAGAAGCATTTGGTTTCAGCTGACCCTTGTCGCTGATAACAGTTTCTATACTCTTTACAACGCCTTGCAACCCTTCGTCTTCGCTTAACAAGGCATGCAGAAGTGGGTAGTCGTTACTGAATTTACGCAGCACAGCAGAGGTGCGCAGGTAGTTTTGCAGCGTACGGCTTAAGACAAAAAGCTCATCTTCGGTGAAAAAGGCATTTTCTACGGAAAGCACGGAAAGTCCATGCATCAAATCTTCGCTGCCATCAAATGGAATTGCAGCCGGGTGTTTCTCGGTAAAAAGACGCCACTGATCTGACCTGTCAAAGTGCAACTGAATGGAATCCCACCGACTTAGCATCCCCATTTCAGAAAAACGCAAGGCAGCAGTAGCGAATCGACAGCGGCTTTTCAAGGCTTCGCGAATGCGGTCAAAGCCAATGATGGTTTCAAATTCCGCTGGATAAATCAAGGGCGCTCCGTTTGACGTTTGAGTTGCATTTTTTGCAACCGTGTAATTACCTTTTCCATTATTCCTGAAAACACATCCGGATGTTCCTGGTAATAAGAAATGGCATTTTTAAATTCCTCTTTTGAGATATTATTTTTCTTGAAAACTACAGTATAATCGTTTTCCCAAAGACTATCAGGCAGTAGGCCATGATTGTAATTGATGGCATTGGCCGACTCCATAAGCATCACGTCTGTCATCACTTCCACCATTTTTTCTTTTGCAATGGGTGCTTTTTTTGCGCAGGCGGCAACAACAAACAGGCAGGCTATGGTAATTTTGCGGAGCAACACAGATACCACAAAATTACGCAAATGAACGCGATAGCCGCACGCCTAAAAGAGATAAAAAGTAAACTGGGAATAAATACACAGCTGATTGTGGTGAGCAAATACCGCAGTGTAGCTGAAATTGAGACAGCTTATTCCGCCGGTCAGCGGGCGTTTGCCGAAAACCGCGTACAGGCATTGCTGGAACGCTATGAGGCTTTGCCAAAAGATATTGAATGGCATCTAATTGGGCATTTGCAAACTAACAAGGCGAAATATGTAGTGCCATTTGTAAAACTGATACACAGCGCAGACAGCCTGAAGTTGCTACAGGAAATCAACAAACAGGCCGCAAAAATCAATAAGTTGCAGGATGTTTTGCTACAGGTGTTTGTGGCGCAGGAAGAAACTAAATTCGGCCTGGAACCTGCTGAAGTAAAGGATTTACTGGCTACCACCGAATTTCAGCAAATGCAAAATGTGCGTGTTTGCGGGCTTATGGCCATGGGCAGCAACACTATAGACAATGTGCAGATTAAAAAAGAATTTACTGCGGTCGCTGATTTATTTCACGAATTAAAAACCGGGATTTTGCACCATAACGACGCTTTCACTGAACTCAGCATTGGCATGAGCGGCGATTATCCAATTGCAGTGGAATGCGGCAGCACCATGGTGCGGGTGGGGAGTAAGGTTTTTGAGGGGTAAAGACTTATTATGGTGCTTGTTAAGGCATCAGCCAACAACCTTAAAACCAATGGAACTGAGCTGATTTTTTCTGTAGCCCTCTTTTTCAAGTGCCTTTGAAACCTCCCAGGTCGCAGGGGTTGAACTATTGGTTTCTACCTTAATCTCCATACCGGCAGGAATGTTTTTGTTTTGGGTGTCGCTGAAAAAAGAGTCCAGTTTTACTACTACGGTGTTAGCCATAAATACAAATTTATATCAATCCTATTGATTCTTAATTAATCTTACGGAAAAACCGGAATTAAATTTACATTCACTAAAAATACGGCCAGAAGTTAAAAATCTGTCATCACCATAGCCCAGCTGCGCTCCCAACAGGGTATCTTCGTTTAGCAGCGTAGCGGACCAAAACCGCGTATATTCGTTAAAATTCACAAAAGGACCCGGCCCCCAGGTACAAACACGCAAACCCGTTGGATATGCGTTGAAACCAAACTCATCGCTACCTTTCTTTATCCCTTTACACGACTTCCATGTGCCCTTTTCTTTTGTTTTAAGTTTGTATCCAAAGTCTTCACCACCAATGTATTCTATCAACTCATTAAATTCTTCAATGGTTGGGATGTGAAAACCATCCGGAGCAAGATTTTGTTTGTCCAGAATTGCATATCCGTTATATAGTCTGCCTCTTAAAACTGCATTTTCCGATTTGTTTTCATAATAACACCAGGCGGGTATTGTAGCATTTTGCCACTCTACAGGATTTTGTATTTCCTGAATTAACTGGCCATTTCTAAAAACATCAACATCAAAATTTTTGACTGTCCACTCCTGTTTTCCAATTTTTACGGTTTCCATTTTTAATAATATTTTGCAATTTCTGTTACGCTATATTTACTGATGTCTAATCGCTCAATTTTATCGCTTGATGTACGTTGGAAATTTATTAATTCCTCAATAGATATTTCAATCAATTTTCCTGATATTTTTAGATCTTTTAAAACCAAACCAAAGTTATCATCATATTGATCTTCATGAACGTTGCTTTTAAAAAAATCAAATATCTTTTTGAATTACTACTATCATCAAATACTCTTTTTTCAAAATCTGAGGGGTGGCTCATAAACCCATAAAAAACCTCAGCAATTTCACTTATTGATTCATCATTTGAGACAATCTCATTACCTTGCATTAATTCGTCGAAAGGTAAATCTATTGCATATAAAAACGAAGTACTCATTTAACAACTTTTAATTAAATACCTAAATGAAAATAAATATGTTTTCAAGCTTTAATTTAAAGATCATTGAGCATTTAATTATCGTATAATCCTACATCAATGAATCCGGCTCATGCCCAAACCAAATTACTGCATAGTTCTTGTAAACACCTATTCCAATGGCTTTCCATGGAGTGTTCCACATGCCGGCATTGATAACAACCTGATTATGGCCAGGACTGATTTTCCAGCCAGCCAGCGCTCCTTCTGCAGTAACCTCAGCTGAACTCATATAAGCTATCTCATAACCGTTGGCTTTGTAAGAAGTAAGTTCAGCGGGTTTAGACCACATACAGGCTGCTTGGGCATGATCATCCGTATAGCAGCAGGATTTCCATCTTCCTTTGGCAGACCAGCTGTGCATATTACAGCGACCTTCTGAGGGTCCATTATCCTGCAAATCTTTTACATGGGTTTGTGCAACAATTGTTAAAGACTTCGAAACAGGAATAGCCGGCAATCCTTTCTCAGCCCGGTATTTCATAACCAGATCATATAATTTTTTCTCTCCACTGCTCAATGTCTGGGCTGCAAGCAAATTCATGAAAAAAAGCAAGCACACTGTTGATATGCAAGTTGAATTTTTAAAGATTCTCATAAGTTGTAAACGAAATTATTGAATCAAATATATGAAAAGCAAACTGGTTAAACTGTATTTATTTGTTGTTATTCAGCAAATAAGTAGAATTCATCTCAAAATTAGATTTGAGTCAATTCGGGTATTTTTGCGCTAGGCAGGGCGTTTTCTGCGGTTAAGGATGGATGCCTGAACAAATGAAACAACGCAGTATCGCAAAAAAGACGCATCAATAAGCTAGCTTCAAACAAAAAATGCCAAATGGGGCAAAGTGATTTTTGAGATACCTTCTAGTAAAACTCTTCTAATCCCTGCTTGTTTAATCTTTAGTGGATGTTTTCATTGTCTTCCCGCATCAGCTTTTTAAGGATATTATTCCTTTAAAACAAGTTGCCAGAGTATTCATCATCGAAGAATACCTGTTTTTCAAACAATATTCCTTCCACAAACAAAAAATCGCCCTTCACAGGGCTTCCATGCAGTATTACAAGCATTGGCTTAAAAGCAATGGTATCGAAACTAAATATCTAGAAAGCACCACTCCGCTGTCGGATATCAGAAATTTTATTTCTGAAAAGAACCAATATAAAATCTCTTCCATAACCTGCTATGACCCTTGCGACAACTGGCTTTCAATGCGTTTACAAAACAGCAGCATTCCGGTTACCTACCTTGCTTCTCCCTCATTTTTAAATGATGCAGATATACCCTTGCCCACGCGCAAGGATGGCAGTATCGTACAGACCGATTTTTATGTGGCACAGCGCAAACAGCGCAATATTCTCATGGATAATGGCAAACCGGTCGGCGGACAATGGACTTATGATACCGATAACCGCAAGCGTTATCCCAAAGGGCAAACCCCGCCCCCACTGTTGTTCCCGGATGAAAATGAATTTACACGCGAGGCCATAAGTTATACCGAACAGCATTTTCCAAACAATCCGGGCAGCCTAACAGAAAAGTTCATTTATTCGGTTAACCACACTGATACAGAAAAATGGCTGCAGCATTTTCTTTCACATCGCTTTCATGATTTTGGACCCTATGAAGATGCCCTGGTACAAAAACAACATTGGCTGCACCATTCCGTGCTAACGCCCATGCTCAATTCCGGCCTGCTAACACCCCAACAAATCATAGACGCTGCCATTGAATACTCAGATAAACATCCCATTCCATTGGCTTCGTTGGAAGGTTTTATCCGGCAAATCATCGGCTGGCGCGAATTCATACGGCTGTTTTATCTGAACCATGGCACGGAGCAAAGAAACCGAAATTTCTGGGGCTTTACACGTAAAATACCGGCTTCATTTTATACTGGCACAACAGGTATTTTACCAATAGACGACTGCATACAAAAACTGTTAAAAACCGGCTATAACCACCACATAGAAAGATTGATGGTACTGGGAAATTTTATGCTGTTGTGTGAATTTGACCCCGTGGAGGTTTACCGCTGGTTTATGGAAATGTACATCGATGCATACGATTGGGTGATGGTGCCCAATGTATATGGCATGAGCCAGTTTGCCGATGGTGGGAGAATGTGTTCTAAACCCTACATCAGCGGAAGCAATTATCTGCTCAAAATGTCGGACTATAAAGGCGATGGGCGGTGGGAGAAAATCTGGGACGGCCTGTTTTGGTCATTCATGCACAAACAACGGGATTTCTTTGGCCAAAACCCACGGATTGGAATGCTGCTAAAAGCCTTGGACAACATGGACGCAGAAAAGCGGCAACAACACTTCGATGTAGCAGACAACTTCCTCAAAAACCTTGATGCATGAAAGCAGGCATCAACATTGTCTGGCTGAAACGCGACCTGCGCACTTCCGACCATGCGCCGCTGGCTGCGGCAGAAGAAGCCGGTTTGCCCTACCTGATGATCTTCCTTTTTGAACCTTCCCTCATGGCCCGCCCTGATTGCAGCGGACGCCATATCACATTTCAGCTTCAGTCTCTGGAAGACATGAACCGCCGGCTTACCAAAGCAAATATGCAGGTGCACATCGCCTGTGAAGATGCAGTTTCTGTTTTTGCATATTTGGCTGAGAAGTATCATGTAAAACAAGTTTTTAGCTACCGGGAAAGCGGCGTTCAGCAAACCTGGGACCGTGATAAGGCCGTTGCTACGCTATTCAAAAAACACAACATTGATTGGCAGGAATTTCAGCGCGACGGCATCCTACGCGGCATTCAAAACCGCGATGGCTGGGACAAGCAATGGTTTGGGCACATGCATGCCCCGCAAATTGAGAATACATTCACGCCCGGGCTGGCCATTAATGAATTATTGCCGTTTAAAAATACACCTGACACAGGTGACCTTCCGGCCCAATGGAACAAAAATATGCAACCGGGTGGTGAAATCCATGCCTGGCAATACCTGCAAAGTTTTATTGAAAGTCGTGGCTATAATTACAACCGCCACATTTCAAAGCCGGCAGAGAGTCGATTGTCGTGTAGCCGACTTTCTCCATATCTGGCCTGGGGAAATATGAGTGTGCGGCAGGCTTATCAAGTGGCGTATACTACAGAAAACGCCAAAATCCACAAACGTGCTTTTGCATCTTTTCGTGAAAGGCTTCGCTGGCACTGCCATTTCATTCAAAAGTTTGAGCAGGAATGCCGCTACGAATACGAGAACATCAACCGAGGATTTGATTCCCTGCAATGGAAAAATGATGAGCATGCGGTAGAAGCCTGGAAAAAGGGCCAAACAGGCTTCCCGATGGTGGATGCCAACATGCGCTGCTTAAAAGAAACGGGCTGGATCAACTTCAGGATGCGCGCCGTGCTGGTTTCATTTTTATGCCACCACCTCGGTGCCGACTGGCGCAAAGGCAAAGTCCATATTGCGCAGCTGTTTCTGGATTATGAACCGGGCATTCATTATCCGCAATTTCAGATGCAAGCCGGAACCACGGGCATAAACACGGTTCGCATGTACAATCCCGTAAAACAAAGCCTTGACCACGATCCGGATGGCTTGTTTATTGCCAAATGGTGCCCCGAACTGGCACATTTGCCGGTTCATCTCCGACACAAGCCCTGGGAGGCAAACGCTTTGGAGCAAGCTGAATACAGCTTTATTTCAGGAGTAAATTACCCTTTACCGATTTGCAGCACAGAAGGCATTCCGAAGGAACACAGGGAAAAAATTTGGGGCACAAGAAAAACTCAAACAGCAAAAACTGAAAGTAGCAGAATACTGCAGGCGCACACCCGCAAGGGGCGAAGAAATCCTTAGTAATTGTTTAGCATCATCGGCATAATGAGCATGGTGATGTCTTCATCCTTCTCATTTTCTGTAGGAACCAGCAGGCCTGCACGGTTGGGCGCTGAAAGCTTCAGAACTACCTGCTCGCCATCGATAGTTGCCAGCATATCTTTCAGGAAACGGGCATTGAAACCGATTTCCATGTCCTCACCATCGTACTCGCAGTTGATTTTTTCCTGTGCTTCGTTGGCCATTTCTAAATCTTCCGCACTGATTTGCAGTTCGCTGCCGGTAATTTTCAGGCGAATCTGATGGGTAGTTTTGCTGGCAAAAATGCTGATACGGTTTATGGAGCTAAGGAAATCACTGCGCGAAATGGTCAGTGAATTGGGGTTTTCTGTAGGAATTACCGCGTTGTAGTCAGGGTATTTCTCGTCCAGCAAACGGGCAATCAGCTGGGTAGTGCCGAAGGTAAAGAACACATTGCTGCGGTTATAATCAACCACTACAGGTGTTTCATCGTTAGGCAGTGCTGTTTTCAGCAGATTCAGCGGTTTTTTGGGTATGATAAAATTCTGATCGGAGCCAGTCTTCAAATCCTTGCGGGTAAAGCGCACCAGCTTATTGGCATCGGTAGCGACAAAGTTCACGCTGTCTTCCTTCATTTCTACAAAAAGACCTGTAAGATTCAGGCGCAGTTCGTCGTTGCCGGTGGCAAACAATGTTTTGCTAATGGCTCGGAGCAGCACATTTGCCGGAACGGTGAACCTTCCTTCGCCTGATTTTTCGGGCAATGCCGGAAAATCAGATCCGTTTAGGCCTGCCATTTTGTAGCGACCATTGTTATTTACAACCTCGATACCGTAGCTGGGCTCTTCAATGCTGAAGGTAACAGGCTGATCGGGCAAAGAGCGGAGAATATCTATCACCATTTTACTGGGAACAGCTACCCGCACATCTTCTTTGGACTCAACCTGCATACTTGTTGTCATGCTGGTATCGAGATCCGTACTAAAAATAGTGAGGGTGTTTCCTTTAATGTCAAAAAGGAAATTCTCCAAAATGGGTATTATGGGCTTGGAAATAATTGCGCCATTTACGGTCAGCAAGTGCTGAAGGAGTTCGTTACTGGGTGCTATAAACTTCATAAAAGTATATTCTTTCTGATGTTGGGTGCAAACGTATTCAAATTGACTGAATAGAAATACACAAATTTTTAGGTTTTATGAACAAAGACAACATGCGTTCAATCTTCTGCCAAAGTATCATTGATGATAACAAAGAGATCCTCATTTTCCTTCTTCATCATATACTTTTCTCTGGCAAATTTTTCAATATTGGCCTGATTGCCAAATAATTCCGTGCGCTGTCTTCTCAGGTCTGTAATTTGTTTTTCATAGATCTGTTTTGAGTCCTCAAGATCAGAAACCTCTGAAGCAATCGAAAAACGATAAAACACATTGTTACTGTCAAAAAACAGCATCCACAGGCCAAAGAAGCTAAAAAGCAGAATGTAGCGGTATTGAAACAACTTTTGCATCAGTCACTACAAATATATGGGGTTGAAACAATTTCTGTGTTCACTATTTTTTAATATGTCTATTTTTTTGTTATCTTCGTTTTATGAATCGGTTGCTTCTGTTTTTTACATCCCTCCTCATTTCGACGGTATCTGTTTCCCAGCCCTGTGATTACACCCAGAAAAAATATGCCATTCGGCAAGAATTAAACACTGTATACGGTGTGGCAAAAGCATACGGAAACAGACAGGATACCCTCTATATCGATATTTATAAACCTGTGGGGGACAAAAACCGATTTAGACCCATGATTCTCTTTATACACGGAGGCGGTTTCAGCGGAGGTAACTACAAAGACGTAACCAACCAGGCCAAATCGTTTGCCCAGCGAGGATATGTGGCAGCAACCGCATCTTACAGACTGGGATTTTTCCGCCCGGTTTTTCCGGATCAGTATCCATGGGCACTCGATAAAGCAGAACCCGAACGTGCCGCCTACAGGGCTTTGCAGGACATTAAAGGTGCTGTTCGATATTTAAAAGGACGCAACATGGCAGACAGCGCTGATATTCTAAACTTTTTTATTGGCGGATTTAGCGCAGGCGCTATCACCAGCCTGAATGTGGCATTTGTGAATGACAATAAATTCAGACCTGCATCCTGCGATTCTATTAACAGCGTGGTGTATCAGGGAAACAACTATAAACGACCAGCACTGGGCGGTGTGGAAGGCACCCTGAACCTGAATGGATACAACACTTCCGTGCGCGGTGTATTAAACTACTTTGGGGCCGTTGCAGACACAGCTGTTTTGGAAAGCGCAAGACCTGCTGTATTTAACTATCACCAGCTGGGCGATCCAGTTGTTCCTGCCGGTATAAACCGTCCTTTCTACGGCCTGGGGCTTGGGATGTCTGATAACTGGCCCATGCTCTATGGCAGCGCCATTATCAGCAGAAGACTAAAAGCACTGGGTTATACAGGTATTGCCATGCGCAACAGAATTATAAATGGCAATGTACATGATGTAGACAATCCGGCACTCATGGATACCATGACGGCCAACTGGGCATCGGCAGTTATATGCAGCCCAAATACAGGAACGCGCAAAACCCTACAGGAAAAACCCTATCAGTTGCAAACCGAAGGCAGTAAAACCTTCCTATACCCTTTGCAAAGCGGTATTTGGGAATTTTACGACATGGCAGGCCGCATGCTCAACAAATTAAATATCGTTGCGGGACAACGCATAGAAATAACCCACACACCATGTCTGATTAGATATAAAACAAATTTGGTGGAAGGTTCGTTTCTTTGCAACCCTTGAGGTTGCTGATCCACATAACGTTTTCACTTATTCTGCTTTCGCAGTTTTCTGCATGCCAAAATAAAAAGTCAGCTGCTCTGCCTGCCAATGTTCATTGGCAGCAAGCAGACTACAGCCGGCTGTTTCTTCTGGGCACTTCCGGAAAAGATTCTTTCATTGCTTTAAGGAACCCTGCTGACACATCACAATGGATGCAGATTGCATATTTAGGAAATGGCACCACTCCCACTGGCTGTATGAAAATCTCCAGGCGAAAACGTATCGCATGTATGACCGCTGTCTTTTCAGGCATGATGGAAGTGCTGGGCACCGAAACACGCATTTGCTGCACGGACAATATTCAATATCACACCGGACCAAATTGCAGAAAATGGTTTGCCAAAAGCAATATAACAGAGGCCACAAAAGGTGTTTCACTCGACAGGGAAAAACTAATGAAGAGCAAACCGGATATGGTTTTGACCTATTTTATTGACAACAAGGGCAAAAAAGAATGGAATGCGATTACACAGCAAGGCATTCCGGTTTTGTTCTTACAGAACTACCTGGAAAACCATCCGCTGGCAAGGGCTGAATGGCTTAAGGTGCTTGGTTGGCTTACGGGTAAGCCTGATGTAGCAGAAGCTTATTTCAACATGGTCGAGGAACACTATCTGGCTTTGGTTAATGATGTTAATGAGGCAAGCCAACAGGAACCTACCGTATTTTGCAATGCACCGTATAGCGGAAACTGGGATGTTCCTGCCGGTGGAAGCTATATGGCAGCTTTGCTCAGGGATGCAGGAGCAGATTATTTTTGGAAAAACGAAGAAGGAACAGGTAAAATCTCACTCGATATAGAAACTGTTTACCGTAGAGCTAAAGATGCAGACTTTTGGATCAATCCGGGTGCTTGTAGAAATATTGCATGTATTACCTCAGCAGACCGCAGGCTGGAAAGTTTCAGCGCAATCAAAGATGGCGGAGTGTACAATTCAACTAAAACACTCAATAAATATGGCGGCAACGCTTGGTGGGACTATGCTGTAGTGCGCCCTGATCTGGCTCTTCGGGACCTTGTGCATATTTTCCATCCCGGCCTGGCACCCGAAGAACAGGAACTTGTTTTCTTTGAAGCATTGAAATGAAGAAACACAACGGTATAGTTATCATCCTGTTACTGCTAAGTGCATCGCTTTTTTGGCTGGATTTTTCGGCCGGCGACATCAACATGAAGGATGAAGTATTTACTGCATTTCGTTTTCCCAGGGTAATGGCTGCCGCGCTTACCGGAATCGGGCTTTCAGTTAGCGGCCTTGCTATGCAAACCTTGTTTAGAAATCCGCTGGCCGGACCATTCCTGACAGGTGCAACTCCGGGCGCTTCATTCGCTGTTGCAATATTTCTCATGGCATTTCCGGCCGGTTTTGCTGCCGGTTGGATGCAAAGTGCCGGCATTGCTGCAATAGGCATGGCAGGCAGTATGGCCGTATTATTGCTACAAATCCTTATTCAGCGGAGACATGGCAATGCTTTTACCTTACTTATTTCCGGTGTGCTACTCGGTTATCTGCTTGGCGCAGGCAGTGAAATTCTGCAAGGACTGGCTCAGGCCGAACAAGTGAAAAGTTTTATAATGTGGGGATTGGGGGGATTCGACCGTGTGCAGCAGAAAGAAATACCGCTAATTGGCTCAATTGTAGCGGTTTCCACAGCTGCATTATGGTTTCTTCGCTTTAAATTGGACACCTATTTGCCCGGCGACACATACGCAACCTCAGCAGGTATGGATATATCCAAATTTCGTATAATTGTTGTGATTCTTGTAGGATTAACAGCAGGTGCCATTACCGGTTTTTGTGGTCCTATTGGGTTCGTGGGAATGATTGCCCCACATATTGCCCGCGGTCTCATGAAAAGCAATAACCACGGTACTTTATGGCTTCCCACTCTTTTATGCGGTATGACTTTGTGTATGCTGGCTGATTGGGTTGCCCATCATGCATTGAATGATATAATTTTACCAACCAACGCAGTTTGCGCCATCATGGGCGCACCGGCAGTTCTTTGGATTATACTTCGCAAAAAATAAATTCACTCCAGTTTTTCGATACGGATAATATTTTCAATTTGGAAGTCAACAACCGGATCAAACTCAACTTTCATGTCATGACCGTATACCGTACCAAATGCCTGCCAGAAAAAGGCTTCAGCACCGCCACGGTAATTTTTCATGATTTCCCACGTTGTCTTGCCCGTCTCACGATAAATAAGTTTCATGAGGATTTTGCCGTCATCTATACTTAAATCTTTTAGTTGACCCATGTACATTTCTTTCAAGCTTTCCTCACATTCTTTGATGTATTTTTTACGCTCCTTTTTCGATTTTTTCTGGGTCAAATTGTCTTCCATAACCCGCATTTTATAAGCTGCCATCTTGGCGTAGGGCATAACCCTTTTTACCCGTTTTTTTAGGCGCTGATATGCTTTTCTACCCTCGGCATTCATGGTGGTACTCACCAATACGGGATCCATAATTTTATTATCAATGGTATCGCCATCAACCACAATCCAGGTTGCCGTATCCTGCGCGGAAAGCCGCGAAAATCCGACCATTAACAGGCAAACTAAAAAACTTAAAAATGATTTCATATTGGTTTTATAACTAACAAATTTACACCGGTTTTATTGTAGAAGCAGGCTGTTTTTTAAACAACCACCATGCGCCTATGAGCATTAAAAAAAACGAAATCAACTGTGCCTGTGAGCACACAAGAGAACCAAGTCTGTAAAGGCTGTCTCCATGCTCACGGATAGTTTCCACTAAAAATCTTTCTGCGCCGGCAAATACCATATACCAGGCAAATAATTTACCTGGCGCCTGGCTTTTAAAGCGCAACACCTTCCATAAAACAAAAAACAAAATCAACCCCAGCAATGCTTCATACAGCGGCGTAGGATAAACAGGAACAGCCAGCTGATAGCAATAATCTCCTTCACAGCCTGTAATTGGGACCATTCCTTCCGGTGCATATCCACCAGATTGTCCGCCAAGTACATTGTGCGGGTATCTGTAGGCCCATACCCAGTCAGGGAGCCAGGAAAATGGTTTAGGGCTTGTATGGGCTATTCCCCAATCTCCATCCCCTGAAAACTGACAACCAAAGCGTCCAATTCCATAGGACAACATCATGGCAGGACCTCCTGCATCCAGCATTCGCAATAAACTGATGCCTTTGCGTTTGCAATAAACCAAAACCCCTGCAGCACCGCAAACCAGCCCGCCATAGAATGTCCAGCCGCCGGTGCTGAAAAACGCATCCAGAATAGCTGTAAAAGTTAAACCGGAGGGATTTTCCAGAATATGAAACAGTTTTGCACCGGCAAACCCTGACAGCAAGGCCACCGTGGTAATATTACCCATATGCCATTCGGCAGACTGAGTCTGGATTTCTATTTGCGGCTCAGGCAGACGCTGCTTTTTATCACCGTAATATCTCCATCCCAGCACAACCAGCAACGAAATCAAACCAAATAACACACTTCCCTCTGACGTGAAAATATGCTCCTGTGGAACAAAATTCGCCTCAGCGGGAAACATTAGGTATAGAATTTTGTATCCGAATATGAAAGCAAAAAAACCATTCAGGATATAATCAGAAATAGGATATGCAGTACCTTTAATGGTTTTCACCTCCACAGACTGAAATTGCCCCAATACTGTCCGTCTGCGCATTTCTGCCGACATTGCCCAGAAAGCACCCGCGATTGACAATGCAACAAAAAAACCAAATGTATTTAGGATTTGGAGGGCCGGAATCTCAATTCCGAACATATCCCTGTAAAAATGATATAGCGTTGGAAACACGTTCGCAAATTAGTGATGCACAATCGCTAAATCAAGCATACCGCTAACTGTCCCATCTTCGTTCATGGTTTCCAGTAAAACATCTGCCATTTCATTCACCAGCAATGGATCGTAGGTAGCCTTTACCTTGATGTAATTATCCGTAAAACCATGCATAAACCCGCTTTTTTCTTCGGCCTCAAACAGCACGGTTCGGGTGGTGCCCAAATGCTTTCTGTAAAACGCCTGCCGTTTTTTCTCGCTAAGTGTGCGCAACATACTTACCCGTTCATGCCTCACAGACTGAGGAATACGCCCCTGCATTTTTTTAGCTGTGGTATTAGGTCTCTCACTATATGGAAACACATGCAGATAAGCTATTTCAAGCTCATTTAGAAAATGATAGGTCTTTAAAAACTCCTCTTCTGTTTCACCAGGAAAACCAACAATAACATCCACACCAATAGCGCAATGAGGCATTCGTTGCAAAATCTGTTCTATTCTACTCCTGTATAAATATGTCTTATAACGGCGACGCATTCTGCCCAAAATCTCATCGCTGCCACTTTGCAGTGGGATATGGAAATGCGGAACAAACCGCTTTGATTGTGATACGAAATCTATGATTTCATCACTGAGCAGGTTGGGCTCAATACTGCTGATGCGAAACCGTTCAACCGTTTCCAGTTTATCAAGTTCCCTAACCAGACCATAGAAATCTTCGCCTTGATTCACACCAAAATCTCCCAGATTCACACCGGTAAGCACAATTTCACGCACTGCTCCGGTTGCAACCTGTTTTATCTTTTCAAGCGTCTCTTCAATATTGGCGCTACGACTGCTGCCACGAGCCAAAGGAATAGTACAAAACGAACAGAAATAATCGCAACCGTCCTGCACCTTCACAAAGGCACGTGTTCGTTCACCTTCGCTGAAACCGGGCACAAAGTCTCGGGTTTCTTTTATAGGTGAATTCAAAATCCGCGCACTTGATTCCTTGCTCAATTCACCCAGATGAGCCATCAGGTTAAACTTTTCAGCGGCGCCAAGCACCATATCCACACCGGGAATCTGTGAAATCTCAACAGGCTTAAGCTGTGCATAGCAACCCACCACAACCACATAAGCATTGGGATTGTAGCGAAGCGCCTCTGCCACTACTTTTTTACACTTGCGGTCTGCATGATCCGTAACGCTGCACGTGTTGATTACATACATATCAGCTCCATCAGTAAACTCAGCACGCACAAAACCATTATCGGTCAATTGCTTGCCTATGGTTCCGGTTTCAGCAAAGTTGAGTTTGCAGCCCAGGGTATAAAAAGCCACCGAATGTGCCATTCAATCAGCAAAATTAAGCAAAACGCATTGCAAAGCCCTAAAACAGTGCACTGAACTTTAGGTTCCAGGTGCTAATACGTTTACCGGTATTGGTTGCCGGATATGCATAAGGCATAAACGGAATTATATTCCCGTTTTTTATTTTTACGTCATTCAGATTATTGATGCCAACTTGCAATTGAACTTGCCAGCCTGCAGAGATTCCGCGGTCTTGGTAACCTATAACCGCTAAAAATTCTATGGGTTTTAGCGGAAGGTTATCCCATTGATATAAATGGCTTGTGCTATCCAGAAAGTGCTGTGCCGGTAATTTATCTTCACCGAGATAAACTGTGCTTCTCATGGTTGCAGAAACCATTGCACCGGCCTGAATTACACGTGTTCGGTTTTCTTTCTTTGGACCCAGTCGATAATTAAGCAGTATTGGCACATCTGCCGTAATAAGGCCAATACGGCGGTAGTTGGTATTACCCCCACCCGGAAAATCAGTGCTTTTATTGGCAAAGTTGCTGCCCCTCAAACTACCTTCAAAACCTGTCTGAAACATAAATGGCTTTTTTGTTTCTTTGGTGTGCCAGAAAAACCCCGCAGTCGGGCCAAAATATGGCCAGGGATTCTGCAGTTCACCACCCCACATTGAGGTAAAGTTCAAACCCAGTTTCAATCCATAATTCTGCCGCTCTAGCATTTCTGCATCTGTCCACGTTTGTGCATTTACAAAAGCACAACTCAAAAAACTCACCAATATAATGGCCTTGCGCTTCATACTTTATCAATATGTGATCCTTGCAATGCTGAAGACACAGCTTTATTCATTAACCTTTCAGCAAAAGGCCTTGTAAATTCATTTAACGCGTCAACACCCTGAAGTATTGTGTCCTTGTCCGAATTTACAAGTTTAGTTTTAAGAGAATTGCAAAGCTCAAGGGTTTCTTTTATTTCACCATCGCTAAGTAAGGCTGCATTTTTTCCCAAAAACCGGGTGATTGTGTAAATCATCTGCTCTGCTTCCGTTCTGGCCTCTACAAGCATGCGTCTTGCAACGTCATCCTTGGCATTACTCAAACTATCCAGCAGCATTCGCTCTACATCAGTATCAGATAAACCATACTGAGGTTTAATTTCAATATGTTGCTGAACGCCACTTCTCATTTCTTTTGCTTCTACGGTCAATATTCCGTCTGCATTAAGTAAAAAAGCTACTTCGATTTTGGGCATTCCGGCAGGCATGGCGGGAATACCGGTCAGCAGCAATTCTCCCAGTTTTCTGTTTTCGGCGGTAAGCTCCCGCTCTCCCTGATATACGGCAATACTCATCTTGACCTGCCCGTCAACGGAAGTGGTGTAGTTTTTCACATATTTGCAAGGAATTCTGGTGTTTCGTGGAATCAATACATCCATTAACCCGCCCAGTGTTTCTATTCCCAAGCTCAGCGGAGTAACATCCAGAAGCAAAATATCCGTTCTGTTGCCTGCCAGCACATCTGCCTCAACTGCCGCGCCCAAAGCCACTACTTCATCCGGATTTAAGGTATCGTTCACTTTTATATGACCAAACAAATCTACCAAACGTTGCTTCACAAAAGGCATGCGCGTGCTACCACCCACCATAACCACCTCATCAACCTCATCATAGCTAAGTTGAGCATCACTCAGCGCCATTTGTAGACATTGAATGGTTTTATCCAACAGGTGTGTGGTTAAAGATTCGAAAATATTGAAATCCAGCGCTAGCTTGTATTGGCCGTCGACATGGTTAAATAATTCTTCAAAAACCCCTCCTCCACAAACCTGCTTTTTAGCTTCTTCAGCAAGCAGACGAAGGGATTTAAAGGCATCTGAATGTATATTTTCAGGTAGCGACTTTATCCAGTGTCTTACAATTTCTCTATCAAAGTCATCACCCCCCAAATAGGTGTCTCCCTGCGTACTCAGTACTTCAAAAACCCCATCTTCTATACGAAGCACTGAAACATCAAAAGTTCCGCCGCCCAGATCATAGACAACAATGGTTTTAGCCTCGCTGCTATTTAATCCCAGGCCATAAGCAAGACTTGCCACTGTGGGCTCATTCACGATGCGGAGCACTTCAAGACCCGCCATCTTCCCTGCATCACGGGTTGCCTGTCGCTGACTGTCATTAAAATATGCAGGCACAGTAATTACAGCGCGGCTGACAGATTTACCGGTTATCGCTTCTGCCCTTCTTTTGAGTTCCGCTAGAATTTCTGAACTCAGTTCAATTGGGGTAAAATATTTGCCATTGACCTCAATACGAACCAACTTTTCGTCTGCTTCATCCAAAATACGATAGGTGTAATAAGGGGCATGAGCCTCAACATCTTTGTAGCTCCTTCCCAACAGCCGCTTTACCGAGAAAATGGTGCTTTCCGGGTGTGAGATCAACGCCTGACGTGCTGCAGAGCCTACAACCGGAATACCGTCGTGGGTAATGTGAACCACAGAAGGAACCATCAATTCATCTGTCTTACCAAGAATTTCCGGTTTACCGGTATCCGGGTTTATCATTGCCACAAGACTGTTGGTAGTACCCAAATCTATGCCCACCACCAGACCTTCTTTTTCTAAAGTACCAGACTTTATATTTATGCTGATTTTTGCCAAAACTTACCAATCCCTTCAGAAGTTACAAAGGTACAACACAATCCACAGCCCAAAGTTCTTTACACAAGGAAAATAACCCATCCATTTCATTACCCAAAAATGACAATTCAAAAAGCCCAAACACAGCAATGTTAAGCAAGAAAGAGGTAATTTTGCAACATCAAAATTAATTAAAATTACAATGAAATACATCCTCCGGATTTTATCCGCTCTATTTGCGTTGACTGCGGGAAACATCTCTGCCCAGGCAATCCTGAATGACTCAGCCATCATGGGTCCGGGCTACGCCAATCAAATATTTTATGATATCAAAACCGGCGCTAAAAACAGTGCTTCCGTCAACAACTGGGATATAGCCCATACTTCGGTAAGCCGCGATAACAGCATCCGTGCCAACCACATGAGCGGCCTGCGCGTAATCCAATATCCTAAAGGGAAAACCGATGCATGGTCTACTTTTGACACTGCAGGTTGGAAAACATGGTCGTTTCTTTGGAATGATATCCATGACCACAACAAAGGTGCCTTCAACTTATACAACGACATGTCCAAGTGGAAGTTTGGATGGGGAACTTACGATGTTAATTCAAAAGAAGTAACCGGAGATTCACTCTACCTGCTCGCTTGGGAAGGAACTGCCAAAGGAACCTATACCAAATTTGTGAAATTTTGGCCAGTGGTGCAAAAAGCCAATGGTGATTTGGTTTTCAAATATGCCAATCTCGACGGAACCGGAGAAACAACCGATACACTTTTCCAATCCGCCGCCGCCGGCAAAATGTACAAATATTTCAAATTCATAGGTACTGCCAAGCCAAACAGAGAGCCGGTTTCCACCGACTGGGATATCAGCTTTAACCGATATTTTGAACTTAGCCCCAACCCTATGACAGGCATACCAGAAATGTACGCGGTAATGGGCATCGAAAGCAAGCGTGGAACCCGCACTTCAAAAGTGTTTGGAAAGCCGGTTAACAGTATTACTCCCGACAGCAACTGGCTGGTGGGCAATTACACAAAGTCTTTTAAAAATGATCTCACCGGCATTGGTTCTGGTTGGAAAACATTCAGTGGCACTTGGTCACTGAGCGACACCATGAGCTACCTAATTGAAAGAATCAGACCATCAGACACATCCTATTGGCTCATGTATATGACCGGATTTTCCGGCTCTTCCAGCGGAAAAATCAAATTTAGCCGCATGCAGCTTCGTAATAGTCTGTCTGTAAAGGACAACTTTTTTGGGACAGTAAAAGTATTCCCTAATCCTGCTTCCAAAATATTTTACCTCACACTGGATATGCCAAAGATTAAATCCTGTGTTGTATCCGTTAAATCGCTCGATGGTAAATCAATTATTTCTCAGTCCTTGAATGCCGAATCTTCATGGAATGTTTATACGATTTCAGCCGAAAAGATTCCCGCCGGCATTTACCTTCTGCAGATTCAATCAGGCAAACGGCTTTTTACCCAAAAACTGGTGATTGAATAACTATTGCACCGAAAGATAACCATATTTTATTTAATAGTCCTTTTAACAGGGTTTTCAACTGTGTTTGCCCAGCAACGCAGTATTATTTTGATATATGAAGAAGGCGAACCCATAGTCGGCGCAGATGTGCTGGCTGATTTCAGGCCTCAGGCATCATTGCAAATAGGCAAGACAGATACAAATGGCAAATTTTTTCTTAACAACAGCGGAGCTTTCAAGCTAACAGTTATTTCACCTTCTGATTCCATGTCAGGCTTTGAAGGCACGTTTACTGCACTGGACAATCAAATTATTGTCACCTTAAAACAAAAAAACCTACTCATAAATCCGGTAACCATTACCGGTGCGACCGGACCAAGAGCCATTGCTGACAATCCTTACCTGATTAGGGTTATACCCAAAGAGAAAATTGCACAAATGGGCGCCCAGAATCTTGGTGAATTATTACTCAACGAAGCCAATATTCAGGTGGGGCAAGACGCCGTAATGGGGAGCAATGCTATTATGCAAGGTATTGGAGGACAGGATATTAAAATTTTAATTAACGGTATACCTGTAATTGGAAGGATAAACGGCAATGTGGACCTGGGGCAAATCGTTTTAAGCAATGTGGAACGGATAGAAATTATCGAAGGGCCTATGAGCGTTGTTTACGGAACCGATGCGCTCGGTGGAGTAATCAATGTCATTACCAAAAATCCGGGCAACCAGCGCTTTAACACGCGCCTCAGCGTATTTCACGACTATATGACGGCGTTCAGCAATTACAATTACGATGTGAATGTTACAGGGAAAATGCATAAAAAGATGCCTTTTACCATGAATGCAGGTCGTTATTATTTTGCGGGAAGGGATTTCAATAGTGAAACCCGCAGTTTTGACTGGAAACCCAAAAGCAAACAATTTGCGGATGCTTCATTGTTCCTTAACACTAAAAACAGCAACCACCGCATTACAACTTCTCTGTTTCAGGAAAAATTAACAGACCGCAGCGATGCCGAATACAGCCTTGCCAATGTTACAGGGTATAACTCCGTTTACGCAACTACACGTCTTGACAATACCATTCATTCCGTATTTAAAATTAATACTTTTAGCCGGTTTGAATGGCAAAACGCCTTCAATTATTTCAACAGATCAAAGAATACCATAAAAAGAAATTTGGTGACCGGTGCTGAAACGCCATATAGACCTGAGGATCAGGACACCTCTGTTTTCACTATGTTCAATTCACGTGGTGTTTACACCTTCAGAAACCCTGTAAACCCTGTATCATGGACAATCGGATATGATCTTATGAGAGAAACTGCGCTGGGCAAGCGCATTCCGGCCCAATTGCCCGGTATTACTGACGTAGCAGTTTTTGGCGCCATGGAATACTCACCTAGCAGAGAATGGCAAGTCAGGCCATCACTGCGCATTTTACACAATTCAAGGTTTGGTAATCCAATTATAACCTCTGTATTCGGCGACAGAATTAAAATGGCTCCGTTAATTCCGTCACTGCAACTTAAATACAATTTATCTAAACATCTCTCTTTCCGCGGTAGCTATGCCAAAGGTTTTAGGGCTCCTTCTCTAAAGGAACTCAACTTTTACTTTGTTGACATGAGCCACAACGTACACGGAAACGACAGTTTGAAGGCAGAAATTTCTGATAATTTCATCCTTTCCTTCGACTACAGACACCCATTTTCAAGTACATCTGGTGCTATCTTCAGCTTTTCTTTGTTTAACAACATAATCAGAAATAAAATCAACCTTGCATTGATTGACTTGAATACCAATTACTACACCTACATCAATATAGGGCGCTTTCGCTCTCAGGGTCTCAGCACCAATTTCGAATTTCACAACCAAAAATTCACCATGCAGCTGTCTGGTACGCTGCTGACTGTTTATGACTTACTAGAGCAGGCAGACTCTGTAAATCAAAGTGCTTATCTGAACGGGCAATTTGCATTCAATCTTACACGTAAATTCGGATCGCAAAAGGCTTCTGTTTCTCTTTTTAGCAGATATACGAGTCCAACCATAGGCTACATGGAAAATAACGAACGCTACAGAACTGCAGGTTTCTATTTGCTGGATTTGACAGCACAAAAGGCTTTTCCAAAAGCAGGACTGAATATTTCCTGTGGGGTAAAAAATATTCTTGGGGTTACCACGCTTGCTTCCACCAGACGCAACCTGACACCACATTCCGAGCAAGGTATGAATGTAAATATTACACCCGGAAGAACCCTGTTTTTAAGGTTTAGTTACGATATAAATTGAGGCACTTTATTACATATAGCTTGTGGATGGGATTACTGATATTGTTTTTCACAATATCAGGATGTGAAAAGGATGAGCGGCTATACTCCGCGCCGGATGTGCCTATTGGAACACAGTCTGCCACATTTGCCATGGGGGAAAATTATGAAAATCAGCTTTGGTTTGAATTTTCGACCCAAAAAACGGCGTCAAATGCCTTTGGCCTCTGGGACATTGCATTCTCTTGGAGCGAAAAAAATAACATAATTATCAATACAGGTAAACACAGTAACTATGGTGTAACCTATTCGGAGGGCACAAACTTCAGGGATTTCCGTTTTATTGATGTTTCCAAATACGAATGGACTTTTGATAATCCAAACGGCCATTCTGATTCTCTTTCTTTTTCAGGTTGGTGGGAAAGCTACCAAATGGGAAAAGCAAAACCCAAAGACCGGCTCTACATTATAAATAGAGGTGTCGACTCTCTCGGTTCCAAAAAGTTCATCAAGCTGAAAATGCTGGGCAGAGAAGGTGCTTCCTATCATTTCCAGTGGGGCATACTAACAGATACCATACCTCATGATGTTTATATAAGTGCAAAAAATGATTATAATTACGCATACTATAGCTTCTCAAGTGAAAAAGAGGTTTTTAACGAACCGTTCACCCGCGATAACTGGGATATGGTTATTACCACCTATAAACAAACTGTAACTGAAGAAACTTTGGGTACAACCTTGCCATACATATTGCGTGGAGTTTTAACCAATCCCAATAAGGTAAAAGTGTTGGAACTAAATAACATTGTGGACTTTAATACTATCGATCTCAAATATGCAAAAGCCCTCATCCTGAGCGATTTTCTAAATGAAATTGGCTATGACTGGAAAACCTGGAGCCTGACAGCCAATAAGTACACAGTAAACCAAAAGAAAATATTTATCATCTTGGATGCAAAAGGAAATTATTTCAAAATGCGTTTCGTGGATTTCTATAATGACAAAGGTGAGAAAGGCTATCCAAAAATTGCCTGGGAATTGCTAAAATAAAGGCCCAATATTCTTCCTTACCCACAGTTAAAAACGTAACTTCGCGGCCCTTTGATTAATGCTCATGTTTAGGATTACCCTGCTGTTTGGCCTTATTGCAATATTTGCAGCCTGCGTAAACAGAAAAAAGCATATTACAATTCCTTCCGGCAAAGAAGAAAAACACTTGCTGAACATCAGACAATTGACTTTTGGTGGTGATAACGCAGAAGCCTATTGGAGTTTCAATGGCAAATCAGTTACCTTTCAAAGTAATAACACTGCCTGGGGTGTGCAATGCGATCAAATTTACACATCAAAAATTTCCCAATTTGGAGACTCCGGCTATATCCCGAACCTAATCTCAACAGGTGAAGGCAGAACAACATGCTCCTATTTCATGCCTGACAACAAGCATATATTATTTGCCAGTACCCACCTCGAAAACAAAAACTGTCCACCACCTCCTGAAACAAAAGGAGCTTATGTTTGGCCACTGTATACCGGATATGACATTTTTGTATCAGATTTAAAGGGCAATATCACCGCAAGACTTACCACCGACTCCGGCTATGATGCAGAAGCCACAGTTTCACCCGATGGTAAAAAAATTGTCTTTACCAGCACCCGGAGTGGTGATCTGGAACTGTGGATCATGAATATTGATGGCAGCAACCAGAAGCAGCTAACTTTCGGCCTTGGCTATGATGGAGGTGCTTTTTTCAGCCCAGACAGTAAAAAAATAGTATTCAGAAGCAGCAGACCCAAAACCGAAGAAGATATTGCGAAATATAAAGAGCTTCTGTCCCGCAATCTGGTTGAACCTACGAACATGGAAATCTATACCATTAATGTGGATGGTTCCGACATCAAACAGGTTACAGCACTTGGCAAAGCCAACTGGGCTCCGTTTTACCACCCGGGAGGCAAAAAAATCATTTTCTCCAGCAACCATAAAAGCAAACGCGGATACGACTTCCAGCTTTTTATGATTGATAAGGATGGAAGCCATCTTGAACAGATTACAACAGAAAGTATATTCAACTCCTTCCCCATGTTTTCCCCAAACGGAAGACAATTGATTTTTTCGTCAAACAGAAACAATGGCGGAGGCAGGGCTACCAACCTGTTTATTGCCGACTGGATTGACTGATGCTGATAAAAACAGAAGCCCTGGTTCTCAAAAAAATACCCTACGGTGAAAACTCGGCTGTAGTTCATCTGTTTTGTCAGTCACATGGCATCCTCGCCTTTATTTTCTCAGGAGTTCAAGGGAAAAAAGGGAAAAGCGCACTTTTAAGACCTGGCACATTTCTAGAAATTGTATTCAATTTTTCCGAAAGACAAAATTTGCTTAGGGCAAAGGAAATAAAGGCAGTTGAACCGTTTATGTCTGAAGATTTTATAGCTTCAAATACGGCACTTATTTGCACGGAGCTCATCAGAAACACCTTGCCAGATTCTATGCCTGATGAAAATCTCTTTTTGACAGTTAAAACTGATTTTTCGCGTCTTTATCACAGCAAGGAGACAGATTTATGGTTCCTGCACAGGTTCATAATCAATTTATGTGAATCAGCGGGTCATGGCCTTACCCTGCATGCAGATGAACCCTACCTAAATACCGGTTGGTCTAGCGGAATCACAGAGGAAAATAACCGATTACTATTAATAAAATTATGTAACAGGGAAACCCCAGTCGTCGATAGGCTCACGCGTAGAAAACTCGCAGAAGCACTACTTGCCTTCATGGGTGAAGCTGTTTTCCCCGGAAAAGACGTAAGGACTTTTAAAGTAATGCTGGATGTGCTGGATGGCTAATCAGGAAAACCTGTGCAGATATTCCAGCGCCTGATTCACCATATCCGTGCTTCCAATAAAAAGCGGAGAACGCTGGTGTAAATCTGTCGGCATAATATCAAGAATGCGCTCTTTACCCGAGTGTGCCATGCCACCGGCCTGCTCA
>VHBA01000015.1 GCA_016872175.1 Sphingomonadales bacterium | reverse complement strand
GACGGGGTTACCACAAGCACCGATACTGCGTTTAAATTTAAATTCAGCAGTGCAGGTTCTCATAGTGTTGAGTTGAAGGGCACGTCAATACAGGGTTGTAAGGATAGTGTAACCAAAACCTTTACTGTGCATGGCTTGCCGGTGCCTGCTTTTACTGCCAATAATATCTGTATATCAGATACTGCCCGTTTTAACCGGGTGGCCAATACCAATCCGCCCGATAATCAAATTAGCTGGTCATGGAAAGCTGATGGATCCGGCATAGCAGGTGATACTGCCGCAAAAAAGAAATTTACCACAATAGGATCTCATTCCGCAACATTGTATGGCATCACAACTAATGGATGCCGGGACAGCATTACCAAAACCTTCACTGTATTTGGCCTCCCGTTAATGGGGTTTGTTTTGGATCCTGGTATTGCCGGAAATACACAAACGCAGTGTCTTAAAAACAATAAGTTTACTTCTTTCCCAACCCTTGGTACTACCCAGTCTCAAACCATAGCTGCTGCCACCTGGAAATGGGGTGATGGTGCTACAGATATTCTCAAAGACAGTGTGCACTCTTATGCCGCTGTCGGCAACTATAAGGTAACGTTGATTGCTATTACTGACAAGGGTTGTGTGGACAGTGCCAGCAATACATACAGAGTAAAAGGTACGCTAACCCTTAATTTCACCAAATCAGGGAATTGCGTTCCTGACAGTATAATTTTCTCTGATTCTGCCGTAACAGCAAGTTCCGCCATCGCCAGCCGCATGTGGAAAGTGAATGGTGCCAATGCGTCAGCCAATTCACCTGCCAAATTGTTCCTAAACAGTACTGGACCGTTCACAGTTACCTATGTATTAACCACAGCTGAAGGTTGCACAGACTCAATTACTAAAAACTATACATTCACTACATATCCCAATCTGACCTTTAACCTTACCGGTAGTTCACCTTTCTGTGTTGGCGATAGTCTAAAAGTAAGGGCAAATGGCGGAACCAATATTGTATGGTTGAATGATAATGATACAAACAGAACCAAGGTATTTAAGACAGCCATAAGATATCGTGTAAGGGCTTACAATGGGCCGCTTTGTTTTGTAGAAGCTGACGACACAGTATTGGTTTATCCTAAAGTAAATGTAACAGCATTCTCAGATACAACCATATACAGGGGTGGTATTGCCACACTGCGTGCTACCGGTGCTTTAAACTACACATGGAGCCCTGCCACTGCACTTAACGCCACGACAGGGTCAGTAGTTAAATCATCAACCTTGAAGACCAGAACTTATGTCGTTTCAGGCAGCAGTTCTGCAGGTTGTTCAGATAATGATACAGTCACAGTAACTGTTATCGATCCACCATTTACCCGTATCCCCAATATTATTACACCAAACGGAGATGGAGATAATGATGTTTGGGATGTAAAAGAACTAAAAGATCTTGATTTATATGACCTAACTATAGTGGATTATTCCGGTAAGGTTGTATACGAAAATAATAACTATCTTAATGACTGGAATGCTGTTGATAAGAGTAATAGAGAGCTTCCCGACGGTATTTATTATTACCTGCTGCACCACAGAGGCAATCAGTCTGAATTAAAAGGTTTCATCCACGTAATACGATAATCCTGTGAAAATTACAAAATACTCCCTCATCCTGGTGTTTATGGGTATTTCCGGACATGCCGGTGCTCAAATGAGTTCGCGCATAGATCAGTTCTTCCTGGATCCTTCCGTGATTAATCCCGCTGCGATGTCTGCGCAGAAAAAGGCTACTGCTTCCATGTTCTTTAACCGCATATACTCTGCGGTGCAGGGAACACCTCAAAACATGCTTGCCAATATAGTCTTGCCATTGCCCAATGAGCGCACTACATTCGGCGTTTTTTATCTCAATGAAAATGCAGGATTCAGCAAGTTGCAGAATGCTTATGTTTCATACGCATATAAAATTCCTTTTAGTGAAGAAAGCAGCCTGAGCATGGGTGTTTCGCTTGGTTTTATGAATCAAAGTTTTGATCCAAGCAAGGCTGTATATATTCATGCAAATGATCCGGTAATTAACTCACTGATTTTTAGCCCTGCTGTTAACCGTGCTGATTTACGTGCCTCTGCATATTATGCAAACAAAGGTCTCATGTTTGGTGTTTCTACCAGCCGTTTACCCAAGCCCAGGTTTGATTACAGCTATTTCAACTATAAGGCTGAATACAACCTGCAAAATGTTTCTAATGTGTTGTTGGGTTACTCTTTTGAAGTAGGTGAAAAAATGAAGATTCAGCCTATGGCTAACGTGACCTTGTGGGATTTTAAAAACTACAGAAGCCAGCTAAATATCAATGCTAAATACGATGATAAATTCTGGTTTGGTTTCTCAGGAAATGATGCATCTCAATTTGGCGCCAACATGGGTGCGGATCTAGGTGGAGGTACCCGCCTGGGTTATGCATTTATGTATCCCACCGGAAAATCGAGAGAGGTGTTGGGTAATGGTCATGAATTTTTCTTTACCATTGGACTGGGAAGAGGTACATCTGCTGCAGAAGAAGAGACAGTTTCTCCTGTTGAAAATCCAAACGAAAGACGCAAGGTACAGATTACTGTAACAAATCTTCCAGGTTTTATAGAGTCAGGTCTGGGTATAGACACAGCAGGTATTACCATTGCAAAACTTGACAGTAATGCTAAGGCTGTTCCCGGATTTTACATTGTGACAGGTGTAAGTTCTGATGAGGGAAAAGCCAATAAGATGATTAAAAATCTTTACATAAATGACCAGTTCTCATTCAAGTATTTTGATCATAAAAACAAAAGCTATTATGTGTTTGTGAAATACTTTAAGACGCGCAATGAGGCTGATCGCTTTCTGTTAAGCTCTGAAGTAGGCCTTTCACAAGCCTGGGTTAGAGAGGTTAAATAACCAGCCGGCCGAGACCCGAATAATACATGCCCGCAAGGGCAGCGTCTCTCATGTTTTGATTCTGTGCGAATAATCCTGCAATTATTCCGGTTAGTTTGTCACCACTTCCACCTCTGGCAAGTTTAGAATCACCTGTTCCGTTGTAAAATACTTTTCCATCCGGGCAAGCCAGCAAACTATAGGTGTTTTTGGCAAGGATGTAAACGCCCAATTCTTGGCTTTTTTGAACGGCAATATCTTCCTTTTGTTTCCCGCTTTTGGTGTGACCAAACAATCTTTCGAATTCTGCAGGATGAGGAGTTAGCAAACTGCCTTCAGGTATGATATTAAGCAGTTCAGTTCTAGATGCTATTATGTTTAATGCATCCGCATCGAGAATTAGGGGTATCCGGAATCTTTTCAATGCATCTGCCATCAATCTGCATGTTTCCGGGGTGTTTCCCAATCCTGGCCCCAACGCTATTGATTTGAATTTATCAAGGGGTAAGGTTGAAATTGCTTCTTCATTGAGTTTGTGAGGAATATGCATAATCTCAGGAGTGGCAGACAGGAAAGGCAAAGTGCCTTCCGGAGAGAGCACGGTTGTCAAACCACTTCCTGATTCGTAACATGATTTTGCAGCCATGGCTATTGCACCGTGCATACCTGAATTGCCTCCAATAAGCAATGTGTGGCCGAAAGTTCCTTTATGGCTATGCTTTGGTCTTCTAGGCAATATCAGCGCCATTTGTTTTTTTACCTGCGAATCAGGATAGTTTAAAAAGTAATGGTTTGTGATTATGGTTTCTGTTTCAATTCCGCAATCTAATACTTCAAAATCAATTTTAAACTCTGGGTAAAGTAAGGAAGGTTTTGGACATTGGATTGTAAGAACCTTTTTGGCATTGATAAAAGGCATGTTCATGCTGTCTGAATTATCCAATAATCCGCTTGGCATGTCTATAGAAAAGACTTCACAGCCCGAGTTGTTTATAGTGTCAATCAATGCCTGCCATTTATGCTGCAATGGTTGTTGCAGTCCTGTGCCAAAAAGAGCGTCAACAATAATCCTGTTTTTGGAAATAACAAGAGCTTTGGCATCTTCTGTAATTTGTATGTTAACCGACTGTTGCTGACTATACAGGGACAACCTGAAGGTCAGAGATGCAGAAGGGGTTTTATCAAGCAGGCAAATTTTGGTTTCTACATCGTAACCCTTAACAGCAAGCATAGAAGCAAGGCACAAACCGTCTGCACCGTTATTCCCGGGGCCGCATAGTACTGTAATGGATTTGTTATTTGGAATTAAACAAAGCAGACGCTGAAAAATGCGCAGGGTTGCCCTGTCCATTAGGTCATGCGCTCGCATACCTTCATTTTTTATTGTCAGCGCGTCACATTCTTTACTTTCTGAAAATGTGATTATTTTGAGTCCGGGGTCCATACAATAAGGCTTTTAGGTATAACCTCAATTTCAGCTGATGCTTCAATTACTCCTGCAGGTTCACCGTCTAAATGAAGCGGGCGCTTGCCGTCAAATTCAATGATAAACTTACTGCCTGAAATTCGGTAAATATCCGGACTTCTGTTAATGGAGCCTGTTGCCAGCCTAAAACCAATTGCCGGGAGTTTTAACCGGTTTGCCTTTCTGAAAACTACTGCTGTTAAGCTTCCGTCATCATCTCTTGCTGAGGGATCAACCCTGAAATTATTGCCCCACTGACTACCATTGCAAAAGTCTACCATCCATACTTTCCCTTCCCACTTAGCATATTCATTGGTTATACGGGTGTTAAAGGCATCCATTTTTAGATTTTTAAATATGGTTTTCACATAGCCACTCAAACCTCTGTGTTCCTCGCGCTTAAACGCATGACTTATTTTTGCCGCATAGCCAATTCCGGCAATGTTCAGGAAATGGTTCCCATTAAACAGGGCAGTGTCTCTGACCGAAACTACCGGGTTTTCGGCAACTTTTACGGCTTCCTCCCATTTAAGGGAAATACGGTGGTGTCTGGCATATCCATTGCCGGAGCCCAAGGGTATAACTCCCATAGCAGTTTCGGTTCCTGTCAGCTGACTGCTAACCAGGTGAAGGGTTCCGTCACCGCCACAGGCAAAAACAGCGCGATAATTCTTTGTTGCCAGGTCGTGGGTTAATTCCAGTAGTTCTTCCGGTGAACCAGTTTCAAAGAGTGAGTATCCCCCCATTGATTTTAAAGCGCTGGCCATCTCTTTTCCTTTCCTGCGTACTGCTGCATTTCCAGCTTCGGGATTGATAAGAAAAGCTATTTTTTTACGGCTAACCATTAGTTTTTGAATGCATATTGGATGATATTAGCTCCCATTTGCAATGCTTTTTGTCTTATCGTTTCAGGGTCATTATGAACTTCTGGATCTTCCCAGCCATTGCCGAGATCACATTCGTAATCATAAAAGCAAACCAGCCGTCCTTTATATATCAAACCGAATCCCTGAGGAGATTTACCGTCATGTTGATGAATCTTTGGCAAACCTTGAGAAAAAACAAAAGGAGAAGTGTAGATTGCATGTTGGTGCGGAAGTTCTTTGAATTCCAGTTCAGGGAAAACTTTTTTCATTTGTGGCTTCACAAATTTATCCATGCCATAATTATCGCAAATGTGCAAAAACCCGCCGCTCTCCAGGTATTTTCTTAGGTTTAAGGCATCTGCGTCACTAAATACAACATTTCCATGGCCTGTCATGAAAATGTAGGGGTGGTTATATAAGTCCGGTCCTCCAATATCTACTATACTCTCACTCGGATCAATGCTCATACCTAATTTTGAGTTACAGAACCTAGCCAAATTACCTATTGCCGTTTTGGAGCTGTACCAGTCGCCACCACCATTGTATTTTAGTCTTCCCAGCTTTACAGAATAAGCGGCTGTAGGCTTTTTCATTGCTCCAACGGCAAAAAATACAGCTGTAAGCGATAAACCCAACAAGATGCGGTTAACGGATCTCAACATCGATTTAAACGTAAAGATACAACAGAAATGCCAGACCGGCAGCAATTCGGTAGTAACCAAACCAGGCGAATCCTTTGGTTTTGACCAATTGGATAAAGAAACGAATGGCAATGATAGCTGTAATAAAACTAAATATATTGCCAAGGCCAATATCCTGCAGTTGCGTTGCGGTTAAGTTGTCCCAGTTTTTCATAAGCTTGTAAAGGCCTGCCGCAGTGAGTGTGGGGACAGCCAGAAAAAAACTAAATTCAGTGGCAGCAACGCGACTGAGTTTACAGCCTAAAGCACCGGCAATTGAAGCCGCGCTGCGGCTGACACCAGGAACCATGGCGAAACTTTGCACCAAGCCTATTTTTAATGCATCCTTGTAGGTAATGTTGTCTACATTTTTATTGCCTTCAGGTAATAGTTTTTCCATGAAAATCAGGAAAACACCAATTAAAATCAGCGTAAAGCCTACAATAACCGGAGTTTGAAGCAGTGTTTCAAGAAAATCATCAAACATCAGCCCCAAAACAGCAGCGGGAAGAAAACCCGCGAATAGTTTCAGATAGAAGGTGTAATCCTTAAATGCAAAGAACCTTTTCGGATAGGCAGCTATAACGGCCAGTATCGCGCCAAACTGAACGGTAATTATGTATGTATCAATTTTTGACGCATCAAGTTTTAAAACTTCACCTGCCATTATAAGGTGCCCGGTACTGCTTACCGGTAAATATTCAGTAACACCCTCAATCAGAGACAGAATAAGGTTTTCAACAAAGGTCATTCACCTTAATTTGTTTTACCCTTGTAAAAAATAGATACTATTCCCAAAGCAAAACCCAACATTACCACGATGGGGGCTATAGTGATTTTTGTGCTGCTGTATATATCTGTAGTGCCGCTCATAAGGGCGAAACCGACGATAAGAATAAGAAGTGATGCACCCAGCAGAATGTAGTTAATGGTGCCGAATACCATTTGAGGCTTGTTGTTTAAAGCATCTTTTTTAGCGATAGGATTGGTAATTTGCTTGTTGCTCATCAGTATAGATTTTCGATTTTACTGCGAAGATACTTGCGGGTACTGAACCATGCACTACCTGCTGCAATTAAAATTCCGCAAAGCAAGGTGCCTGCCATGCAGAACGCAGCCTGAGAAGGTGCAATAAAGGCTGTGATTTCGGAAATAGAACCGAATCCGCTCCATATGTAGTTGATGCCACGGAATGCGCCAAAAAGCATCACAAGAGAAATAGGAAATGCAATGCATGCATACCCAATAAATTTGCCTATTATAGGCCTTATAATAAAACCGTGTGTAGCACCAACCAGTTGCATGCTTTTAATAATGAAACGATTAGCGAATATGTTCAGTCGGGTGGAATTATGAATGAGGCCGATAGCAATTACTACAAAAATGAGGGTAAGTCCAAGTAATGTAAGTTGAATTTTTGCTACATTGCTGTTTACAGTTTCAAGCAGGTTTTTTTGGTATATTACACTTTCAATAATCTGTAATTTTTGAAGTCTGCCAGATATGGATTCCAGTTGGGCTGCAGATGCGAATTCAGCTTTGAAATACAATTCCAGGCTCAGCGGCAGGGCATTAAGCTCCACATATTGCATAAATGCGCTGTCATTGCTGGCAGCCATTTCCTTCATGCCTTCCTCGCGGCTGATAAAGCGTGAAGATTTGTACCACTTTTCTTTTTTAAGTTCATTCTCAAGCGCTTTTACCTGATCTTCTGTGCAGGAATCCTTAAAATAAATATCCAGGCTGCTGCTTTCTACTAGGCTTTTGCTTAACCCCTGAAATCCAAGATAGGTAAGGGAAAGCAATTCCAGCATAAACATTACCAGTGCCAGGCTGCTGATTCCCGGGAGTGCACTTGGTCTGCGCTTTTTGGTTTTAATCGCTTCTTCTTCAGACATGCATGGCGAATTTCAATAAATAAGATTAAACAACAATTCTTAAGTTATCCGCAATTGTGCATAGTGCTGTTCTTTACTACTTTTGCGCCATGAAAAATTCATCACCCAAATCGTTGAAAGATCGCCTTATTCTGATTGGATATTGGGAAGGAATCAGTTATCTGCTTTTACTCGGTGTGGCTATGCCGCTGAAATATATTTTTAATTTGCCGATGGCTGTTACGATTCTTGGTTTATTGCATGGATTTCTGTTCGTTTGGTTTTGTCTTATTTTATTGTGGATGGAAATTAAAAATGAAATAAGTATAATAAAAAGTGCCCTGGCTGTATTACTATCAATGCTTCCTTTCGGTACATTTTTTCTGAATAAGTATATTTTCCCCAAATAATTTTTTTATTTAAGACAAATATCGTATATTTGTTTTTCTTATGGATGGTGTTAATATCAAGCAGGTATTGCTTGAGAATATTATTTTTATTGATATCGAGACGGTATCGGCTCACAAAAACTATGATGATTTAAGCCCTGAATGGCAGGATTTGTGGAAGCGTAAGGCTAAAAGTCTTGTAAAAGAGCAGCAAACAGAGGCTGAAGTTTATGAACAGGCAAGTATCTATGCCGAATTCGGAAAGATTGTATGCGTTGGAGTTGGTTTTATCAGAAGAGGTAAGGATGGACCACAGTTTCGGGTAAAGTCTTACTGCCATGATGATGAAAAAATATTGTTACAGGAATTTGCCAATTTATTGAACCGTAGTTTTAACGGAGCAAATTATTTATTGTGCGCGCACAATGGAAAAGAATTTGATTTCCCTTATTTGGCAAGAAGAATGATGGTAAATGGTATTGAGCTTCCCAAACTGCTGGATATTCAGGGGAAAAAGCCATGGGAAGTCCCCCATTTAGATACGCTAGAACTATGGAAATTTGGTGATCGCAAGAGTTTTACTTCGCTCAATCTGCTGGCACATTTATTTAATATTCCCACTCCAAAGGATGATATTGATGGTTCCATGGTAGGGGCTGTTTATTGGCAGGAAAAAGATATTGACAGAATTGCCCGTTATTGTTGTAAGGATGTATTAACCCTGGCAAGGGTTTTTTTGCGTTTTCGCGGCGAGAAAAACATTGCTGATGAAGACGTTATTTATGCCTGATTAGCAGTTGTTTGCGTTATAAATATCATTTTGAGGCAACCAAAACTTTGCAGCAATTGTCCATGTTGTAGCGAATAAGCCTGAAAACGCGGTGTATAGACGTTATCTTTGCCAAAACTTGCCCATGCGTTTGCTCATTTTACTTGCGGTTCTGTTCTCCGGGTTTACCCGGTTAAAGGCTGCAGAGCCTACAGTTCCCGCAAGTAATCTGCAATATGGAGGTCTTACATGTATTGCGGTTAATCTAACCTTTACCAAGGGTAATGGCGCATGGTGTACCATTCTCATGAAACAAGGCAGCGCCGTAGATGCTGTTCCAGCCGATGGAACCAAATACACAGCGTTTTCTGCATTTGGTGCAGGTTCCCAAATTGGTACCGGCAACTATGTGGTTTATGACAATATTGGCAATAGTGTTACCATAACAGGACTGATACCCGGAACAACATACCATTTTACTGTTTTTGAGCATGACGGAATTGCACCTGATTACCTTACTTCAAAGTCAGCCAGCTTGTCATTTACTACGCATTCCTTAAAGCTGGACTTTAGTTTCAGCCGCACAGACAGCTGTGAAAAAACAAACAAAGTTACTTTTACCAATAAATCCCAGGCCAGTTTTGGATGGATAACTTACACCTGGCTTTACCGAGACGGCAATAAGGATACAGGGGTAAACGTCAACTACACCTATAATGCCGGCGGTAACTATGCCGTTCAGCTGATTGCATCACCTTCATTGGGTTGTAACAATAATTATACAACTCCCACCAGCGTATTTATTGTTCCGAGGCCCAAAAGCAATCCGACGGTTAGAAACTGGGATACCGCTCAGTGTCTGAAAGGCAATCATTTCTATTTTGAAGATAAAACAACCATTCCTGCCATCCCACGCTGTGGTAAAAAGGTGATGTGGTATTTGGGTGGTGCCGATAGCACAACGTTTCCAAACCCTGACAGGTATTTTACAAGTGCAGGTAAATTTCGAATATTTTTTAGAAGTGAAACTACATATGGCCTGAATGGTAATGTCTTTAGCACGGGCTGTACAGATACTGCAGCCATTTTTGTGCGTGTGATTGCCGATCCCAGCAGCGGCCTTAAAATAAATGACTCTGTGCAGTGTCTAAAAAACAACAGTTTTACTTTTCAGAATGCTACCAATAACCTGGTCTATTATCGCTGGTACTTTGGTGATGGAGATTCATCAACCCTGCAGAATGCTACCCACACGTATGCAGATACCGGCGTTTACAGGGTTATTCACAGTGCACGAAGCAAAGAAGGCTGCTCCAGCACAGATGCCGTTTACGTGCGTGTGAGACCCAATGTTTCTGCTGCATTTACAGGACTCCCCAGCTTCGCCTGTGAAAATTCACCGCTAATTACCATGGTACCAGGAACGCCTGGTGGTCTTTTTTCGGGTGGTCCGGTTTCCGGAAACTCATTTAAATGTTCACCTCCGGGTAATTATACGGTAAAATATACAATACCCGATTCAGATTGTCCCGATTCTACCATCGCTAATATTAAAGTTCATCCATTACCTAAATTCAATTTAGGGCGTGATACAAATCTGTGTAATGGCAGCAGTCTTACACTGAATGTAACGACGCCAGGAACAGTAGCGTGGAGTACAGGTCAGTCTGGTAATTCAATTACCGTAAGTTCTGGTGGGGTGTTTGGAGCCAGTGTAGATGATTTGGGCTGTTTGTGGGCAGATTCACTGAAGATTTTTTTGGGTGATGCGCCTATCGTAGTGCTTCCATCAGATACACTGCTGTGTCGTGGCGGTATGCTGAAGCTTACCGCAACATGGCCCCAAAGCCGCTATCAGTGGAGCACCGGGCAAACCGATTCGGTGATTTATGTAACCAAAGCAGGAAACTATAGTGTTACAGTAACTAACCCTTGTGGTGTGGCTACTGATGCGGTAACTGTTCGTTATCAGGAAGAATTATGTGATCTGTTTATTCCCACTGCCTTTACACCCAATAACGACGATAAAAACAACGATTTTCAAATCTTTGTTCGTGGTGGCAAACCTATATTGATGCTGATTTATGATCGCTGGGGCGGGAAAGTGTTTGACAGCCGCGATAAAGGCGTTTATCAGTGGAATGGAAAAACAGCTGAACAGGATTGCAAGGAAGGTGTTTATCACTATGTGTTTCAGTACGAGATGCCGGTGGGTAGCCGCGTACGCCGCAATTCCATCAAGGGCAGTATAGTGTTGATGCGCTGATTATTTCGGGCAAAAAGTGTCAGTAAATTGAGGATTATTGGGTGCCGTTGTTTACTAACTTTGTGTACACATGCAAGCCGCTACCGTAGAACAGGCCAAACAACTGGGCCTTCTTGAAGAAGAATTTCACCACATCTGCAGCATTTTGGGCCGTGAACCCAATTTTACCGAACTGAGCGTTTTCTCCGTGATGTGGAGCGAACACTGCAGTTATAAAAACTCCATTGTATGGCTGAAAACCCTGCCACGCGAAGGAAGTAAGATGCTTGCCGAAGCGGGAGAGGAAAACGCCGGACTGGTGGATATTGGCGGCGGACTGGCCTGCTGTTTTAAAATTGAAAGCCATAATCATCCCAGTGCCATTGAACCCTATCAGGGTGCAGCAACCGGTGTGGGCGGTATAAACCGGGATATCTTTTCTATGGGTGCAAGGCCCATTGCACAGCTCAACAGTCTGCGTTTCGGTAACTTGAAAACCGATCGTACCAAATGGCTGATGAAAGGTGTGGTAAAAGGTATTGGCGATTACGGCAATGCCTTTGGTATTCCTACCGTGGGCGGTGAAGTGTATTTTGACGATTGCTACGAACAAAACAACCTGGTAAATGCTATGAGTGTGGGTATTGTGCCCGTAGGCAAAAGCATTTCTGCTGCTGCCGGACCTCCCGGTAACCCGGTTTACATATTTGGCTCTGCTACTGGAAAAGACGGCATACACGGGGCTGCCTTCGCAAGCAAAGACATGAGCGAGGATAGCATTCAGGATTTGCCCAGTGTGCAGGTAGGTGATCCTTTCTGGGAAAAACTGATTCTGGAAGCCACCATGGAATTGATAGAAACCGGCGCTGTAGTAGGAATGCAGGATATGGGTGCGGCAGGTATTACCTGCTCAACCAGCGAAATGAGCGCCAAAAGCGGCGTGGGAATGGACGTTTGGCTGGATAAAGTGCCTATGCGGCAGGCTGATATGAAAGGTTGGGAACTGCTGCTGAGCGAAAGCCAGGAACGTATGCTGGTAGTGGTAGAGAAAGGGAAGGAGCACCTGGCTGAAGAGGTGTTCAAGAAATGGGAAATTACCTACGCCCACATTGGCCAGGTTACCGATACCGGACACGTGCGCTACTATATGAACGGCACTTTGGAAGGCGATATTCCTGCGGAAAGCCTGGTGCTGGGTGGTGGAGCTCCCGTTTATAAAAGAGAATGGACAATCCCCGCATATTTTGCGGAGATTGAGAATTTTAATATTGATTCAGTCGCAGATATATCGCCGGAGGAAGCCAAATTAGCAGCCATGCAGCTCTGTGCCGAGCCCAACATCGCCAGCAAGCGCTGGGTGTATGAGCAGTATGACAGCATGGTAGGAACGGTGAATCAGAGCACCAATAAGCCAAGCGATGCAGCGGTGGTAATGGTGAAAGGTACCAACAAAAGCCTCGCACTAACTGTAGACTGCAATAGCCGCTACATCTTTGCCGATCCCGATAAAGGGACGCAAATTGCCGTAGCCGAAGCATCCCGCAATATCCGCGTTACCGGCGGCGTGCCCACCGGTGTTACCAACTGTCTGAATTTTGGGAATCCTTATAACAAGGAAGTTTATTATCAGTTCAAACACGCCATTGACGGCATGGGCAAAGCCTGCCGCAAGTTCGATACCCCTGTTACCGGCGGGAATGTGAGTTTCTACAACCAAAGTACCAATGGCAACGCGGTATATCCCACACCAACCATCGGAATGGTGGGCATTATTGAAAAGCCGGAACACCGCATGACACTGGATTTTAAACAGTCCGGAGACTTGATTTACCTTGTTGGCGAAGCCAAAAACGACCTCGGCAGCAGCCAGTATCTGGCCAAACTGAAAGGCGTAGAATACAGTCCCTGTCCGCAATTCGACCTGGATGAAGAGCACTCGGTGCAGATGGCCGTTTACAATGCCATTACCGCAGGTTTGCTCAACAGCGCCCACGATATCAGCGAAGGAGGCCTATTCATTGCGTGTCTGGAAAGTGCCATGGCCGGCAAAACCGGTTTTGATATCTGCACACTCACCGGAATCAGAAACGATGCCTGGTTGTTTGGCGAAAGCCAAAGCCGCGTGGTGGTGAGCATTTCACAGTCTAACAAATTGGCTTTCGAAACAGCGATGCAGCAAGCAGGCGTTAAAACCCTGCATATCGGAACGGTAACCGGCAGCGGTGTAGCCGTAAATGGTCAAAGCTGGGGTGAAGTACAGGATTTTGCAAAACCCTATAATTCAGTGATTGCTGAAGCGATAGGGTAATTCAAATTTTACTGTTTTAATAAATAAAGGTAAAAATATTTTCTTAAAAATATCGGGAGTGATAAAAAACCGGATTGCCGATATTATCTTTGAGGGGTGGAAAAATGGTATCCCAATATGGGCATGGAGCCAGAGCAGCAGCAGCGGTTGCAAGAAAAGAAAAACCGCCTGGATGCGTTACGCCCATTTCCGGGCAGTGCGCTGAATCGGCTGCGTCAGGATATTGCCGTAGAATGGACTTACAATTCCAACAGTATAGAAGGGAACACTCTCAGTCTGCGCGAAACCCGCGTAGTTCTGCAGGATGGTCTCACCATCGGCGGAAAAACCTTGCGTGAGCATTTTGAAGCTATTAACCATCACAATGCGATTGCCTGGCTGGAAGAAAAAGTTGCTCCGGGTTATGTGATTTCAGGTGCCGATATTTTGACATTGCATAAAATGGTCCTGACCGGCATCGATGATGAATTTGGCGGAAGGTTTCGAACTGGCCGTGTGCAAATAACAGGCGCCAATTTTATCCCGCCCAATCCGCTGAAAGTGCCGGATTTGTTGGATGAATTGCTGGAATGGGTTCGCTGCAATCCTCAAAACCTCGATACTGTCAGCCTGGCAGCCGTGTTTCACCACCGTTTTGTTTGGATTCATACATTCTTTGATGGCAATGGCCGCACGGGGCGTTTGGCCATGAATCTTGTTTTGATGAGCCAGGGTTATCCTCCGTTAATCATTCTGCGCACCGACCGCAATAAATACTACCGTGCTTTAAACGAAGCCAATCAAGGGCAGTTTGGCAGGTTATTACTCATGTTTTTTCAGGGTGCAGAGCGCAGCCTAGAGCTATATCTGTCGGCACTCGGCAATGGTTATGATGATTTTCTGCCACTTAATCAAATTGCCCATGATCCTGCAGTACCTTATGGTCAGGAATACCTGAGCCTGCTGGCCCGCCGAGGCGAGCTGGAGGCCATCAAGGAAGGGCGTGTGTGGTACAGTACCAAAAAAGCAGTTAAGCGCTATATGAATCGGTAAGGGCAATTCACGAACTTTGCAACGTGAATCCCTTACCTTCCGTATCCTTCTGGGAACAGCAATGGCTGAAAAATACCGATATCCTGGTCATTGGCTCGGGTATAGTCGGGCTGCAAAGTGCACGCCACATCAAGCTTCAGTGGCCACACCGCGAAGTGTGGGTGATAGACCGCGCTCCGGTAAGTCTGGGTGCCAGCACCCGCAACGCAGGCTTTGCCTGTTTTGGCAGCATGGGCGAAATACTGGATGATATTTCACGTACCGACAAAATCACCGCTTATTCTCTCTATGAAAAGCGCTACAAAGGGCTGAGCCAGCTGCTTGCCGATTTTGGTGAAACATCCATTGGATATGAAAAAACCGGAGGCTATGAAGTTTTCACACCCGAAGCCGCCGCCGAATATGAGCACCTTTCAGCCAATATTGACAAGGTAAACAACGCCCTGAAAGACATCGCCGGAGAAAATCCGTTTCAGCCCAAAAGCACTGCCAAACTGGGGATGAAAGTGCTGGAAAACGGCATCTACACACCGTTGGAAGGCATGCTGCAAACCCATTTGCTCTACAAAAAAATACATGATGCCGCCGTGGCAAGCGGGGTAAAGGTTTTAGGCGGACTCACCGCCAAGCCGCCTGAAAAGCTGGATAACGGAAAATGGCGTGTTTCAACCCAGGAGGGATATACCTTTGATGCACAAACGCTGGTGGTTTGTACCAACGGTTATGCTACACAACTGCTGCCCGAACTGGAGGTAATGCCTGCCCGTGGGCAGGTGCTGGTTACCTCCGCCATACCCGGACTGGCCTGGCGCGGCCTCATGCACGCCGATAAAGGCTACATCTATTTCAGAAGCTTGGGAACCCGCATTCTCATTGGCGGTGGCCGCAATCTGGATTTTGAAGCAGAAACCACACCCGAATTGAATACCACTGAAGCCATAACGCAGTACTTGCTGAAATACCTGCAGGATGTGGTGGTACCCGGCGAAAAATTTGAAATAACCCACCAATGGGCCGGAACCATGGGTATGCACCAAAACCGCACACCCATTGTGCAGCGGCTGGATGCCGGCCTGTATGCCTGCGTGCGCATGGGTGGCATGGGTGTAGCACTCAGCGCGATGGTGAGCCGCGAATTGGCCCAATTGGTAAAAGAAACCCGATAATATCATTGCGGCACTTTTTTTGATAACTTTGAAGTATGCGCCGGTTACTGATTTTGTTTTTTACCATGGCAGGTTCCCTTCAAGCCCAGACTGCGGGTGAAGTGGAAGTAGAAATTAGCAAGGGCGATACCCTGCAGATAGGCAAAGCCAAGGCAGATGTATATGAGCACTTGGATATTTACCGCAAAACACGATGGGCGGGGAATGAGCCATCTTACGATACCGCTACGGGCAGCGGTTTTTTTCAGTCGTTTTTTGCTACGGGCGATTTTGATGTGGCCGAGCTGCCCAAGGCCTATGCAGGTCGCAAGTTTGTGGTGCTTGGGGTGGAAGTGCTCAGCAACAAAAAAACCGGACAGCCCTTGAATATTATGTACCTGCAGGGCGAAAAGCCCAATATGATCATTTGGGTGGATTTTGATAAGGCCTTCGAAAGCGGAGAGTTGAAGTTGCCGGATTGATTTTCTCCAAAAAATTTGGAATTTTCCCCCTTTTTTCGTATATTTATTTTCGATGGACAATTACGACATCTCAACCTTGCTGGGTACCTACGCCAAACTCGCCGAACTGCACGAGGAAAATCCGTTCAAGGTAAAAGCATTATCGGCAGCGGCTTTTAATATTAAAAAGTTTAAAAATCCCCTGCAGGAGATGAGCGATGAAACCCTAACGGCCCTTCCCGGAATAGGCAAAAGCGTGTTGGCTGCCATCAAAAACCTGTTGCAAAACGGCACTTTCCCCGAGCTTGAACTGCTTATTGGAAAAACCCCGCCCGGTGTGCTGGAAATGCTGAAAGTGAAAGGGCTTGGACCCAAAAAAGTGGGGGTAATCTGGCGCAAAATGGGCATTGAAACCATTGAAGATTTGCTGGATGCCTGCCGCGAAAACCGTTTGGTGGAGTTTCCCGGTTTCGGACTCAAAACCCAGCACGAAATTCAGCAGGCCATACAGTTTGCCCTAAATGCCCGCGGCTGGTTTCATTACGCCAGGGCAGAAGCACCGGCCAATGAGATGTTGCAAAAAATCAGGCAGCATTTTCCTGAAACCCGCTCAGAATTTACCGGCGATTTTCGAAGGAATGCCATTGTATTGGAATCGATAGCTATATTATCCACCATCACGGAAGCAGCCTTGCTGGAATTTGCCGCTGCCCAACAGTTGGAACGGCACACCGCAACCGAACTCAAGTTCCGCGATGCCAACGGTTTTTTGTTTGCCTTTGAAACCTCAGCCGAAGCTGAGTTTGAAAAGCAATGGTTCCTCGGAACCGGCAGTGTGGCTCATTTTGAGGCTTTGGGCGTAACAGCACAATCAGCACTAACCGGCAATTCAGAAACTGAAATTTACCAAAATCTGGGCTTTCCATTCATTTTGCCCGAGCGGCGCGAGGGTATTGACGAATTACAGCCAAGCGATGAGCCGCTTATAGAATTTACAGATCTTAAAGGCACCCTGCACAACCACACCACCTACAGCGACGGGCTTCACAGCCTGCGTGAAATGGCCGAACATGCTAAAAAACTGGGCTACGAATACCTGGGCATCTGCGACCACAGCCGCAGTGCGGGCTACGCACAGGGCCTTAGCAATGAAAGGGTGCTGCAGCAAATGGATGAGATTGATTCATTGAATACAGAACTCGGCCCGTTTCGCATATTTAAAGGCATAGAAAGCGATATCCTATCCGATGGCTCGCTGGATTATGAACCCGATATGCTGTCCCGTTTTGATTTTGCAGTGGCAAGTGTGCATTCCACACTCAATATGACCGAGGAAAAGGCCATGCAGCGCCTCATCAGAGCCATCGAAAATCCTTATACCCGCATACTCGGACATCCCACCGGGAGGTTATTGCTGGTGCGCAAAGGCTATCCCGTAAACCACCGCTACCTGATTGATGCCTGTGCCGCCAATGGTGTCAGCATCGAACTTAATGCGCATCCATTCCGCCTGGATATTGACTGGACGCATATTCCCTATGCCATGGAAAAGGGCGTGCTCATTTCCATTAATCCCGATGCGCATGAAAAAGAGGGCTACCACGATATGTATTATGGCACGTTGGCGGCCCGCAAAGGTGGACTTCCCCGCAGCTTGACGCTAAACGCGAAATCGCTGAAGGAATTTGAATCCTGGCTGTCCTTAAAAAGGGCGTAACTTCGCAGCGGGTTTATGAAAATCCTTATTCTCCGCTTCAGTTCCATTGGCGATATCGTGCTCACAACACCGGTGGTGCGCTGCCTAAAAGCACAGTTGCCCAATGTGGAGATTCATTTCGCTACCAAGCCGCAGTATGAGGGAATTTTGCAAGCCAATCCCAATATAGATAAGGTAATTACCCTGCAAGGCAGTGTGGCTAATCTGGCCAAAACCTTAAGGCTCGAAAAATACGATGCGGTGTTGGATTTGCATGCCAATCTCAGAACCCGCATGCTGCGCAGCCTCATGCCCGGTGTGCCTTTCTCGGTATTTCGCAAACAAAACCTGCGCAAATGGCTGCTGGTGAAGAAGCTATCCCGCAAGCCCTGCGAGCATGTGGTTTACCGGTATATGGAAACGGTAAAAAAGTGGGGCGTACAATATGATGGTAAAGGGTTGGACTATTATTACAAGGATTGTGAAATCCCTAGTTTGCCTTCTTCCTATGTGGCCTATGCCATTGGCGGAACCTGGGCTACCAAACGCATGCCTGAAAACAAAATAGCGGAGTTGGTGGAAGCCTCCAATGCGCATTTTGTTTTGCTAGGCGATAGCAATGATGCCATGGTAGGGGAGTCCATTGCAGCCATGTTTCCCAATCGGGTAAGCAACATGTGTGGCAAGCTATCACTGGACCAAAGCGCGAAAGTGATTGCGAGTGCCGACAAAGTGCTAACCCACGATACCGGCCTGATGCATATCGCGGCAGCCTTGCAGAAGTCTATTCTTTCAATTTGGGGTAACACCACACCCGATTTTGGGATGGGGCCATTTTTGCCTGATGCAGTAAAAACCGGACCGGTTTTGGTTCAGGCAGAAGGTGTTTTCTGCCGGCCCTGCAGTAAAATAGGATTTAACGCTTGTCCCAAAGGCCATTTTGATTGTATGCAAAAGCAATCTGTGGCTGAAATCAGCCGGCTTTTGCAGCAAATGTGAAAATGCTTGTTTGAACTGCGTTTTTTCCTTGCAGTTCGTAATTTTTTCTGTATTTTCGCGACTTCGTAAAAACCGCATTGACTCAATCACATGAAGAATAATCGTTCCGCAATTGTATTCTCGGTCGTTTTGGCCATCGCTTGTTTATTTCAGCTTTCTTTCACCTGGAAAGCGCAGAGCTTTGAAACAAAAGCCCAGCAATATGCTGAAAAACAGCAGAAAAAAGGTCTTAATTACGGTAAAGCCTACCGCAGTTACATCGATAGCCTTGGCTCTCGAGAAATCATTTATGATTTAGGAATAGCTGATTACAACTATTTCGAGTGTAAGCAACGTGAAATAAACCTGGGCCTTGATTTGCGCGGGGGTATGAACGTGATTCTGGAAGTAGACAAAGGTGCTATTGTTAAAGGAATGGCAAATGATCCTTCCGATGCAGATTTGCTCAAAGCCATTGCGCAAGCCAATGAAGATGAGAAAAATAAAGGCGGTGATTACGTAGATAACTTCATTTCAACATTTTCAAAGATTGCGCCTAACCGAAAAGTTGCCAATCTCTTTGCTAAGAGCAACAATCCAACGGGTATTCAGACTTCCAGCAGTGAAGCCGATGTGCGGAGGGTGCTAAGCGCAGAAACAGGCACAGCTATTGATCGTGTTTATGATGTTGTTGAAAAGCGAATAAACCAGGCCAACGTTACACAACCAACTATTCAGAAAATTGATGGCGGACGTATAAGTGTAGAATTGCCCGGTGTGGACAATCCACGCCGTTTGGAAGATTTGGTAGAAAAGAGTGCCAACCTGGAGTTTTATGAAGTATTCGGTAATACACAGAAAGGACTGGAGGCAAACAAAATGCTTGAAATGCTTTACAAGGCCGGCAAACAGTCTGCCTTGGCTGTTGCAGGTGATTCCGGTATGGTAAAGGTTGAAGATTCAACCAAAATCAAGAAAGATTCGGCCATTGCGTCTCAATCTAAAGATGATGGTCCATTGGCTAAATACCTTCACAGACTGAAGGGTTACACCTATTTTGCTAATATGGGTAGCACCATCGCTTCAGTGCACGGTGCTGATAGGGATGCCTTGGTAGAAGAACTTAAAAACCCCCAGTACAGTGTTGTAATGGATGGTGTTATGAAAATAGCATTCAGTGCAAAGCCTATAGATTTAACAGAGCTAACTACGAGCCTCAAACGCGATGACAAGAAAAATGAATCGGCTGTTAAAAAAATACTTGATGAATATAATGATCAGCACTTTGTTTATTTATTGAAACTGGATAGAGATGGAAAAGCTGCTTTAGCCAGCGAAGAGGAAAATATTATTTCTGACGCACGTTCACAAACCAATCAGACCGGTCAGGTTGAGGTAAGCATGGAAATGACCCCCCAGGCTGCCAGCCGCTGGGCTCAAATAACCGGTGCCAATATCAACAAGCACATTGCCATTGTGCTTGATGATCGCGTTTATTCTGCACCTGTAGTAAACCAGAAAATCAGTGGAGGTCAGAGCCAGATTTCTGGTAATTTTGATATCAAAGAAGCCGATGATCTTGCTAACGTGCTAAAAGCGGGTAAACTGCCTGCTCCTGCAAGAATAGTAGCAAGTGATGTGGTGGGCCCTTCATTGGGCGAAGAATCCATTAGCAGAGGTACAAGCTCTCTGCTGGTAGGTTTTGTTGCCATTCTGTTATTTATGGTGATGTACTACAACCGTGCAGGTGTTTACTCTATCATTGCGGTGTTTGCCAACATGTTCCTCATTTTTGGTGTACTTGCCAGCCTTGGAGCATCACTGACGCTACCCGGTATGGCCGGTATCGTACTGACCATTGGCATGGCAGTTGATGCCAACGTACTTATTTATGAACGCATCAAGGAAGAACTCAGGCAAAAAATTGGCCTGGCACAAGCGGTCAAGAATGGCTATAAATACGCACTTTCAGCGATTATTGACTCAAACCTGACCACACTGCTTGCAGGTATTGCCCTGCTTATGGCAGGTTCAGGACCGGCATACGGTTTCGCCGTGATTTTCGTAATCGGTGTTTTTACATCTATGTATACATCGCTGTTGGTTACCCGTTGGATGCTCGAAAATCGTGTTAACAAGAAAAAAGATCTTAAGTTTTCATTCCCCTACAGCGAAAACGTGCTTAATAATACCAATTTTGATTTTGTAAAATACCGTAAACGTGCCTATGTATTGTCGCTCCCAATTATTCTTTTTGGTATTGGAGCGTTTATATATAAAGGTGGATTGACTACCGGTATTGATTTCAAAGGTGGTAATGCCTTTATTATTCAGTTCGATAAGTCTAAAGACATTTCTGTAGGTCAAATAAAGGAAACCCTCGACAAAGCTTTCCCCGGTAGCAGCAATGAAGCAAAAACCTTCGGTAAAGAAGGTCAGTTCCGCGTGATTACTACCCACAGATTGAATGAGAATAGTAAAGAAGCCCGCGATAAGACTACCAATGAAGTGGTCGCTGCACTTAAAAACTATGGCGTAACTGTAGAGTCCATCAAGGGAACTTCTAAAGTAGGATCATCTGTAGCGGCCAGCACACGCAATAAATCTACTGTGCTGTTGATTGTGGCTATCTTCCTGATGTTTGCATACATATTGTTACGTTTCCGCAGTGCGGCATATGGATTAGGTGCGACCATTGCGTTGATTCACGACGTGGTTTTCATTCTGGCTTGTTACAGTATCATGGATGGCTGGGTGCCTTTCCCCGTGGAATTTGACCAGCATCTTATCGCAGCTTTATTAACTGTAATTGGTTATTCTATGAATGATACGGTGATTGTATTTGACCGTATACGTGAATTCTTATCCGGAAACAGCCGTGTTGAGAAAGATGACCACAAACTCATCAATATGGCCATTAACCAGACACTGAGCCGTACATTGATAACCTCAGCTACTGTATTCTTTGTGTGTATCATTCTGTTTCTCTTTGGTGGCGATGCACTCAAAGGCTTCTCACTGGCTCTTGTGTTGGGTATTATAATAGGTACTTACTCATCCATATTCATTGCAACACCTGTAGTGGTGGATTTTGGATTGAACAAAAGCAAAAGCATTAAGAAATCATAAAAGAAATTGTCTTCCCAAAAAAGCGGGGATTTAATCTCCGCTTTTTTTATGTAATAAATATCAGAAAATGAAAATTGGAGGAATACCGGCAACCGAAATTGCAGCGCAGTTTGGTACACCCGTTTACGTGTACGACGCAGAAACTATAACCACGCAATATCACTGTTTAAAAAATGCCTTTCCAGGTGTTAAAGTAAGTTTGCACTATGCCCTGAAAGCCCTTAACAATGTTAACATACTTCGTTTACTTAAAAATGAAGGATCCGGCCTGGATGCAGTAAGTATTCAGGAAGTGCTTTTAGGTCTTCGGGCTGGGTTTGCACCCGAACAAATTATGTATACACCCAACTGTGTAGATTTTGAAGAGATACAAGAAGCGGTAAAACTGGGTGTTCATATAAATATTGATAATATCAGTATCCTGGAAGAATTTGGGCATCATTACGGTGGTAGTGTAAAGTGCTGTATACGCCTCAATCCGCATATCATGGCGGGAGGGCACAGCCATATTTCAGTAGGACATATAGATTCTAAATTCGGCATCAGTATATACCAGCTGCGTCATGTGCTTCGCATAGTGCAGAGTCACAACATGAAAATTAACGGGCTACACATGCACACCGGCAGTGATATTCTCGATGCAGATGTGTTTTTACGCGGTGCGGAGTTGCTTTTTGAGGCAGCCGCTGATTTTCCCGATCTTGAGTTCATGGATTTTGGCAGCGGGTTTAAGGTTCCATACAAAGAAGGTGATATTGTTACCGACATAGCAGATACCGGAAGCCGCATCGCCGAAGCATTTCAACGCTTTTGTGACAACTACGGCCGCGAATTGGAACTGTGGTTCGAACCGGGGAAGTATATTGTAAGTGAAGCGGGTTTCTTGCTTGTGAAAGCCAATGTAATCAAGCAAACTACGAGTACCGTTTTTATCGGCGTAGACAGTGGGCAGAACCACCTCATCAGGCCCATGTTTTACGATGCATACCACCGCATTGAAAATGTGAGCAACCTGGAAGGTTTGCCTCGCCTGTATTCCGTGGTGGGTTACATCTGCGAAACCGATACGCTGGGTTATGACCGTAAAATAGCCGAAGTGCGCGAGGGTGATATTTTGGCCATATACAACGCCGGCGCTTATGGTTTTACCATGAGCAATAACTACAACGCGCGTTTCAGGCCGGCTGAAGTGTTGGTTATAAACGGTGAAGCCAGGTTAATAAGGCGCAGGGAAACATTCGAAGATCTGATACGCAATGAAATTGAGGTGCTTTAAGGTTTAACCACCCGAATAATAGGCCTGAAGCCAATATTGGCCTTGCCCTTATTTTTATTTTGAAAATACAAGGCCCCGGGCTGCAGATAATATGGGTCATCAAACCAGGAACCGCCTTTTATTACCATTAAATCATTTAGTTTTTCACCCCTGACATATTTATCTAAAGTGCTTTGGCTGTGTGTTTCGTATACGTTGGGCGTCAAACGGCCTGTAACAGTATAGATAGTTTCCTTCTCATTGAAAAGATGGTTTTGCGCCGAACTTCGGGTCCATTCAGCCACATTACCCATGATATGGTAAACACCGCCAATAGGCTCAACACCTTTGGTTTCAGCGGTGTAAACAAAATAGTCAAAAAGTTCAGGATTGATGGTTGCCTGTCTTGCACTGTACCAAGGTCCTGAAATAACCCTGTTTTGGTTGCCAGGTGAGGCAAACCGAAGGTAGCTGGGTTTGGGTAATTTTAATTTGTGTTGTTGGGCATATTGATTGACTGCATGGTAATAAATATGAATCCACTCATCTGAGCTCGGCAAATCTACTTCCACACGTTGCTTTATATTCTTATTTTTTAAGAACCGGTTTAAACTGTCTTGCAGCCAGTAGCAATAGGCTTTTGCCTGCTCAAATGATACACCGCAAACAGGGTAATTGTTGTATGCAGGGTGCTGAAAATAATAGTGAGAAAAGGGCTCGCTGTACATTTTTGAACCAATCCAGCAATTGGTATCAGGTGTGTACATTGGGTTGCGGCTTGACTGCACGAATTTGCGGTAGGCCCCATTACTCACTTCCGTTGGCAAATAAAAGAAACCGCCATGTTTAGATTTAAAATCGTAGTGATACAAGCCCAGAATAGTGTCATAACCTTCTGTAGGTTCCACACGGATACTGTCCGGTGCAAGGTATTTCCATCCTTTTAAAACTTTGGTCAGTGCCGATGCGGGTTTTTCTGAAACAATAACACTGTCGCCGGGCTGGTAGTAATATCGTGTTCTGATTTCTTCAGGAACCTTGTAAGGTTGGGCATCAACTGTGGTTAATGCCGTGAGAAAAAAACAGAAAATCAATAAGCGCATCACCGCAAATTAACAAAACGAAAGATTAATCCCAATTATTTAGGAGTAATAATAAAAAAAGTATTATCGTTGGTAACAGGGGAACAGGAAGTATCAGAGTGCTGCTACCGTGTCTTTTACCGCCTGCAGGTTTGGCATTTCGCCAGGATTTTCCAGCACCTCAGCGTATCGGATTATACCGTCTTTGTCAATTACAAAAGCGCTGCGCTTGGAAACACCCTTCATGCCGAAAATCCATTCTTCATAGATGCTGCCGTAGGCGCGACTTGCTTCTTTATTGAAATCGGAAAGCAGGTTGAAATTGAAGCTTTCATCTTTTTTCCATTTTTCAAGGGTAAATACTGAATCTACAGAAACAGCCAGAATCTCTGCATTCATATTGTTGTAGTCATGCAGGCTGTCGCGCATTTGGCAAAGTTCTGCTGTGCAAACGCCGGTGAAGGCCTGAGGCACGAAAAGTAAAACAACATTTTTACCTTTAAAGCTGCTCAATGCAACTTCTTTTTTCTGATCATTGAATAGTGTGAAGTCCGGGGCGGTTTGTCCTATGGAAAGTGTCATATTTAGAGTAACAATTATTGGTATTGAAATGTTTAGAACATCACAGGATTAAAGAAGGCCCGTTTGTTGAGTTTCATGTCCTGAAGCATGCCTGATTTTGGCCTGATGCTGAATGTCCATTGTTTGGCAAAACCGGAAGGCACCCAGTTAAAATCAATCTGCCAGCAGTGCAGATTGCGGCTTACGGTAAACTGGCTGGAGGCAATTTCCTTGTTGTGTAAGTCGTAACCGGTGGTATACCCGATTTTCCATTCAGGCGTAATGCTCAGGTCTCCGCTGATATTGATACGGTTGCTTCCTACGCGCAGAGATGTGGTTTTGGCCTCGGCATTATAGTCGAACACGTATGTTAAAGCTATGTTCCATGGAATATCAAAATGAAAGTATTCGTCCGGACGGTTTACGATGTCTTTTTTCTCCTGATCTTCTCCGTTTTCCTTGTTTTGTATCGCTGTGTTTTCAGGTTTTTTTCTAAACATTTCGGGTCCAAATCTTGTACTTATGCTCATGCTCGCACTGCGCATCCGAAGGGGTGTTTTTTTGTCTTCGTATAAAAACCGCTGCACATTTTTCAGTAAAGAATCCTTCTGGTAAAGGCTGAAAGCCGATCTGGCAGTAATGTTGATGTTTTTCTTGAGAGTTGTATTGAAATTTGCACTCACATCATTCCATTTGAATTTCGAGGCTGCCAAATTGTATCTGGTATTGAAGCTAAGCTGATCAATAAGGTTGAACTTTTCCAGTTTTTCTTTGCCATTACTATCTGTGCTAACAACCTTTTTGCCTTGCAGGTTATTGTTTACGCCAATGCCTACATATCCGCTCTCCGACTGGCTTTGTCCGCCACCGTAAATACCTTTTTCAAATCGGTTGTATCGTACCAGCTTTCCTGCAGTGTCTGTGTAGTTACGTTCCCATCCTCGCAGAGCTGCGCTGATTGTAGGCTGATAACCCATGCTGATGGTTGGTGTGATAGTATGTCGTATAGCCTTGATTTTTTTGGCGTTTGTACGCTGAAATGTACCGTAAATGTTGGTAGTGAATCCTGTGTTGAAATCCCAGTTATTGATTCTAAAGAAACCATTTTCCTCCTTTGTTTGAATCTTTCCGGTATCATCCATAAACTGATCGGTAGCCTTTAGATACCATGTTTCACGGTAATTGAAAGATGGTGACATGTTCACAATGCCTTTCAAAAGTTTAATGTTTGTATTAATTGGCAAACTATGGCTGATACCACTTTGGGTTTTTTCAAGCGCCTTCTTATAGTCGCGGCTGAATAAAATAGTGTCTTTGGTGTTGATGACATTGCTGAACTGCATGTTGTAGCTCAGGCGCAGCTGTTCATACCATCTGTTTCCGCTGCTGTTCTTGCGCTCAAACGGGGTAAGCGATGATACACCAAGGTTTATGCTCGGCAATTCCAACCGGAAGTCTCTGTTGGCGGTGTTTTGCGAATGTCGCGCTGCCGCAGTAAAGTTAACTTTGTTCTGAAAGAACGTTTTCCCGAAGTTAACAGAGCTCTGAAACTGTTGATTGCTGATCGTGTTGATGTCCCGTGAATTCAGACGGTTAAAATTTCCTGTCTGAATATTGATGTCTCCATTTAATGAAATACCGGGCAGGTATTTTGGGTCGAAACCAAAATTGCCCCTTATGCTTAAATCCAGGTTTCTTTTAAATGCAGGGTTGCTGCGTTCAGTGCCGTTGCCAAACCAACTGGCACCCAAACCAAAGTTACTTCTGTAACGGTAGCGTTTTATCATATTGCTGCTCACACCAAAACGCAGGTCACCATTTAGATAGGCATCAGTGGTCAGTGTTAGGTCTGCGTGTTCTCCTAGTCCCAAGTAATATCCGAAATTCTGAAGGTAAAAACTTTTGTTAAACTGATTGTATCCGTACCCTGGGAAGAGTATTCCGTTTCGCTGGCCTTTTTTTAGCGGAGCAATACCAAAAGGCACAGCCAGCGGTGTGGGTACATCTTCCACTACCAAATTGGCGGCTCCAAAAAGAGCTTTGTTATTTGGAATTACCTTTATTCGGCTTGCATTAAAATAGAAATGCGGGTGGTCCTCGTTGCAGGTGGTTATTTTGCCACTTTGTCCAATAAAACTGCCATCATCCTGTTTCATTACCTTGTTCAGGTGAATGACGGCTTCATCCTGCGTTAGCCTTAAACCATAGACCCTGCCTTTTTTAGATTTGCTATTATACCGAATACTGTCGGCCTTGTAATTATCGCTTCCATCTTTAAGAATTGGCAGGTCGCTGTATTTTCCTGCACTGTCAGGGCCACCTTTGGCAAATATTTCCTTTTTGGTTAAGTCAATTTCTATAAAGTGTGCGGATAAATTCATGTCTCCATATTCAATGGAAGCATTTTTATAAAGATAAACCTTGTTTTTTCTGATGTTGAACCAAATTGAGTCTGCGGATTTGTAGACTATTGGGTTATCCAGGTCGCTTTTGGGAGTTGCAATGCTTCTTTTAAGAGTGTCAGCAGGATTTGACACTTGGCCTGAAAGCCTTTCAGTGCTTAATAAAACGACAGTGGTTATGAGTAAAAAGCAAACCTTCCACAATGAAAGTTTATAAAGATTTGCCTTTGCATGATTACACATAAGTTGGATACCGCGAAATTCGTCAAAAACTTTGCCATTCCCTTGAATATTCTTCTGAATGTTATAAAATATTGGCAAGGTTTATGAAGTTAATATATTAAGTAAGATATGAAACGCATTGCTATTGGTCTGTTGCTGCTTGTGATTTTAGCCACGCTGCCTTCAGGTAAGCCAGCATATCGTATTCCGGGAAAACAGGTAAAAACTATTGTTATTGATCCGGGGCATGGAGGTTTGGACCCTGGTTGTAACGGTGCCAATGAGATATGGGAAAAGGCAGTTACGCTGGCCGTATCGCTGAAACTGGGCAAAATGATTGAAGATAGTTTGCATGACGTGCATGTGGTTTTTACCCGCAAAACAGACAAGTTTGTGGAATTGTGGGAACGCCCGCACATGGCTAATAAAATCAAAGCAGATTTATTTATTTCTATACATTGTAATAGCAATGTTAACACATCGGCGGCCGGGTCTGAGACGTATTTTATGGGTCTTCATAAATCGCAAGGAAATTTGGATGTTGCAAAACGTGAAAACTCAGCTATCAAGTTTGAAACTAATTATAAAACCAATGAAAGATATGGCGGTTTTGATCCCAATTCGCCTGAAGGCCATATTATATTTTCACTGGTACAAAATGCTTTTTTGCAGCAGAGCCTCAAATTCAGTACCCTGGTAGAGTCTCATACCCAAAGGATTTCTAAAATTAAAAGCAGGGGTGTGAAGCAGGCGGGATTTCTTGTTCTTTGGCAAACAGCAATGCCTTCAGTGCTCGTGGAAATAGGTTTTCTGACCAATACCTCTGACCGAAGTTTTCTTAAAACTGAAGATGGTCAAAAGACGATAGCCAAAGGTATTTTCAAAGCTGTAAGCCAATATAAAAAGGATCTCGAAAAAGCAGCATCTGTTAAAACAAAGGATGATTCGCCCACACCAAAACGTGACAGCAGCGATATGCGCCATTAATGAATTAGTCTTATCTTTGAACATCGATTAACGTGGCATTATTTACAGGAGTATCCAAAGAAACTAAAGTAGGTACACTCGCAGCTGTTGCGATTACCGTTATGATTTTGGGCTATAATTACATGGTGGGCCGAGATAATCCGATAGGTGGTACCAGAGAATTTGTAGTATTGTATGACAGTGCCCAGGGACTTGCCGATAATACGGCCCTGATGTATAATGGATTCAGGGTAGGACAGTTGCGCAATATGGAAATGGATCCTCAGTCCGGAAAGGTAATTGCTGAAATTGAAGTATACAGTGAAATTAAAATACCCAAAAATTCCGGTGTCAGGATTGAGTCAGCCTTGCTTGGTTCCACAACGCTAAAACTGGTGCCCGGAAATTCAAAATTATTTGCAGAAGATGGAGATACGTTAATCCCCTTGTATACCCAGGATGTTATGAGTATGGTTAACGAGAAAATTGCCCCCATAGCCTCAGGAGCCGATTCCCTGCTTACCCATTTGAATGCTATAATTGCTCGTCAAAGCATTAACGATGCGGTAGATCAGCTTCCAGTTGTGTTGGCTTCGCTCAATAAAACTATATCGGAAATACAAGGATCTTTGGCAGCTGCAAGGCCCGGCCTAACCGCCACTATTAATAACGCAGCACGCTTCACCGGCAATTTGGATCAGTACAATAAAAGCATTGAAGTCAGTTTGAGAAGTTTACAAAATGCAACTGCTAAGCTAGATAGTGTTGAATTGCAGAAGATAGGCAGGGATTTAAAGCAGACCGCTGAGTCGCTTTCAGTTATTACGCGCAATATTGAACAAGGCAAAGGCTCACTGGGTAAATTGGCAAAAGATCCGGCACTATATGATAATCTGGTAAAGACAACCAAAAATCTTGAACTGCTAGCCCACGATATTAATCATTATCCCGAAAAGTTTGTGCCACTTCCTTGGGGCAAGTCACAAAGAAAAAAGGCTAAAAAAGCCAGTGAGAATGCACATCCACATTCAGATACAGCGCGTTGATTATGTTAATTCTTCGGGTTCGGGAGTGAATAAATGAATGGCTTTTCTGTTTTTTCTTGCTTCGTAAATCCACACCATCCACATCATATACAGTAAGTTGTAAAAGAAGTCTTCTACGGGGATACCGTATGTCATTCCAGGAAGTAAAGCAGGGACCCTGATTGCAATGTTTTCGGTATTTTCATAAATCAGTATGGGCAAACCCGTCAACAGACCATTGACAATAAGCATTGGGATTATAGTAACAAACCAAGCCGCGTATAGATGGGTTGCGTATGTGCCCCGGGTTACCAATAACTGATTGAGCAGGGTGAATGCCAGCAAACTGAAAGTGATAGCCGTATAGAGTTTGTTGTAATGCATTACCACCATGGTTATGCTAAATATCAACAACAATAAGGATAAGAACCTGCCCATGTTTCTATTTTCCATTCCAGGGAAATAGTGTCGTAGGCAAGCATAAATGAACAGACAGGCATAGGGGATAGCAACAAAAAAGAATATCTCTTCCCAGGGTAGGTTGCCAAGGTAAATACCCAATACAAACTCAGGATTAAAGCGCCAAACGCCAATTGCTGTGAAAATAGCATCCCATATCAGGTAAATACCGGAAGTGATAAACATGGCAGAGAGGAAATATTTCCATTCTTTGAAAAAGGCAACCCGTTTGTCGAATGAAAGAGCCAAAGGACCAGCAATGGTTATAATATCAATCCAGAAATAGGTACTGTTGCTCATGGTGTAAGAAAAAAGGCATCCCGGGTGGGATGCCTGCAAAGGTCGTTAATTAATGTTAAGCATTCATAGCACTCATACCAAATTCATTTCCGTATGAGGCCAGTTGTTCACGAAGTATTCTTCTTGCAACAAATATCCGGGTTTTTACCGTGCCAATGGGAATGTTCAGTTCTTCAGCAATTTCATGGTATTTGTAACCCTCAACGTTCATGGTAAAAGTAATTTTCAATTCCAGTGGAAGACCGTCTATGGCATCCTCCAGATCTTTGCGGATAAATTTTAATTCAGCGTCATTGTCAACACGGTGTGAAGGCAAATCAATGAAGTAAGTATTATCTGTGCTGTCTAAAAAGGTGTTTCTTTTTGCATCCCTGCGGTAGTTGTTGATGAAGTTGTTCTTCATGATGGTATAAAGCCATCCACGCAGGTTGGTGCCTTCTGCAAACTTGTCTTTGTAGCGCAGTGCCTTCAGCAATGTTTCTTGCACTAGATCTTTGGTGTCGTCCATGTTATGGGTCAACGATAATGCATAATTTTTAAGGGGTTGCAGCTCATGAACCATGAGTTTGTTGAAGTCTGCGGTAAGTTTTGTCATAGATTTGTTCAGCAAAGTTGAACAAAACAAAGCTTTTGTTCAAATAATTTGTATAATAAACGAGAACTTAAAGTTTAACAAAATATAAATCCGGAATAGATTGTTAATTGTGAAAAAGCCTTAAATAGCTGTTAATAAAGAATTTGGAGGTTCGGCGCCATTATTATTGTTTTATTTAGTTGTGGAAAAGTTAAACATTCAAATGATATTCGGATGACAAAAGGATAAACAAAAAAGACGGCGTTTGCCGTCCTTTTTGTTTATCAGTGCAGAAATTGAACTACACTAGTACGATTACTTTATTCTTCAGAACCTCCACTAGGCCTCCATTAACTTCAAACTCCTGCTTGTCTGTCGCAGATTTGATGCTGAGTATTCCCTTGTTAAGGTTGGCAATCATGGGTGCGTGATTTTTCAGAATCTGAAAACTACCATTGGTTCCCGGAAGTGTTACCACATCAGCTTCTCCACTGAACAGTGTCTTGTCGGGGGTTAAAATTTCTACAATCATTAGGCAGTAGCTTCTTCCAACATTTTCTTGCCTTTGGCTACAGCATCTTCGATGGTGCCCACAAGGTTAAACGCGGCTTCAGGATATTCGTCTACTTCACCTTCCATGATCATGTTGAAGGCTTTGATAGTTTCTCTAATATCTACAAGGACCCCGGGAATGCCTGTGAATTGCTCAGCCACATGGAAGGGCTGTGAGAGGAAACGCTGTACGCGGCGGGCACGATGCACCACCAGTTTATCGTCTTCACTCAGTTCATCCATACCCAGGATGGCGATAATGTCCTGTAGTTCTTTATAACGCTGCAAAAGGGCCTTTACGCGCTGAGCGCAATCGTAATGTTCTTTGCCTACTACATCCGGAGTTAGAATACGGCTGGTTGAATCCAGCGGATCCACTGCAGGGTAAATACCAAGTTCTGCAATTTTCCGGCTCAATACTGTAGTAGCGTCAAGGTGAGCAAATGTTGTAGCAGGAGCGGGGTCAGTTAAGTCATCTGCAGGTACATAAACCGCCTGAACAGATGTAATAGAGCCTCTTGTTGTAGAGGTAATGCGTTCCTGCATTACACCCATTTCAGTAGCCAGGGTTGGTTGGTAACCTACCGCTGACGGCATACGGCCAAGCAGCGCCGATACTTCAGAACCTGCCTGTGTGAAACGGAAGATATTGTCAATAAAGAAAAGGATATCACGTCCTGCGCCTTGTCCATCACCATCGCGGAAATATTCTGCTACGGTAAGACCGCTGAGTGCAACACGTGCACGGGCTCCGGGAGGTTCGTTCATTTGTCCGAATACAAGGGTAGCCTGACTCTGACTTAGTTCATTCATATCAACCTTGTTTAGGTCCCATCCGCCTTCTTCCATGCTTTTGTTGAATTCTTTGCCGTATTTAATTACGCCTGATTCAATCATTTCGCGTAGCAGGTCATTTCCTTCTCGGGTACGCTCACCCACACCGGCAAAAACCGACATACCGCTGTATGCCTTGGCGATGTTATTGATGAGTTCCATGATGAGTACGGTTTTTCCTACACCTGCACCACCAAACAAACCGATTTTACCTCCTTTAGCATAAGGTTCTAGCAAATCGATAACTTTTATTCCGGTGAACAAAGGTTCGGTGGATGTGCTCAGGTTTTCGAAAGAAGGTGCTTTGGCGTGAATAGGACGGCCATTGCTGTTGTCTGTGGCTGTCATACCATCGATGGCTTCACCTACCACATTCAACAGCCTTCCGCGAATTGCTTCACCGGTAGGCATGGTAATGGCGTTTCCTGTGTCTACAGCATCCATGCCACGACGCAAGCCATCTGTGCTGTCCATTGCGATGGTTCTAACGATATTTTCGCCAAGATGCTGTTGAACTTCAAGCACTACTTTTTGACCATTGTCGCGGGTCACATTAAGTGCATTATAAATGTTTGGAAGTGCGGAGCCTGCTTCGTTGAAGCTTACGTCAACTACCGCTCCGATGATTTGAGAAATTTTACCTGTATTAGCCATGAGGTTTTTGGAGTCGCAAAGGTAAGAAATTATTATGGCCTTTATCCAATAAGGGATGATTTTTTTTTGTGTAATCTTGTAGGTTTTTTAATGCGATGAACAGACACGGTATCTTCTGTGAATTTAGGCAGAATATCCCTAATTTTGCCCCTTCAACATGGACCGCAATACAATCATAGGATTTTCCCTAATCTTTTTAATTCTGGTAGGATATTATTGGTGGACCGCACCAACAGAGCAGGAAATAGCCGCCCAAAAAAGAATGGCCGACAGCATTGCCAAAACAGAGGCCGTTAAAAAATCATCGGCTGAGACAGCCAATTCTAAAGATTCGATAAAATCTGCTTCAAATGAAACGGATAGTTCATTGCTCAAGATTATTTATGGTGGATTTTCACAAAATTTTGGAGGAACAGCGGCTGAAGTATCACTGGCAAATTCTTCAGTGACTGTGACATTTTCCACCATGGGTGGTAAGCCAACACAGGTGAAACTGAACCAATATAAGCGGGCAGATTCCACAGACCTTATATTGTTAGATAAGAAACATTCCGGTTTTTACTATGAAATAACCACCAAGAATGATGTCCTTAGGACAGATAAATTCAACTGGAAAATAGTTTCACAGACGCCTGAAAGTGTGACTTTTAGGCTTGATAATGGAGCTGGTGGTTATATCGAGCAAAAGTATATCTTGTCAAAACAAGATTTTTTGTTGGACTATTCACTTAAGGTTTCGGGACTTGAAAATGAATTTCAGCGAAATAATGATTTGAAACTGGTTTGGAATGCAATACTTCACAAGCAGGAAAAGGGCATGCAGTTCGAAAACCAGCACAGCAATATTTCTTACCGCGTTCCCGGCGAACACCCCGAAGCATTGTCCGCTACGAGTCCTGAAAGGCTGGAGAAAATTCCCGGCAATTTGCAGTGGGTTGCATTCAAGCAGCAGTATTTTAATGCTACCCTTATCAATAAGGATGGTTTTGCTCAGGGTTGTAATCTGGAGTGGAAAGAAACCCGTGAGCCCGGCTATATCAAGGATATGCGCGCTGAATTGTATTTGCCCTACAGCCGCGAGAAGGAAAAGTCATGGAATCTCTCATTTTATTTTGGTCCTAATAGTTATAAAACGCTTCAGGCTGTTAATCCAGGTTTTGCAGATCATGAACTGCACCGGATGATACCGCTGGGTTGGGGTGTTTTTGGTTGGGTAAATCGCTGGATGGTATTGCCCATTTTTAATTTCCTTGACGGTAAAATAGGAGATATGGGCATTTTGATTCTTTTACTCACCCTCATCATTAAGTTTGTGCTGCTGCCTTTGGTATACAAAAGCTATATCTCAACGGCTAAAATGCGTATTCTTAAGCCGGAGATTGACCAGATAAAGGAAAAGTATGGCAATGATATGCAAAAAATACAGGTGGAAAATCTGGCTTTGTACAAGAAAGCCGGTGTCAATCCCATGAGCGGCTGCGTTCCTATGCTGTTGCAAATGCCGATTTTGTTTGCATTGTTTCAGTTTTTTCCAGTCTTGTTCGAACTGCGTCAGAAAACATTCCTGTGGAGCACAGATTTAAGTGCCTATGACAGTATACTTGAATTTGGTTTTCATATTCCCGGCTACGGCGACCACATCAGTTTGTTTACATTGCTGATGACCATTTCAACGTTGATTTACACACATCTAAATAACCAGATTTCGGGTGTTACAGGTCAAATGAAATGGATTGGGTACATAATGCCTATTATCTTTTTAGGTGTGCTGAATGATTATCCCGGTGGTCTTACATGGTACTACTTTGTGAGCAATATGGTTACATTCGGGCAGCAGTTTGCCATACGCAAGTTGGTGGATGACAAAAAACTCCATCAGCAAATAGCAGAGGCGCGCAAAAAGCCGGTTAAGAAAAGTAATTTTTCAAAACGCCTTGAAGAAGTTATGAAGGCCCAGCAGCAGAAGACCCAGGGGAATCCCCGCAAACCGGGCGGAAAAAAGTAATCAGCCGAAGGCGATATTTTTGTACATCTTTCCTGGCAGGCTGATTACCATCTGCTTCATTTCCATTTCAAGCAGCATCAGCGTTAATCTGCTCATGGGCAGGCCTGTGGAAAGCAATAGTTCATCAAAATGTTTGCTTTTCCCTTTCAGGCAATCCATAATCAACTTTTCTTCAGGCGATAGGTCAAATAGCATGGATGTTTGAACGTTTGTTTTCTTCAGGCATCCAATATCCCAGTTCATGCCTCTGGCCACATCGTTGGCATTTTCGCACAACCCTGCTTTTAGATTTTTTATCAGGTAATTGCAGCCTTCACTCATTTTGTCGCCGGGTTTTCCGGGCACGGCAAAAACGTCACGGTCATAGCTATGGGCAATTTGTGCAGTGATCATGCTGCCGCCTCTGATCATGCTTTCTATTACCAACACAGCATCGCTCATGCCTGCTACTATGCGATTTCTGCGCGGAAATAAATCTGGGTGCAGCGCGGTGCCGCTAAATAACTCGCTTATAATAGCACCTCCAGAGGCAAGCATTTTATCTGCAACAGGCTTATGGCGCAGGGGGTAAACCATATCCAGCCCATGTGCAACCACCGCAACCGTTGGTATTTGCTCTTCCACAGCGGTTTTGTGCGCTACAATGTCAATTCCAAAAGCCAGCCCGCTGATGATATGGCAGGCATGCTGTTTTAATCCGGATACAATGTTGCGGGTGTTCAGCGCTCCTTCGGGTGTATTTTTTCTTGTGCCTACAATGCCGCAGGTGCGCATGGGATTGAGCTCGGTATTCCCTTTCACAAAAAGCAATAGTGGACTGTCTAGTATCTGTTTTAGCCGGATTGGATATTCCATAGATGTGTATGGTAAAACCCGAATGCCGGACTGCTCGATAAACTTGATCTCTTTCTCCGCCGCATATGCCCCTGATTCTTGACGAACCGCAGCTGCGCCCATGCTGCCAATACCGGGAATTTTCTCCAGTACACGTTTCTTTTCTTTGAAAACAGCTTCGGCAGAGCCACAGTGGCTGATTAGCGTTTTTCCTGAAATAGGCCCAATACCGGGAATTTGAGACAATGACAATAAATAAAACAATTCCAAAATGATAAAAATATTAACAAACCTATATTCTCAAATATAGGCGATTTTTATCGGATTTCCAAATTATTTGAAAAAATTCGGTGTGGAATTAATCGTTAAGTTTCAATACAGCCATGAAGGCGCTTTGTGGAATTTCCACATTGCCCACCTGCCGCATCCGTTTTTTACCTGCTTTCTGTTTTTCGAGCAGTTTGCGCTTACGGCTGATATCGCCGCCATAACATTTGGCAGTTACATCTTTTCTGATGGCAGAGATGTTTTCGCGGGAAATAATCTTGGCCCCAATAGCAGCCTGAATGGCAATTTCGAATTGTTGCTTTGGAATCAAGTCCTTAAGTTTTTTGCAAATTTTCTTGCCCAGGTCATGCGCATTGTCGCGGTGAATAATGGCACTAAGTGCATCCACCTGCTTACCGTTCAGCAAAATATCCATTTTAACCAGCTTGCTTTCACGGTAGCCCAGTGGCTGATAGTCGAAACTCGCATAGCCGCGGCTGATAGTTTTCAGTCGGTCGTAAAAATCAAATACTATCTCTGCAAGGGGCATTTCGAAGGTCATTTCTACCCGCTCAGAGGTAAGGTATACCTGGTTTTTAAGTATGCCGCGCTTATCCAGACAAAGGCTCATTACAGAACCAACATATTCCGTTTTGGTAATCACCGAGGCGGTTATGTAAGGCTCTTCCACCAAATCGATTTTTTCGGGTGGCGGAAGATCACTGGGATTGTTTACAAGAATTTCCACACCCTTCATATCGTAAGCAATATAGCTTACGTTTGGAACCGTGGTAATTACGGTCATATTGAATTCCCGCTCAAGCCTTTCCTGAATAATCTCGAGGTGCAACATACCCAGAAAGCCGCAGCGGAATCCAAACCCCAGGGCAGCCGAGCTCTCCGGCTCAAACACGATGGAGGCATCGTTGAGCTGTAACTTTGACATGCTTTCCCTCAGTTCTTCGTAGTCTTCGGTGTCTACCGGATAAATACCGGCAAAAACCATGGGTTTCACATCTTCAAATCCTTTAATGGCCTCGGATGCAGGTTTCTCAAAATCGGTGATGGTATCGCCAACTTTTACTTCTTTGGCATCTTTGATGCCTGAAATAATGTATCCCACATCACCGGCAGATATTTGTTTTTTGGGAGAAAGATCCAGTTTCAGTACCCCAATTTCATCGGCGTGATAATCCAGGCCGGTGTTCATGAATTTTACATGTTGGCCGCTTTTAATACTGCCATCAAAAACCCTGTAATAAGCGATAATTCCCCTGAAGGAATTGAATACAGAATCAAAAATGAGTGCCTTCAGTGGCGCATCCGGATTGCCTTTGGGTGCAGGAATACGTTCCACAATGCCACGCAGCACATCGTAAACGCCTTGACCCGTTTTACCGCTGGCGGGTATAATCTCTTCGCGCTTACAGCCCAGCAATTCTACTATTTCGTCCTTCACTTCTTCGGGCATGGCACCAGGTAAGTCAATTTTGTTGAGTACAGGTATGATTTCCAGGCTGTGTTCCAGTGCCATAAATAGGTTGCTGATGGTCTGTGCTTCAATACCCTGGCTGGCATCCACAATCAACAAAGCACCTTCGCAAGCGGCAATACTTCTGCTTACTTCATAGCTAAAATCCACGTGGCCGGGGGTGTCAATCAGGTTGAGCACGTAATCCTGTCCGTCCAGGCTGTAATTCATCTGGATAGCATGGCTCTTGATGGTAATGCCACGCTCGCGTTCCAGGTCCATGTCATCGAGTGTCTGGGCCTGTAACTGTCGTTTATCAACGGTTCCGGTATATTCCAGCAAACGGTCTGCCAGCGTGCTTTTTCCGTGGTCAATATGGGCTATGATGCAGAAGTTGCGGATGTTTTTCATAAAGGGCACTGCAAATATACGCCACAGACCGCCCCAAATGGCAGGGTTTTAGCCATTTTCGATACGTTGAACAATTTTCGCCACTGCCGGACAAATGTGCAGGTTTTTTTCGGCAAGCTTCAGCAGCGTGTGCATTTTACGCATGTTGGTGTGTGGGTATTCCCTGCAGGCTTTGGGCCTGTGTTCATAGACGCTGCAGTAGTTGTCGCTGCCCAAAAACGGACAGGGTGTTTGTCTGAAAGCATAAATTCCATCGGTGTCGAGGAATAAATATTGCTCTATGAAAGCGCCCGGTTTCAGTTTTAAGTGCTTTGCCAACCGTTCAATGTCTTTTTCAAAAAGCATGGGAGACGCAGACTTACAGCAATTAGCGCAGGTTAGACAATCCATTTCAGCAAAAACGGCATCGTGTGCTTCCTCAAACTGCCGATCCAGGTTGCCGGGCGATTTTTTGCGAATTTTTCGCAGTTTCTCACCCACCTCAGCGAGCTCTTGTGGGGTTAATGTTCCGTGCTGCATGGTTTTTATTTACGCGAAGCGGAAGCAGAGGTAAGGGTTTGCAGAAACGCCATCAGGTCGGCTTTTTCCTGCGACGAAAGGTTCAATCTGCCATTGAGCAATGTATCGCGGTTGATGGCATTGGGCACCACAGCAGCCGGTTCGTTGTAATAATCAATAACCTGCTCTAGGGTTTTGAACATACCGTTGTGCATGTAAGGTGCGGTAAGAATTACATTTCGCAGGCCGGGCACCCTGAATTTGCCCATGTCTTCCGTTTTTTTGGTAACGCTGAAACGGCCGCTGTCATTGAGGTTTTTGCCATTAAACAGCCCGATATTTTTAAATTCATCTGCGGTAAAATCCGGGGTGAAATGGCACTCAAAACATTTGCCTTTTTCTGTAAAAATCTCGCGTCCACGCATGGCAGAAAAACTAATGGCTGTGGAATCTCCTTCCATAAATCGGTCAATGGGTGCATTCCCGGTTTCCAGGGTGCGCTCAAATGCGGCAATGGCGCGCGCTGCGAGGTTGGCATCCGGTAGTTTGCCGTAATGCTTTTTAAACCATTTTACATAGAATTTATCTGCCTTGAGTCTTTTGGTGAGTTCTTTAAGTGTCATTCCCATTTCAACCGGGTGCTGAATGGGGTGCAAAACCTGATCTTCGAGGCTGGGCGAACGGCCATCCCAGAAAAAATAAGGCCTGCCACTCAGGTTGGTTAGCGGTGGGGCATTTCTTGTGGTGATTTTCCCTTCAAACCCTTTAGAAAATGCAGTTGTATCGGAAAATGCGTAGGTGGGTAAATGGCAGTCTGCACAGCTAATGTTATAGTTTTTGGAAAACCGTTTATCGAAAAATAATTTTCTTCCCATCTCGGCTTCACTCATATCCGTAAAGTCCGGTACTGGCGCGAATGAAAGCCAGATGGCAGTGCATACAAACAATGGCCATATTTTAATCAGCAACCGCATCGTATTTGCGAAGAACTTTCAATAAAACCTCCATGTCTTTTGGGTAGGGAGCTTCAATACCCGCAATTTCATTGTTCATTTTGCGGAATGAAATCATACGGGCGTGCAGGGCAAATCGTTTTATCAGCGGGCTGTCTTCACCTTTGTGCTTGCGTTTTAGCTGTGAGAGTAAAAAATTTTTTCCGCCATAAAGCTCATCGCCAAGTATATGCGTATTCTGCGACTCGAGATGAACACGTATTTGGTGCATTCTCCCTGTAACAGGCTGGCACTCCATCAATGTAAAATGCCTGAAAATTTCCAGCGTCTTAAAAAAAGTGGCCGATGGTTTTCCCGATCGGTCAATTCTAACCCTGCCGGGAATATCAGTCTGTAGAGCCAGATTCACCAAATGGTCATCAAACTGAATTTGTCCTTCTACCACAGCGTGGTAAATTTTTTCCACTTTGCGATCCTCAAACTGAATACTCATGTGGCGATACGCTTCTACATTGAGTGCAATCACCACGGCGCCGCTGGTTTCCCGGTCCAGCCGGTGACAAAGTGTAGCTTCGGGGTTAAATTCCCTTGCCAATTCTAGCAGGGAAATATGGGTGAATTTACCGCGTTCGTGTAATGATGGAACAAAAGGAGGCTTGTTTACCACGATAAAGTCATCATCGTGGTACAGTATCCAGGAGGCAAATTCTTTGGTTTGTTGTTTCATTCGTTGCGCATGCTCAGCCGAATGCGGGTCAGTACATTTTTGGTTTGCATCGGGAAGTCGCCGTCCATCATCCATTTGTAATATCCGGGCTCATCGCGCAGAACATCCGTAACCAGTTTGTTTTTGTGCTTACCGAAATTAAAGATGACACCTCCCTTGTCGTTGAAAACAAATCTTCCTGCCAAATCAGCAAGGTTGCTTTGTCCGCTCATTTTGTGCAAAGCATCAATGTCTCCGGGCAAATCATCGTATCGTTCGATCTGCGCTTTTAAAATAGCCCAGGTAGCCAATGTGTCTGCTTCAGCGCTGTGTGCGTTTTCAAGTTCTCTGTCGCAGTAAAACTTATAAGCTGCGGTTAGGTTGCGCGGTTCTTTAACATGGAAAATTCGCTGTGCGTCAATAAACTTTCGTTTTTCAACTTCAAACTCAACACCGGCGCGATAAAACTCTTCCACCAGCATTGGGAAATCGAATTTATTGCTGTTAAAACCGCCAAAGTCGCATTCCTGCATAAACTGATTGAGTTCGGCAGCCAGTAATTTGAAGCTGGGTTTATCCGCAACATCTTCGTCTGAAATGCCATGCACTGCAGTAGCTTGTGCCGGAATGGGTATGCCCGGATTGATGCGGTAGGTGCGCAGTTCTTCATGTCCTTCGGGGAAAACCTTTATCATACAAATTTCCACGATGCGGTCCGAGGATGTGTTTACACCAGTGGTTTCAATATCAAAAATAACAAGGGGTCGTTTGAGGGTAAGTTTCATCAGCGTTGTAAAAATATGAATTTATATTTCGTTATCGAGTTTTTTATAGAGGTCGGGTCTGAGTTTCCGGGTTCTTTCCATGGATTGTTCCAGACGCCAGGCTTCAATCATTTTGTGATCACCACTCATGAGGACGTCAGGTATTTTTTTGTCCTTGAACACCTCCGGACGGGTATACAGGGGAGGAGCGAGCAGTCCATCCTGAAAGCTGTCTGACAATGCACTTTCTTCGTTGCCAAGCACGCCTGGCAGCAGACGCACGACAGCATCGGTGATAGCTGCTGCTGCAATCTCACCGCCGCTCAGAACAAAATCCCCCAGTGAAATTTCGCGGGTTACATACATGTCGCGGATGCGCTGGTCTATGCCTTTGTAATGTCCGCAAATAATAATGATGTTTTTCTTTAATGAAAGTGTATTTGCGATTCCCTGCTGAAAGGGCTCACCGTCAGGACTGGTGTATATAACTTCATCGTATTGTCTATCGGATTGCAGTTTTTCAATCAAAATTGAGAGCGGCTCTGCCATAAGCACCATGCCTGCGCCGCCGCCAAAGGGGTAATCGTCAATCTGGCGGTACTTGCCAAGTCCGTAATCGTGCAGGTTGTGAATGTGAATTTCGGCAAGTTGCTTGTCTGTGGCCCGTTTGGGGATGCTTTGCCCAAGCGGACTTTCCAGCAGGGCAGGTACGGCCGATATGATGTCTATGCGCAGCAAAACTTTTCAAAGTTCGGTCAGTCCGGCCGGAAGCCGCATAACAATAATGTTTTTTTCTTCGTCAATTTCAGATATCCAATCCTCAACCAATGGAATGAGGTGGGTGGTTTCACCGGATAAAACCTCCATTATGGGGCCTTGAGGATACATTTCCACCTTGGTGATGGTAGCGGTAAATGCTGAATCTGAATCTTTGATGGTAAATCCGGTCAGGTGGTCAAAACCGGCAACGATACTTTGTTTTACCTTGCTTTTCTCGATCCAAATTGGAGCACCAATAATGGATTTTGCGGCTTCTTCCGTGTCGATGTCTGCCAGTTTGACTACATTGCCGCCGTCGCTGCAGGCATCAATAAGAAAGGGAACTCCCTTGCCGTCGAATTCAACGAAAAGGAAATTCCCTTTTTTGATGTTTTTGCAATGGGAAGAATCTTCCAGAGCAATGCTGACTTCTCCTTTGTATCCGTGTTTGGCGGATATCCGACCGATGCGGGTCAGGGGAGGAATCATAGGCGATTACTCGACGTTTTCACCTTCAGCCGGAACAGAATCTTCAGCAACTGGCTCTTCAGCGGCAGGCTCTTCGCTTGCGGTAGTTTCCTCAGCAGCAGGCTCTTCGCTTGCCGGGGTTTCTTCAGCGGCAGGCTCTTCAGTAACAGTATCGTCCACTACTTCTTCTGATGCAGCAGTTTTTTCAGCAGCAACATTTTCTTTTACTTCTGCGGTTGCTTCAGTATCGGTGGTTTGTGTTTCTTCAGCTACTTCTTCATTTGCGCTGTTTTGCTTGGCAAGAACGCGGGCTGTAATGGAATCACGCTTCTGTGCTTCGGCTTTCATCGCATCTGATTTGCGGCTGTTGCTGGCTTTTTCAAGGTTGCTGCGCTTTTCTGAGATTCTGGCATCTTTCGAAGTCATCCATTCGGCAAATTTTGCGTCAGCCTGTTCCTGGGTAATAGCACCTTTGCGCACACCCACCTGCAGGTGATGTTTGTAGAGGACGCCTTTGTAGCTCAGAATGGCACGGGCCGTATCTGAGGGTTGAGCGCCATTGGCCATCCATTGAACGGCCTTTTCTAAGTTGATGACGATGGTTGCAGGATTGGTGATAGGGTTGTAAGTACCGATTTTCTCGATAAAACGGCCATCCCTAGGAGCACGCGAATCCGCCACCACAATGTGGAAGAAAGCTCGTTTCTTCCGGCCATGTCTTTGCAATCTGATTTTAGTTGCCATTTTCTTATTTTTTTAATTATGCCCGGGTCTCCTAAATCCGGGGGTGCAAAATAAATGCAAATATTCCTCAAAAACAAGTAGTTTTCATTATTTTCAGCGTCTTTGGTGGTATCTTAAAAAAATGTTGTAATGTTGAGTAAGGCTTGCGCCTATTTCTTAATTTAAACTTACTGTTCTCGATGAATAAACTTACAAAAACCGTTAGTCTGTTGTTGCTTTCAATGTTTATTGTCACTGCGTGCATAAAAGATCCGCTTGGAAAAATTAAAGGTATTAACGGGGTCAAATGGCAAGGCGAATATGCGGCACCGCTGGTGAATGTGGATTTGAATCTGGAAGATGCGGTTGCATTGGTAAATCCGGAGTGGATTAACTCATTTCCTGATAAAACCCTGGTTGTTCATTATGATAAAAAACATTTTTCAAAAAAAGGTGAGGAGTTGTATGCATTGTATGACCGCAGCTTTAACGGAAATATCGTTCCAACCTCCTCAGAACTCAATACGCTCAGTACTTCCGGAATGGTAACTGTTGTAAGAAACCTGGTTTTTGATATGGCACCCGGTGCAGGTTTGCAGTTTGATTCTGTTTGGTTGAAGGAGGGTGTTTTTACTGCCGGTCTGTCTTTAAATACAAACCATCAAGGCAAAGTGACTTTGGAATTTCCTGATTTTAAGTCATCAGGACTTCCTGTTTCATTGTCAGAAAACTGGAGCAGCGGTGGTTCAATAAGCCGAAGCCCCTTTCATAATGTTTCAGGGATAGAATCTCTGGATTTATCTAAAGCCAATCAGGGTTTTAACCAAATTAGGGTAAAGGTTTCATGGGAACTGACCAAAACCGGAACCGTGGGCAATAACGAACAATTGCAGTTGAACCTGACTACACAAGGGTTGAAATTTAGAAAGCTATACGGATACCTGGGGCAGCCTGGGTTGATTAATGTGCAGGATTCCATTGACTTGACGATATTTTCAAATAATATTTTAAAGGGGAATATCGTTTTTGAAGATGCCAGGATTAAGGTACGTTTTAATAATGGCAATGGACTAAAATCCCAATACCAGGTTCAACAGCTTTCACTGGTATCCAAAAATGGAACGCCGGTCGCTGTTACATCCTACAGCACTGCCGGCAATATTGCCGCTGCACCGGATAATGCTGATGTAACACCCATTGCAGATTCAGTATATGTTACCAAAGTTTCTGGCAGCAATGTCGCTGCTGTCATGCGCACAGAACCGCATTATCTCGCTTACCGCGTTGGTGTGGCCCCGGTAGCAGGACGAGGCCACGTTTGGGACAACAGTAACATGGAACTTGCGGTTACCGTTGAGTTGCCCATGTTGGTGAGTACAAAAGATCTGGTGCTGGAAGATACTTCAGATCTGGATTTGGGCATTGGGAAGGAAGGTGATTATGTGGAAATGATAAAGATCAAAATGAATGCAGAAAACGGTATTCCGCTGGGTGCCGGTGTGCAGTGCTATTTTATGGATGCCACCAATAAGGTTTTGGATTCGCTATTTCAACCATTCAGGTACATAATCAAACAAGCCAGTGTTGATGCCGCAGGCAATGTGGTTTCGGCCTCCACGGATCAGTGGGAACTGGTGGTTGATAAACCGCGCATATCTAATATTCTCAAGGCAAAAAGGCTTCGAATACGGGCGTGGATTCCAACCTCCACCTACAATGCAAGTCCTATACCTGTGAGCATTACCACAGACCAGAAACTAAAATTTAAGTTAGGCGCAGATATTAAATTTTCAGCAGATGCAAAATTCTAAACGCCGCCTATTAATAGTGCTGATGATATCGGCCACATCATGGTTGTCGGCACAGCAAAACTTCAGCCTGTATCACATGGAAAGTCTGCCGCAGCGGTCTACCCTAAATCCGGCATTGTTGCCCGACTGTAAATGGTATATTGGATTTCCGGGCTTTAACAGCCTTGGTTTTCAGGCCACCAACAGCGGTTTCAACCTTAGAGAAATAAATAATGCCATTGATATTAATGCTACGGATACTTTTTTGAATCTTAACAAGCTGCTTAATGTTTTTTCCAAGCAAAATTACCTGAGTCTGAAGGCAGATCAGACATGGTTTAATTTTGGATTCAGGGTTAAAAAGCATTTTTTCTCAGCCAATATTACTGAGAAGGCAGGCATTAAATTTGGCTATCCCAAAGATTTATTCCGTTTCATTATTGACGGAAACGGGGGACCCAACCTGGGTGAAACTTTTGATTTTCGATTCAGTGCAGATGCATACCATTACAGGGAATATGGCATCGGATATGCATATCAGTTAAATAAAAAACTCACCCTTGGTGCCAAAATAAAATACCTAAAGGGCATAAACCGGGCTGAACTAACGGATGCGTACATAAAAGTACGAACACGCCCTGAAGACTATGCATTTGAAATAAATGGCAACTATCAGCTGAATGTGGCCAGTTCCCTTGGGCAAATCATCACCACCAATGGCAGCGATCCCGTATTGGACGGAATTGGACTGGTAAAGGGAATTAAAAATACCGGCTGGGGTTTAGATCTGGGTGCTGAGTACGCTGTTTCCAATAAACTAAAACTCTCTGCCGCACTTATAGATTTGGGGTCTATAAACTGGAAACAAAATGCAACAAGTATTGTTGCCGCTAACCCAAATTCAACTTTCGTTTATGATGGTTTTCATATTTCGTCATCAGATACAGCCATTGATCCGGAAGCTTATTTTGAACGACTTGGAGATTCATTGAAAAATATGTTTGGCAGCGATACCCTGCAAAGGTCATTTCGCAGCACCCTGAGTACCGAGATGATGTTTGGTGCTTCCTATGCACTTCGTAAAAATCTAAAATTGAATGCCCTTTTTTATGGTGATGTTTACAACAAGCGTCTGATGGGCGGGCTAACACTCGGGATTTTTTGGCGGCCGGTAAAAATGTTTAGCCTGAGCTTGAATAATACATTCTATGGGCGTGCCTTGCTCAATCCGGGTTTCTGTATGGCATTCAATGCCGGCGCCTGGCAAGCATATTTTTCTACGGAAAATTTTCTGGCACCTTTAATTCCGGGTAGTGCGCGTGGAGCTTCATTCCGTGTGGGCTGGAATTTCACGTTCGGAAGATCCAAAAGCCGTGGCATGGGTAGCGGTGATCCGGGAAATAACAATGGAGGCGGAAAAGCAGCGCCTATAGATCCTACCTCTATTTGAGTATTCGCATTTTAGCGAATTTCAGTACCAGTTTTTTCTCGCCAAGGCCATCGAAGTTTACGGTGGCTTTGCGGTTGTCTGCCTCACCCTCAATGGCGCTTACTATACCATTTCCAAAGCGCTGATGCTGAACTTTGTCTCCCGCTTGCAATCCGCTGATATCGCCGGCTTCAAAATTGGGATCCGGTTCAGGGAGGTTGGTATTTCGGGCCGCATTTGTACCCAGCAAAGTAGAAACCGGTGTTTTACCACTTATTTGCCTGTTTTCGCGCCTTTCGAATAAAGCGTTCATTGGGCTTTCTTTCTTCAGACCTGCCAGGTTCATGTCGAGGTACTGGTTGTCTATTTCATCAATAAAACGGCTGGGTTCACAGGGGGTGAGGCTTCCGTAACGGAAACGGCTGCTGGCATAGCATAGCGTAAGGGCCTTCTCAGCGCGGGTTATGGCCACATAAAACAGACGCCTTTCTTCCTCAAGATCAGCCCGCGATGTTAATGCCATTTGAGAAG
>VHBA01000014.1 GCA_016872175.1 Sphingomonadales bacterium | reverse complement strand
CAAGCGTTTAGGAAACGCTCGTTTTATCCATTAAACTACAGGGCCATATTTGATAAACTTCGGTTATTGTTTAACCAAACTGAGTGGTGCACGGTTACAATCACTGCTCACTTCACTGCTCAGTTGGGAATATAAAAATCTGTAAACCATTGGTATTGTTGAGGTTAATCATTCAAAGAACTTGATTCTTTAAGAACCCGATATTCTATCCGTTGAACTACGAGGTCAGGGGTTGCAAAGATAATGCTTGTCTGCTTACCTTGCATAGGTTTAACACCCCAACCATGGAAAACTGGAAAGAAGAAAACAACGCCCTGCATAAAACCTATGTATTTTCCTCGTTCGAGGCGGCTATGGCCTTTATGCAGCAGGCATCCGCCAAAATCAGCGAACTTAACCACCACCCGGAATGGAGCAATGTATACAACAAAGTATCTGTGCGCCTCACCACCCATGATGCCGGCAATGTAATTACCCGAAAAGACCGTGAACTTGCCTCCCTGCTGGACAGTGTTTTTGATGCGCTAAATGAACTTCCCTAAGATCCAATTTTATCCCCACGCAGCTTCCTAAACCGCACCCTTGCATCTGGCATGTAAAAACTGCCCGGAAAATCCAGCACAATCTTTTCAAACGCCTGCCGCGCTTTTTCAGGATCTTTCAGTCTGTATTCATAGAGCAGGCCCAGTCGATACCAGCCGTTGTCTGCCAAAATATCGTGGCCAAAAGCCACCACCAGCGTGTTATACAGTTCGGCGGCGTCTTCAAAACGGTACTGCTTTTCGCGTATAATGGCTTTTTGCAGCAAAATATCATCCGACAAGGAATGGCCGGGATATAATTTGGGTATGCTGTCCATCTCACGCTCGGCCTCCTCCAGCTTGTTTTGAGCCAGCAACAATTCTGCCCTGCTAAACCGCTCCAGCGCATCGTAGTTACTGTCAATTCCCAGGTTTTCGGTAATGGTGAGGGCCAGCCGTATGGCATTGTTTGAAATCAACTGCGTGGTGGCGCCTTTCAGCACATCCAGCTGCAGCATAGCCCAATCATAATCGCCGCGGTAGTAGCTGAGCCTTGCCCTGCGATATTTGGCTTCCTGCCCCAGCGGATCTTCGGGGAAGTCCTTTTCTACCTGGGCAAACAGCAACTCACTGCTCCACACATCGCTGCCGGCTACATAGGCTTCACCCAGCGCCAGCTTGGCCTCTGCCTGGTTTTTAAATGATACGCCAGGGTTTCGGTAAAATTTCTCCAGCAGGGCAATGGCCTTATCCGGGGTATGTGTATACTGGGTGTATACATCAGACAACCGCGATACCATGCGCCATGTACCATCATTATAGCCATTTTCAGTCAAGAACTGTAGCATCTCGGTTTCCAATGCCTTTAGGGTTTCGGTAGTTGGTTTCAACTCGGTTTTCAGTTGCTGAAAACGCGTTTCAAGCAATCCTGAAACAGCCGCATAGTAATAATCACCGGAGGTTCCCAAGGATTTCACGTATTCAAAGCAGCGTGTTGCCACTGCCCATGCCTCGTTGCTTACGCACAAATCCCCCAGCTCTATGAGGCGCAGTCCTTTCTCCTTCAGGCGTTTATCCAAAGCCTTGGTTTGCAGAAAAGCAGCGTCCCAATCTTTGGTTTTTATGAAAGTCCATTTCAGCAAATCATTCAGCTCAAAATTGTCCGGAGCCTTTTGCAATTGCCGCAATAAAATGGTGCGCAAAGTGGCAAAGTCAGCGCTGTCGGTCACGTTCATTTCAAAAAGCTGTTTGCTCTGTTCATAGGCATAGCCAGAGGTTAAAACCAATTGCACATACTTTTCCAGCCCCTTGGCTTTGTTGCCGGTTTCCATATACAGCTGCGCCAGGCGGGTCGAAAAATCTGCCGCAAATCCAAATTGCTCCTCGCCACGCTCATACACATAAATGACCCAGTTGTATTTGCTGCGGCGCCGAAACGCATCGGCGGCCTCATAATATTGCTGCACGGACAAATCGGCCATATCCGCCACTTTTTTATATTGTTTCTCTGCTTCAGGTACTTGTCCTTGTTTCTCCATTACAAACGCTTCATCCACCCTGTACTGCATTACCTGCGGGTATTTCTTTTTGCGTTTGCTAACCAGCTTTTCTGCCTTGTCATTTTGCTTACCCATGAGCAGTGAAGTCAGGTAGGCATCATACAGGTTGATGTCTCCGGGGTTTTTGTTGCTTAAATCCTCATACAAATCGGCAGCCTTGGCGTATTCGCGGTTTTCCATGTACTGCCGGGCCAGCGCTTCATTGGCGGGCTGGGCGGCAAGTGCCGCAACCCACATAAATGTTGCGAGGTAAAATAAGGTCTTCACTGCTCCGGCGGTCTTCATGTATAACGCTTATTTCTGCTTTTTGTTGAAATCAGTGTGCCTGCAGCCAGTTTTCGCCGGTGCCGTATTCCACTTCTACCGGCACTTTCAGCTGCATGGCAGTTTGCATGATGTGCTTGATGTGCGGTGCGATAACATCCACTTCGTTTTTGGGCGCATCAAAAAGCAATTCATCGTGCACCTGCAGTATCATGCGGGTTTGCGGATGGTTTTCCTTCAGCCATGCATGGATATTGATCATAGCCAATTTAATCATATCGGCGGCACTGCCCTGAATAGGCGCGTTGATGGCGTTGCGCTCGGCAAAACCGCGCACGGTGGCATTGCGGCTATTGATATCGCGGATGTAACGCCTGCGTCCCATAATGGTTTCCACGTAGCCGTGTTGCTGCGCAAAAGCGATGGTGCTGTCCATGTAGTTTTTGATGCCGGGAAACTTCTCGAAATAATTGTCTATAATTTCTTTGGCTTCCTTGCGGGGAATACCTACACGCTGGCTCAGTCCGAAGGCTGAAATGCCATAGATAATTCCAAAATTGACGGTTTTAGCCTTGCGGCGCATGTCTTTGTCAACCGCTTCCAGTGGTACACCCCAAACCCTTGCTGCAGTAGCCGTGTGAATGTCGATACCCTGCCTAAAAGCGTCCATCATGCCCTCATCGCCGCTCACATGCGCAATTACACGCAATTCTATCTGCGAATAATCTGCGCTCAGCAATACATGGTTTTCATCCCTGGCTACAAACGCCCTGCGCACTTCCTTTCCGAGCTCGGTGCGTATGGGAATATTCTGCAAATTGGGGTTCTGGCTGCTCAAACGGCCCGTGGCGGCCACCGCCTGGTTGAAAGAGGTGTGCACCCTTCCGGTGCGGTTGTTTACCAGCAGTGGCAAAGCATCCACGTAGGTTCCTTTTAGTTTTTGCAACTGCCTGAAGTCTAGAATACGCTGCACAATTTCGTGCTCACCCGATAGAGAAAGCAACGTCTCTTCATCGGTTTGGTACTGTCCGGTTTTGGTGGTTTTGGGTTTATCCAGCAGTTTCAGCCTTTCAAATAAAATCTTACCCACCTGCATGGGAGAAGAAATGTTGAATTCCTCACCGGCCAGTTCATAAATGCGTGTTTGTATATCAAGACTCTGCCTGTTCAGCTCCTTACTGTAGTCTTTCAGAAAATCTGTATCTACCCTTACGCCCTCTTGTTCTATCTCAGACAGCACAGAAACCAGCGGCATTTCCATATTTTCGAAAACATTATATACATTACGGTTATGTAACTCAGGCTCAAGTTTTTGTTTAAGTTGAAGGGTAATGTCTGCGTCTTCCACCGCATATTCTTTCACCTTCTCCACATCCACCACCGCCATACTCAGCTGCGCTGCTCCTTTTTTGCCAATCAGCGTTTCTATGCTGATGGGTTTATAGTGCAGATAGCTTTCGGCCAGCAAATCCATGTTGTGGCGCATATCCGGCTCTATGAGGTAATGCGCCAGCATGGTATCAAAACACGGCCCTGAAACCGCTACGCCATATCGTTTCAGCACAGACAAATCATACTTGAGGTTTTGTGCCACCTTGCAGTTGCTGCCTGTAAACATTTCACGGAAGCGAGTAAACAGTAATTTGGCGGCTTCAAATTCTCTCGGAAAGGGAATGTAATAACCCTCCTGCGGCTTACAACTGAGCGCCAGGCCTACAATATCTGCATCAAACGCCACCAGTCCGGTGGTTTCGGTGTCAAAACAAAACGCTGTGGCCGCTTGCATGTGCTGTATGGCTTCGTTTATCAGCGCCTCGCTGTTGCATAGCACGTATCGGTGTTTTACATCCTCCAGGGTTTTGTATTCGCGCACAGGTTCAGGAGTGGAAGCTACGGGAAAATCAAACAGGCTGGCCTGCATGCGGTTTTTTCCTGAAGGTGCAGCGGCGGCGGGTGCGCTATTGTCGCCAAACACCCGCTTCATCATGGTGCGAAACTCCAGCTCATTGAAAACTTCCTTGAGTTTTTCCTCATCCGGGCTTTTTAAAATCAGTTCTTCCGGATGTAAACCCACCGGAACCACCGTATTGATGGTGGCCAACCGTTTGCTCATCAGGGCTTGTTCGCGGTTATTTTCAAACTTTTCCTTCATAGCGCCCTTCAGTTGGTCGGTATTCGCCAGGATGTTTTCTATGCTGCCAAACTCCTGAATGAGTTTTTTGGCTGTTTTTTCGCCTACGCCGGGAACCCCGGGAATATTATCGACGGCATCACCCCAAAGCCCCAGAATATCAATAACCTGATCTACACGTTCCACCTCCCATTTTTTCAGCACTTCGGGCACGCCCAGCACCTCGTCGGGGTTGCCCATTCGTCCGGGTTTATAAATAAAAACATGTTCGCCCACCAATTGACCAAAATCTTTATCGGGGGTCATCATAAATACATCGAAATTCAGTTCGACCGCCTGCAGGGCAAACGTACCAATGATGTCATCTGCTTCATATCCATCATGGGTAATCAAAGGAATATTAAACCCTTCGATGATGCGCTGTATATAAGGTAGGCTGCGCCTCAGGTCTTCGGGCATTTCCTCGCGGTGTGCTTTGTATTTTTCGTATTCAATGTGCCGGTCTGTGGGTTTATCGGTATCAAAAACCACGGCAATGTGGGTTGGTTTTTGTTTGTTTAGCACATCCAGCAGGGTGTTGGTAAAACCAAACATGGCACTTGCATTAAGGCCTGTGCTGGTGATACGCGGGTTTTGGTTAAAGGCAAAAAAAGCCCGGTAAACCAGGGCCATGCCATCCAAGAGAAAGAGTTTCTTTTCAGCCATTAAAATCGAATGGTAAAGATAGTAAAGAAATGGGTGAGTAGGTAATCTTTTTAGGGCTTAGCCGGCGCATACACCCGAATCCAGTCTACCTCAAGCGACACCGGCAGGCGGCTGTTGTCTATGTGTTGCAGGTATCGGTGGTCCACCGCATTGTTGACCACCAGGTACATAGGCTCCTGATAAAACTGTCGCATCCATTTGTTCATGTTGATACTGCGCACAGGCACCCCGTCGGTGTAGAAAACCACACGGTCCGGTGTCCACAGGCAAGCATATATGTGGAAAGCTGAATCCGTGTTAGGGCTCAGGTTTACCGCCTTCATCAAATGCGTTTTGGTGCGGGTTTCAATTTTGCCGAAATGCAGGGTCATGGTTTGGCGGTGGATGGTTTTTCCGGTGCTTTTGCCATACATTTCATAAATATCAATTTCCGGTGGCCAATTGTTCTTCCCGGTGAGCCAGAATGCAGGCCAGGTAGCCGGTCCTGATGGGTTTTTGCTGCGAATGGCAAAAAAACCGAATTGAAAGGTGCGGGAATTGGCGGTGTTAATTAGCCCGGTGCCATACGGAATGGTGATGCCTGTATCCCCCGACGGAAATTTTTGAGGCGCGTAGCGATTCAGTAAATAAAGCACGCCGTTTTTAACAAATACCTCGCTGTCGCCATAATATTGGTGCGGCTGTTGCCCGTGGTATCGGCCCCAGGGCTGCCCCACTTGCCAGATATTGATGTTCAAAGAATCAAATTCATCGGCAAAAACGGGTGTGAAATCCTGCGCTTCTTCGGGCAACTGCAGTTTTTCCGTATTCTTTTCTGACTGATGATAATGTCCGCTGCCAGGGGTATTTGCCATGTCTAAACTGCGCTTGAGCATCAATCCGGCTTTGCCTCTTGCATAGCCGTTTCGGGTACTGTCCAGCGGGCTTTGCCCATAAAGGGGCAATAAACCGAACAGATAAAAAGGAAGCAGAAGACAGACAAAGCGCATGCTTTTACAAAGATAGCCCCAAAGTGGACTTTATTGGGTTACCTTTGAACCCGCAAATAAAAATGGCATTTAAAGCAGGTTTTGTCAGCATCATCGGAATGCCCAATGCGGGTAAAAGCACGCTATACAATGCACTGATGGGGGATAAGCTGGCGATAGTGAATCCGAAGGCGCAAACCACCCGCCACCGTATTCTGGGCATAAAAACAGGAGAAAACGCGCAAGTCATTTATTCAGACACCCCGGGTATTTTGCGCAAGGCCAGCTATAAAATGCACGAAAAAATGATGGCGGCTGTGCACGAATCTATGGACGACAGCGATGTTCTCATTCTATTACTGGATGTGCGTGCCACTGAAATCCCTGAAGAATTGCTGCGCCGTTTCGAAAAATCTTCGGCCAAAAAAATTGTAGCCATCAACAAGATTGATACCGTAAAACAAGATCAGCTGGAAGCTGTGATGCTTAAGGTGGCCGGCGCTTTCAAGGCCGATGCTTTCATGTTGCTTTCAGCGCTCAACAATTTTCAACTCGACAAACTGGAGGCGGAAGTAATTTCCTATTTGCCCGAACACCCTGCGTATTTCCCCGAAGACCAGATTACCGACCGCTCGGAACGTTTTTTTGTGAATGAAATCATTCGCAATCACGCACTAAAACTGTATGAGGATGAGGTTCCCTACAGCCTGGAGGTAACCACCTTGTTTTTCAAAGAAGATGAGAAAATTATTCGTCTTTCCTGCGAGCTGGTAGTGGAGCGCGACAGCCAAAAGCGGATTATTATTGGAAATAAAGGAGAGGCTATAAAACGTTTGGGAACCAATGCCAGAAAGGATTTGGAAGCGTTTTTCGGTAAGCACATTTTTGTTGAGTTATTTGTGAAAGTGCGTGAAGACTGGCGAAACAGCAAAAACATGCTGAAACAGTTTGGTTACGACCCTGATTGAAATGAAAGAGCTGGCACTAAACAAGAGGCACAGCATAAAAACGGCATATTGCATTCACTTTGCACATTTCAAAAAATTCCTTACCTTTGCACTCCCAAAATTGTCCGATGGTGTAACTGGCAACACGTCTGGTTTTGGTTCAGAAGAGTCTAGGTTCGAGCCCTAGTCGGACAACAAAACGCTGATTTGATGATATCTGTGCTTTACTTTTGTACGGTACAGAGAAAGTAAAATACAGAGATTATGTCATCACTACTTAACCCAGTAAAAATCTTCTCGGGCAGTGTTTCTGCCTCTCTCACCAAAGGTATTTGCGAATACTATGGCCTGGATCCGGGCGATTTGACCGTAAACCTCTTCAGTGACGGAGAATTTCAGCCCGTATTCAACGAAAGTGTTCGCGGATGTGATGTTTTTATCGTCCAAAGCACCTTTCCGCCTACCGACAACTTAATGGAATTGCTGATGACGATTGACGCGGCCAAAAGAGCCAGTGCCAATTACATTACGGCAGTAATTCCCTACTACGGATTTGCCCGTCAGGATCGTAAGGACAAGCCCCGCGTTTCCATCGCCTCCAAAATGATTGCGGATCTGCTCAGTACCGCAGGCGCAAACCGCGTTATGACCATGGAATTGCACGCTCCCCAGATTCAGGGCTTTTTTAATGTGCCCGTGGATCACCTGGAAGGTTCCATCATTTTTGTTCCATACATACGCAGCCTGCCCCAGGACAACTTGGTAATTGCAGCACCCGACGTGGGCGCCAGTAATCGTATTCGCGAAGTAGCCAAGGCCCTAAACCTGCCTATGGTTATCTGCGACAAGGAACGAAAAAAAGCAAACGAAATTGCCAATATGACGGTTATTGGGGATGTTCAGGACAAAGACGTTGTGTTGATAGACGATATCATCGATACCGGCGGAACTCTTTGCAAATCATCGGCCATGTTGATGGAAAGAGGTGCCCGCAGCGTGCGCGCCCTTTGTTGCCACCCTGTTCTGAGCGGAAAAGCCTATGAAAACATTGCCAACAGTGTGCTTTCGGAACTGGTAGTAACAGATACCATCCCCTTAAAGCAGCACATGGATAAAATAAAAGTACTGTCTGTGGCGCCCCTGTTTGCCCGTGCTATTCGCAACGTTCATGAAAATGGCAGCATCAGTTCTCTGTTCAGGCAGATTCATAACAGCCAGACCAACCTCGACCTAAAAAGCAACTAATAAAAAATAAGCGTAACTACTGAATATGAAAACCATTTTGTTCAAAGCAGAAAAAAGAGAAGGCAGCGGCACCTCAAACGCCAAAAGCCTCAGAAACGCAGGTAAAGTACCTTGCGTAATTTACGGTGCAGGAGAAAATCTGCATTTTACCATCTATGAATCCGATTTTAAAAACCTGGTTTACACCCCCAGCGTGTACAAGGTAAGGATAGACCTGGAAGGCAATTCATACGATGCCATTTTGCAGGATCTGCAATTTCATGCTGTATCCGAAGCCATTATTCATGCAGATTTTATGGCTGTAGATGCTTCTCGTGCAGTTGTAATGGAAATCCCAGTGCGTGTGGTGGGCAATTCTCCCGGTGTGCGTGCCGGTGGTAAGCTGGTGAAGAAAATTAACCGCCTGCGCGTGCGCGGACTGGTAAAAAATCTGCCCGATTACATCGATGTAAATATTGATACCCTTGAAATCGGTCAAAGCGTGAAGGTGAAAAACTTGTTACCCGGAGATTTCGAAATCCTGGATGCCAAAGAAAATGCCATCGTGAGCTGTAAGACCACAAGGGCGCTGATGCAGGCGGCTGCAGAATCAGGAAATTAATATTAATTATATCCATAAAAAAACCCGGCCAACAGCCGGGTTTTTTTATGGAATTCAAGCTATTAAAACAACCAGCCTATGCGCACACTGCCAACCTCACCAAAAGTATTCAAGGTGGCGTAGCTCCCGCCCGGGTTAACTGTTTTGATGGTGGATCCATTGCTTCCGGAGGTTGTGGTTGTGTCGTCTTCTTTTTGTAGGATCAAGGATATGGGACGGTAAACTGCCCCTACATAAAGCCCTTTCATGACCCAGAAATCAAATCCTACAACAGCCCTAATGCCTACCTGTGCGGCTTGCGCTTCGCGGTCGTAGCTATAGTTTTTGATATATCCGGATGTTCCTGCATCCTCACCTTTATGATGGGTACCATCTGCCCCGGCCAGCAAATCTGCACCAATAAATGGACTTAAACGGGATGTGCCTGAAAAGTGCTTTTGTATTCCCAGATTGAGTTCAGTGTAACGGCTACGGTATGTAAAGGTTCCTTCATCGCCCGTGCCGTCGACGTTTTCGGCATAATTATTCACATCCACGGAGTAAGAACCTCCGAGTCCCAATACAAAAGCAATGTCAGGTTTGTAAAAATATCTGCCGTTGATGCCGAATGTGTTTACCGTGTTGCCGCCTGTACCCGGCGATAATCCCAGCACCGCAGTTACATTGCCTTTTTCGGGTTTTTGGGCAAATACCCCCGGTGCCATTAAGCACAATGCCGTAGTCCATGTTTTTTTCATATTTAAATTTTTTATTTCAAACTTAGATTGATTAAATCAGGAGATACATGACTAAAGCCATATAGGATGCTGCCTAAAATCCCGGCATAAATCATTTTATGTGAATTTTACCCATTCAAAACCCCATTCTTCGTAATTTGCACTGCCTCAAAAAATGTCGGAAGCCATTTTGTATATTCCTGCCTCAAACGCACGTATTGCTTATGCAGCGGCAGAAATTTTCCGGCACAGTAGCGAATGCCAAATCCTTATTACGGAAGACGAAGATGCTTATTTGAACTCGAAGGCTACTGTAAAACTGCACTACACAAATAAGGGTTTAGCCGGCCGACGTATATATCGCTCGGGCTTTCTGGACCAAACCGGCATACGCCAAGGCTTTGTGCCTTCCACAGCCCGTATTGATGGCGTATTTTGTCTTTTCCCCGATGAAAATCATCAGGAATATGACCTGCTGGCCATGGTTTTCTGGTGTCTTACTCGATACGAGGAATATCAAACCTTTACCCCTGATCAGCACGGGCGCTTTCCTGCATCGGCATCATTGCTTCACAAGCTTGAAGTACTGGAAGAACCAGTGTGTGACATAGCAATAAATAACCAATTTGCACAATGGGGACTTTCCGCTAAAAAGGAATTTCGCATCATACCGACCCTGGATATTGACATTGCCTTTGCCTTCGCCGGGCGAGGATTGCTTCGTGCTTTGGGTGCGGCTTTAAAAACTCCATTTAGCTTGCCTCAAAGGCTTAAAAGCATAGCAGATCCGATAACAGACCCCAACTATTCATTTCCCTACATTCAAACTTCGCTGAAAAACCACCCGGAAGCCCGCTTATTCTGGCACTGTGGTGCAAAAAGTAACATTTACGACAAGCAAGTTAGGCTTAGTTACAGGCCTTTGACAGAGGCTATCCAAAACTTGGATAAACACATTAGTTGTGGATTACATCCAAGTTTTGCGGCCTCCGGCAATGCGGAAATACTGCTGCAGGAAAAGCAATACCTTGAAAACACACTCAACAGAGAGGTAACCGACAGCCGCATGCACTATATTCTGCTGTCTATGCCCCACACCTATCGCATGTTGCGTCATTGCGGCATAAAGGATGATTATAGTATGGGCTACCCAGATGCCATTGGTTTTAGGGCAGGTACGGCATATTCTTTTGCATGGTATAATCTGATTGAAGAACAGGCAACTAACTTGCATATATACCCATTTTGTATTATGGAAGCAACCTGCAAACACTATCTGAATCAAACTACCGAACAGGCCATTTCAAAGGGAAATCAACTCAAGTCGGTAATTCGGGAAAGTGGCGGAAATTTTTGTTTTATCTTTCACAACGAATCCCTGGGAAAACAGAAAATATGGCAGGGCTGGAATTCGGTTTTTGAAGCATGGCTGGCATAAGATATATAAGGCATAATGCCATAGATATGGCTGCGTGGGATGCATGTATATTGCGCAGTTGCCGCCCGCTGGTATATGCCGGTTCCACATACCTCAATGCTATATGCAACCAAAACTGGGATGCCCTGGTTTATGGAGATTATGAGGCTGTGTTTCCGCTTCCGGTAAAACGTAAATGGGGGATTGGTATTGTTTATCAGCCTTTTTTTTGTCAGCAGCTGGGTTTGTTTGCACCAAAGGGCTTTCCCCTGGGATATGCTGATTTTTTGAATGCCATTCCACGCAGGTTTTTAAAGGTGGGGTTGCATCTGAATCCTGAATTTAGTCTGCCTGATACAGTAATTCAACGCTGTAATCTGTTGCTGGACCTGAATCGCCCCTATGAAAATATAAATGAAGGCTACAATACGGATGCCCGAAAGAATTTGCGCAAGTGTTCAGATGCAGGAATAAGCGTTGAATCCTGCACGGATTTTGGCGCTGCTATCGCGCTTTACAGAGAAGTCTGGGGGCCTTTAAATTTGGTTTTGAAAGCATTTCATTATCAAAGTTTTGAAAACGCTTGCAAAGCCCTTCAATTAACGGATGATGCTTTTTGTTTCCGTGCCGTACAGGGTGATAAAGTCCTCGCATATGCTATATTTCTTCTTTCCCCAAAATACCTACACTATGTGTGCGCCGCACCCACGCCGGAAGGGAGAAAACTAGGCGTGATGCACGCTGTTATAGACCATATTGCCAAAACCAAGACCTTGCAAGGCTTTAGCCTTGATTTCGAAGGATCTGAAATACCCGAAGTTGCGGCATTTTATAAAAAATTTGGGGCCATGGAAGAAAGGTACGGTGTATTTGACAGATCAATATTACCTTAGTTTATAATCTGAATGTCTAATAATACTAAAAGTAAAGCCTGCTTGCATGGTATGAAATTATTCTCTGCTTGCTTGCTAATCCTGTCTGCACAGCTGCATGCGCAAAATCTTATTCATAAGGTAAATCCATTTATTGGCACTGGCGGACACGGCCACACATACCCGGGAGCTACCGCACCTTTTGGCATGGTGCAGCTGAGCCCTGACACGCGCTTGGAAGGCTGGGACGGTTGTGGAGGTTACCATTATGACGATAGCGTTTGTTACGGTTTTTCGCATACCCACCTCAGCGGCACAGGAGTTTCGGATTATGGCGATTTGCTTGTGAGGCCGGGTTTAAAACCACTATCCTTCACTCATAAAAACGAAAACGCCCACCCCGGTTATTATTCCGTACGTTTCAACAACGGCATTTTTGCCGAAATGACCGCCGGAACCCGAGAAGGCATGCACCACTATCGGTTTCCAGCGGGACAAAAACCGGTTATTGTTATTGACCTGGAACATCGCGACCATGTGACAGACGGACACTTTGATGCGCTTAATACACCGGTTGCAGAAGGTAAAAACCGCATGCATGTATACGGACACCGCTTCAGTAAGGCCTGGGCCGAAGATCAGCAGTTTTTCTTTGATTTGTGGTTCTCCGAAAAGGCAGATTCAGTGGTCGTAATAAAACAAAAAGCCAAGCAACAGCGCGCCGTTGCCATCTATTTTCCTGACACAACTTCGGATATTTATATACATGCCGGTATTTCTTTCTCGGGCTGGTTGCAAAGCGCTGGAGCATTATCAAAAGCAGATGTAAAGGGATTTCAATCCCTGAAAAAACAAACGGAGTCCGAATGGGAAAAGCAATTGAGCAAGATTGTGGTAAAAGGAACGCCGGAGCAAGAAAGCATTTTCTATACGGCCCTTTACCACACCATGATTATTCCCAACCTGGTAAGTGATGCCAACGGCAGCTACCGGGGGTTGGATAAAAAACAACACGATGGAAGCGGTGATCATTATTCTGTTTTTTCGCTTTGGGATACCTACCGCGCCACCCATCCGTTGTATACACTGTTTGAGCAAAAACGCACCCGGGATTTTATGAAGACGTTTCTGCGCATGTATAGGCAAAGTGGAAGGTTGCCCGTGTGGGAACTTGCATCCAATGAAACCAATTGTATGATTGGCTACCACGCCGTTTCCGTTATTGCAGATGCCATGGCCAAGGGTATTATACCGGACAGTGCTGACGCATTATTGGAAGCAGCTGTCAAAACAGCAGAAAAACCTGTTTTTGGGCTGGATGATTATATCAAATATGGTTTTCTGAGCATGGAAAATGAAAGCGAATCAGTGAGTAAGACCCTGGAATATGCCTACAACGACTGGTGCATTGCCCGCATGGCCGAAATGCTAAGCAAAGACAGCATTGCCAAATTGTTTTACCAACGCAGTGGTTCCTGGGTGAATGTGTTTGACCCCGAAACCGGCCACATGAGGCCCCGCAGTTACGGGCGCTGGCTTAGTCCTTTTGAGCCACGCGAAGTAAGCAACCACTTTACCGAAGCCAATAGCTGGCAATATTCATTTTCGGTTCCCCATGATTTGCAGGGCTGGCTTGGAACCATGCAAAGCCATGGGCCGCACACATTGGAATTCATGCTTGACAGTCTTTTTACCACTTCCAGTAAAACTGTGGGCCGCGAGCAGGCCGATATTACCGGACTCATCGGGCAGTATGCCCATGGCAATGAACCCAGCCACCACATTGCCTATTTATATAACTCCGCCGGAAAACCCCACAAGACCCAGGAAAAAGTGCGGCAGATTATGGAAACCATGTACCACAACCGGCCCGATGGGCTCAGCGGCAATGAAGACTGCGGACAGATGAGTGCGTGGTATGTGCTCAGCAGCATGGGGTTTTACCCGGTTTGTCCCGGTGATGACCGCTACAGCATCGGATATCCGCTGTTTTCAAAAACCATGTTGGCTTTTGAAAACAATAAAAAACTGCAAATTTTGAAAAAAGGAAAAGGGCATTACATAGCCGCTATTCGGTTGAACGGAAAGAAGGTAGAGCGCAATTATCTGTATCACCGTGAATTAACCGATGGCGGCAAACTGGTGTTCACTATGTCATCAACCCCAACAGAATGGGGCACCGGTGACAAAAATAGCTTTTATACTTACGTAAAGGAAAGCAGCATTGCGGCCCCCCTTTTCGATTTTAGAGATGTTGCTTTTGATGACAGCATGGAGGTTAATATCAATGCCCGTTTTGGAAGGAATTTTACCATTCGCTTTGTTAAGAACAATGAGGAAAAGCGACTTTTGAAAGTTAACATTAATAACCCTTATAAAGCTGCAGATACAACACTCGTTTTAAAAGAAAGTATCTGTCTGGAAGCATTTCAGCCCGGCGGTGCGGTAGCCAGGGCCTGCTTTTTTAAACGCCCCAATCACTGGAAGGTGAAAGTAATGAATCCTTTGCATCCGCAATACACAGGCGGTGGTGATTTGGCGCTCTGCAACGGTGTACGCGGCGATGCCGAATGGCAAAAAGGCAACTGGCAGGGCATTCAGGGGCAGCCTTTTGAGGCCATTATTGATCTTGGCGATACCCAGACAATACGTTCGCTTCACGCCGGTTTTCTACAGGATACCCGCAGCTGGATAGTATATCCGCGTAATGTGAGTTACAGTTTTTCAATGGATGGACAAAACTGGACCAACGCCTGTGGAAGCATGAACAATGTGTCCATAGACAGCCTGGGAGCGCAAAAACAAACCATCAGCACCTACACCAAGCCGGTAAAGGCGCGGTATGTAAAAATGCGGGCCGCTCAGCACGGCACGCTGCCTGACTGGCATGCGGGTGCGGGCGGACAAACATTTATTTTTGTGGATGAACTGGAAATTCAGTAACCCGACAGGTAAGATGCGATGAATATGGGAAGGTTGCGAGGGTCGTAATTCTACAAAAACAGATGTTTTTTGGTTTTTGAGCTATTTATATTGTCTTAATTCTATAAAAACGAACATATAGTCAATGTTAAAAGTCCCAAATTCGCATCGTGAAAAACGTAAAAGATAAGAATCACATGGGGCAGCGAATCAGACTGGCCAGACTCTAACGCGGATGGACACAGGAAGATTTGGCTGAGAGAATCAAAAAAACCCGTCCCATGATTTCACATATTGAAAGAACAGGCAGCGTAACATTCGATACACTGGAAAAAATTGCCTGGGGATTGGGAATAGAGTTGTCAGATCTGCAGAATGTGAGCAGCGATCAAATTTTATTGCCAACCTCCATGGAAAGTACTGAATGGAAGTCGTTGGTGAGAGAGAATGAATTGTTGGCTGAGCTGGTTGAAAATCAGCGCGTGCGGATTTTGTATCTGGAAGCAGAATTAAAGCGTTTCAAACAAGGGTTTTAACCTTAGGGCGTTAATCTGCCGTACATTCTGGGGAAGGGAATACTCTCCCGAACGTGTTTAAGGCCGCAAATCCAGGTAACCATTCTTTCTAAGCCAAGGCCGAAACCACTGTGTGGTACAGAACCAAATCTGCGAAGGTCGAGATACCATTCAAAAGCCTCCATGGGCAATTCATGTTCCACTATTTTCTGTTTCAGCAATTCGAGGTTGGTTTCTCTTTCACCACCACCCACAATTTCACCATAACCCTCAGGGGCAAGCACATCCACACCCCTTGCAAAGTCGGGGTTTTCGGGGTTTCTTTTCAGATAAAAAGCTTTGACTGCATGGGGCCAGTCATACACCATAATAGGTGAATCAAACAGGCGGGTAATTACAGTTTCGTCGCTACCGCCAAAATCATTGCCATATTCAAATTCTTTAGCGCTTTTAATCCACTGCGGAATATTGCGGCCGTCTTCCTCGAGATCTGCTTTTTCCTGCTTTAGCGCATCAACTTTGCTCTGAAAAAAGTTGATTTCACCTTTTTTCATGCCGCCTGCCGCAATTTTAGACTCGCGATCTGTGATTTCAGCATCCACCTCTTTCAGGCGACTCAAAACACGTTTTAGTTCTTCCTCCAGACTGCCAATGCCATTCTTGCCATTCACATCCTGTTCACCTTTGATGATGCGCACTGCCTCGTCGTATGTGAGGCGGGGAAACTGTTTAAGGCTGCTTTCAAGAACAGAAATATCCCGGCCAATGGTTTTGAGTTCCTGGGAACAGTGTTTCAGTACATCTTTGATTATGGCCTGCAGCATGCCTTCTATGCAATCCATGTTCTGAAAAATATCATAGAACGCCATTTCGGGTTCTATCATCCAGAATTCGCTTAGGTGGCGGCGGGTTTTGCTTTTTTCAGCCCTGAAAGTAGGGCCAAAAGTATAAATACGTCCCATGGCCATGGCCATGGCTTCGCCATACAATTGTCCGCTCTGGCTCAGGTAGGCCGGTTCTCCGTAAAAATCCGTTTCAAACAACGTACTTGTTCCTTCGCATGCATTTCCGGTAAAAATTGGAGCATCCATTTGCACAAAACCCTGTTCCTGAAAATACTGGTGAATGCTGTAAATAATGCGGTTGCGAATGCGCATAATGGCCCACTGACGGGTGCTGCGCAACCACAAATGACGCTGATCCATGAGAAACTCAACGCCGTGTTCCTTTTTGGCAATGGGATAATTCTCGCTTTCGCCAACCGGAACAACAGAAGTTACATGCAGCTCACAGCCACCAATTTGTTTTTCATCGGCTACCACATTTCCGGTGAGGATTACGCTGCTTTCCAGGGAAAGCTGCTGTGCGTTTTGCAAACCTTCGGCACCGGCAGTTTCTTCCGTAACCACACACTGGCAATAACCAGTGCCGTCACGCAAAATAATAAAAACAATGCCTTTCCCTTCGCGCTTGTTGGAAACCCAGCCTTTCAATGTGGCAGATTTACCTGCTGTGCGGTGTAATTCCTCTATGTACATACCGTGTAAATGCGTTACTTTTGTAGTGTATTTGCAAAGGTAACGCAAACGAGGTTAAGCTAAAAGAATGAGTTCGCTGAAGCAGAATTTAAGCCAGAAAATGTTGCAGAAATTAAGTCCGCAACAAATTCAGTTTATCAAACTGCTGCAACTCAATACCCAGGATTTTGAAGAAAAAGTTGAACAGGAATTGCTGGATAATCCTGCTTTGGAAGACAACCGCACTGAGGGTGTTGATGATGACTACGACAACAACAACGACGACTTTGGCGATGACGATTATCTAAGTAACGATGTAGATGTAGACGAACTGCTGCGGGCCAATGGAGGCGATGATGACGGTGGTTTTAGGTTGAATGAAGATTATAGCGGCGATGAACAGCGAGAGATGCCCCTGGCCAGTCAGGGTAGTTTTCAGGAGTATCTGATGGAACAGGCAAGGGCTACTTTCTACAGTGAAGTGGATTTACAGCTGGCCATTCACCTAATTAATTCCATTGAAGAAGACGGCTATCTACGCAGGGAACTGCGCAGCATTGTGAATGATCTGGCGTTCAATGAGAATATTATAACGACAGAAGAGCACCTGGAAAAATTGCTCATCAAAATACAAAATTTCGATCCTGCCGGCATTGCTGCACGCGATCTGCAGGAATGCCTTTTGCTGCAGCTATATAAAAAAGATTACGGTGATAATCCCTCGATAACCCTGGCCGAAAGCATTATTGCGGAGCAGATGGAAGCTTTCAGCAAAAAGCATTATGACAAAATAAAACGGTCTTTAAAAATTGATGATGATCAACTTAAAGCCGCAATCGCTGAAATCGTAAAACTCAACCCCAAACCCGGCGAAACCGGATCTGGATCCAATAAAACCCAGTACATCGTGCCGGATTTTATTGTCACGGGCACCAACGACGATATCGAAGTTCGTCTGAATTCACGCAATACCCCGGAGCTTCGTATTTCTTCTTCCTATGCCGAAACCCTGAGGGCCTATGAGCATTCTGGTAAAAATGATAAAAATCTGAGGGATGCGGTGCAATACATCAAGCAGAAATTGGATGGTGCCAAATGGTTTATTGATAGTGTGAAACAGCGCCAGAACACCTTGCTTAGCACCATGCACGCCATTGCTTCACGGCAAAAAGATTTTTTTGAGGAAGGCGATGAAGCCTGCCTCAAGCCCATGATTTTAAAAGACATTGCCCAGCAAGTGAGCCTTGATATCAGCACCATTAGCCGTGTGGCCAATAGCAAATACGTAGAAACCGATTTTGGTATTTTCCCATTGAAATTCTTTTTCAGCGAAGGCATAGTAACCGAAGAAGGAGAGGAGGTCAGCAACCGCGAAATCAAAAAGATACTGTCGGATGCCATCGGTGCGGAAAACAAGAAGAAACCACTCACGGATGAAGCGCTTATGGAGCTGCTGAAAGTAAAGGGCTACAACATCGCCCGCCGCACAGTGGCCAAATACAGGGAGCAACTCAATATTCCGGTGGCCAGGCTGAGAAAAGAGCTGTAGGATACAATCATTATTTTTCTGTTAAATCTGCATGCGCACCGTTTCTGCAGTGTAGTTGCCAAATACCTTTGGAATGTGATTCCCGAGGCAATTAAACGACTTATAACCCCCAGCGATGGCATCTTCTATGTACTTTTTAATACAGGTGCTGTTACAGTGGTAAAAATGACAGATTGTCTATATAAAATAGTTCATGAGGATGAACCCGGCTCCGATAAATGGACGGCCTATCTTCAGGAAATGAAACTGTTTTACGGCGAAAGCCAGGAAAATTACAGACAAACAGTTAAGCGGCTTTCAAAGGTTTTTATTACACCCATTGATCGTGAATCCGTTCACCAATTATCGGTTGACCTGCATAATGTGGCAAGAAGTATTTATATCGTTCCCCGCTCCATTTCTTGGGATGCCGAACACAAGCCCGATTCCTTCAGCAAACATCTTGGGCTACTCCTTAAAAAATCAGCTGCGGAACTGCAGCAGATGGTGGAAGATATAGGCACACCCAAACGCAGGTTTGTAATGAAACACGCCAAGGAGCTAATAGCAATAAAAAGAGAGATGGAAATTGCATACGATCAGGCACTAAAAAGTTTGTATGAAAGCAAGGCCAGCCCCTCACAATTTTTACGCAGACTTGATGCTTACAATGCTTTGAGAGAAGTGGGTGATTACTGCTGCAAAGCCGCACATACAGCCGAAGGAATTGTATTGACACATGTTGGCTAGACATCAATGTTATCTTATTGTTAAATTTAGTTTAATGTGCTGTTCATAAATAACAACCAAAATAGCTTTGCAGTAGTAATATACTAGAAAATGGCATTTAACAACATTATGAAAATTTTCCTGCCAAAGGACCGTGTTTTCTACAGTCTGTTTGAACAGGTAGCCGAAAAAGTAACCCTGATGGGTAACTTACTTCAGGAGTTTGTATATGAGGCAAGCGATGATAAACGTTTGGCATTGTCAAAACAAATTGAAGACCTGGAACACCAGAATGACGAACTCACCCATCAGATTTTTCAGGAATTGGGCAGAAACTTTATTACACCCTTTGACCGTGAAGATATTCACTACTTGGCAGGTGCTTTGGATGATGTAGCTGATTATATTTATGCCAGCTGCAAGAAAATTCAGTTTCATGGTGTAAACCCTAACGATCAGGGCATCCAGAAAATGGCTGAAGTTATTAACCAGAGTGCTACTGAGGTCAGCAAAGCAGTAATGCAGTTGCGTGAATTGAAGCGTCCCGAAAAAATATCTGAAAGTTTGGTGAAGGTAAACAGTCTGGAGAACCACGCGGATGACATCTTCGATATGAGCATTAAGAAGTTGTTTGAAACCGAAAATGATTTCAAGGAACTTATACGCCGCAGAGAGGTTTACACGGTAATGGAAGTAGCTACCGACAAGTGCGAGGATGTGGCCAATGTGATTGAAACCATCATCGTTAAATACGCTTAACAACCCTTTATAACCTACCTTACATGACACTCGTAATTGTCATTATTGCGCTGGCATTAATCTTTGATTACATCAATGGTTTTCATGATGCGGCCAACTCTATAGCCACAGTTGTGAGCACCAAAGTGCTTACACCGCTTCAGGCAGTACTGTGGGCTGCTGTATTCAATTTTGCAGCATTCTTTATTTTCAAGGATCACGCTGTTGCCAATACCATAGGCAAAACAGTAATTGATACCTACATTACGCTTCCGGTAATTCTAGCCGGTCTTATTGCCGCTATTTTCTGGAACCTGCTTACATGGTGGTATGGTATACCATCTTCTTCCTCACACACCCTAATCGGTGGCTTTGCCGGGGCTGCGGTTGCCCATGCTTATATGACCAAGGGGTTTGTAGCATTTAGCAGCGTGGTAGAAATGGAAAAGATTGTGAAGACACTGCTCTTCATATTCCTGGCACCCATGATTGGGATGGCAATATCCATGTTTATTAGCCTGGTGACCATTCATCGTAATCTCTGGATAAAGCTTGGTATCATAGGATTGTCCTTTACAGCAACCTGGTTTATGTTTTTGCACTTCCAACAAAGTAAAATGGAAGAAAACCTGCAAAAGTTTTTCCGGGTAGACAAATACAAAAAGGAGGTAGAAAAGAACCCGGATAGCGAAGAATCCAAGGCTAAGCTGGGAAAAGCCACAGCCAATTACAATAAGGCATTGCCTTTTCTGGCCGATTACAACAAACTTGGTGCTGACAACGTAGCTCAGAATATTGCGAAGGCTGTGTCTTTCAATGACCTTGAATATAGCAAGTTAAAGGATATAGTAAGCAAAACGGCCAAGCTGGATCGATTGAAAAAAGAAGCATTTTATGATGAATCCAAAAAACCTGCATTGGACGCGCTCACTGCCAAAGTCGATAGTCTTAAACCGCTATTCAAACAGCATCAGGTATTATTAACCAAAAAAACAAAAGCTGACAGCCTTGCGGCAGATAGCATTACGGAGGTTGTAGCTCACAACATGGGCTTTAGCGGATCTGATGAAGACAAACTTAAAAAAGCATTTAAAATAGATTTAACTAAGGATTTAACCAAAGAAATCGGTAAGGCAGACAACTCTTTCCTTCGCTATTCACTCTTGTGCGTTATTTTGATTTTTGTATTGTCCTATATTTATATCGATAAACTGCGCAAACCCTCTGCCAACCGCACGGCCAACATGTTTAAGAAACTGCAGCTGCTCTCTTCTGCTGCATTCTCTTTGGGCCATGGTGGTAACGATGCTCAAAAGGTTATGGGTATTATTGGAGCGGCTCTGATTGCCAATGGGAATATCAGCGATTTCAAAGACCTTCCCAACTGGGTGCCATTGGCTTGCTATGGTGCAATCGGACTTGGAACCCTGAGCGGCGGGTGGAAAATTGTAAAAACGATGGGAACCCGCATTACCAAAGTAACGCCCCTGGAAGGCGTAAGTGCAGAAACTGCCGGTGCCGTAACCTTGTTTATGACCGAACAAATGGGTATTCCTGTAAGTACCACTCATACCATTACCGGTTCAATTATCGGGGTGGGTGCCACCAAACGCCTAAGTGCAGTTCGTTGGGGTGTAACCCGCAGCCTCCTGGTTGCATGGCTGCTTACCATTCCGGTGAGTGCGGCTGTGGCCGGAATTTGTTACTTGATAATTCGGTTCTTCATGTAAGTTGTTACATATAAATTGATAACATAAAAAGAAAGACCGCCATTTTCGGCGGTCTTTCTTTTTTACCGCTGTCGTTTTCGTCCGTAAAAAAGTGTAGTTTGTCGGTTTTTAACACGGTAAAAGTTTTCCACATTATCCATTCTTTCTATTACATCTGTTCTGGCAATTTGTATAGGGTCCAACTTCAATGAGATTGCGGTTATCAGGGAATATATAATTGAAATTGGCTGTTTGGCAGAGGTATTGTAAATCGATTCAAGGTAAAATGTTGTTATTGATTTTTATGATAATTAGAAAATTTTATTTAGGCTTGTAAACCAATCAACCAATATTAACATATGAGAATGAAACATTTACTCATGGTCATTTCGGCCTCTAGCATCGCCCCTGCGGCCTTTGCTCAGGCAGGACCGGGCGGAAGCTCCGGCAGTGACACTGTGGACGTTGGAACTGTTACCGTTACTGCCATTGGTACTACCAAAAATGTGCGGAAAATCGGCTATTCAGTTTCTCAAGTTCAAGGAAAAGGCCTCGTATCATCCGGCGAAAGCGGTGTGATTCAGGCATTAACTGGTAAAGCATCCAACGTACAGATTACCCGTTCTGCGGGCGATCCGGGCGCAGGTGCTTACATCCAAATCCGGGGCCAAAATACCATCACCGGTAGCAACCAGCCTCTGATTATTGTGGATGGTATTCCGGTAAGCAACTCCAGCTTCGGCGGGGGAACCGACGGTGTTGTTCAGCAATCGCGCTTGAATGACCTTAACCCTTCAGACATTGAGTCGGTGGAAGTGCTGAAAGGTGCTGCTGCTGCTGCTGTTTGGGGAACCAGAGCGGCTAACGGCGTTATTGTTGTTACCACCAAAAAAGGAAAGCGTGGTATGAGTATTGAATTCTCTTCAACCTACGCCATCGACCAGGTTAACCGTGAGTACGAAAAGCAAGGTAAATATGGTCAGGGTTCAGGTGGCCGCTGGGTTGCCAATAACGCCAATTCCTGGGGTGACCAGATTGCCCTGCGTAATGGCAAAGACAGCATTAATACTGCCGGAGCAAAGTTTGTTGCCGATGACGGAACTGTTTACGGAACCATCGTAAGAAAAGGTAATAAAACTGTTTATAACGACCAAAACCGCGACCAGGTTTTCCGCAACGGTATCACCTGGAACAACAACCTTTCTATTTCAGCCGGAAACGACAAGAGCAACATGTTCTTCTCACTGAGTGACTGGAATCAGCAGGGCATTATGAGAGGTTTGTCAGATTACAGAAGAACCACTGCCCGTTTGAACTTCAGCCAGAGTGTAAATGACAAGCTTACCATTGGCCTGAACGCCAATATGGCAAAAACTGTTTCTAACCGTGTGCAAATGGGTTCAAATCTGGACGGTCTGTACCTGGGCTACCTGCGTACTTCTCCCGACTTTGATAACTCTGACTATAAAGGAACGTACTATACCGCTGCAGGTGTTCCCAGCTTTAATGCGCACAGAGGTTATCGCCGTTACCTGGGTAACGCCGCTCCTACCTATAACAATCCAGGTTGGACACTTAATGAACAAACCAATACTTCAGATGTAACCCGCTTTATCCTTACACCTGAAGCTACCTACAAGTGGCACGACAACCACAAGCTGATTGCCCGTTTGGGTCATGATATGTCTACTGACCGCCGTATTACCTATTTCCCTGTAAACTCAGCCGGAAGTCAGGCAAACGGTTCATTTACTGATGATCATATTCAGGAATCAGAAACCAGCTTGCACTTTATCAACCAAGGTACACACAAGTTGGGCAGCGATATCAACCTGAACTCAACTGTGGGTTATCTCTATACCTATAAGAATATTTATAATATTGGTGGTTCTGCTTCTCAGTTCATCATTCGCGACCAGGATCGTTTTGCATTCATCAATTCTACTACCGAAAATAAAGACCCATTCAACTCGTTCTCTGAGTTGCTGAACAACCGTGTATACGGCGTTTTGGATTTTGATGTTAAAGACAAAATCTTCCTGCAATTGACCGGTGCTTCTGAAGCATCTTCTACCTATGCGAATCGCTTCTTCTCTCCCAGTGCAAGCTTGGCATATGAACTCACCAAAGACCTTAAGCCAAATGATGTACTTAGCTATGCTAAACTTCGTATGTCTATGGGTCGTGTAGGTGTTGCTCCTCCCGCTTACATCTGGAACACCAATTTCGTAGCTGCCGGTTCATCTTCCGGTTGGGGCGATTACCTAGATGGTTCTCTGTATGGTGGATCTATCTACAGAAGTTCTACCCAGGGCAACCCTGATATCAAGCCTGAAATGAAGACTGAAACTGAACTGGGTGCTGATGTGAAACTGTTCAAAAACAAAGTTTCTCTTGGCGTTACCTATTATCAGAACAAGATTGAAGGTGCTGTACTGGCCATTGCTGTGGCTAATTCAACCGGTTACTCTAACCAGTGGAAAAACGCTGCTGACCTTTCAAACAAAGGACTTGAAATAGACCTGAATGTTAATCTGATTAAATCAGAAAACTTCAACCTGAATCTGTATGGCAACCTGGGCCGCAACCGCAACACTGTTGATAATCTTAGCGGTGCTGCTCCCATCTTCCTGGCCGGTTTCACCGGTACTTCATCACGCGCTGTTGAAGGTAAGGCAATGGGTTCATTGTGGGGTGGAAAATGGGCCAAAGACGAATCAGGCAAGCTGGTGCTTGATGCAGACGGCTTCCCCACTGCTTCTTCTGAAGAAGGCGTAATCGGTGACCCCAACCCTGACTACAGAGGTAGCGTAGGTTTGAATGGTAACTACAAAAACCTGAATTTCAACCTGCTGGTTGAAACCTGTCAGGGTAATGACATGTGGGCCGGTACTTATGGCGTATTGAACAATTTTGGTATCACCCCTGAATCTGCTTCTGATTTTACTGTTTCAGCTGCAGACGCAGCCAATATCGTGGATTATCGCGGTGTTACCCTGGCTTCTGCTGCTGCTGCCGGTGCTAATGGTCTTGCAGTTATTAATGCCGACGGAAGCATCACTGCCCGTGGCAGCCTGAAAGACTTTGGTGCAGGCAACGTTTGGTTGAACCAGTACTGGTATACCAGCCTGGGTGGCGGTTTCGGTTCAGTTGCTGAGCAGTTCATTAAAGACGCTTCATGGACCCGTATCCGCGAACTCAGCCTGTCTTATGCACTGCCTAAGTCTATTTCTGATGCCGTTCACGTACCCGGCGGAATCTCTGTTGGTTTCACCGGCAGAAACCTGGCTCTGTGGACCAAGTTTGATGGTGTTGATCCCGAAACCAACCTTACCGGTGTTTCAAATGGCCGCGGTCTGGATTACTTTAACAACCCCGGAACAAAGTCATACCTGTTCAACATTAAGTTTAACCTCTAATAAATTACAAGGAATTATAACATGAAAAAGATAGCTTTAATCTTTTCCGTTGCCCTGACCGTAGGACTTACTTCCTGCAAAAAGGACATCAAGGAAATCAATAAGGAAAATCCCGGCCAGTTCAGCGACTCAGATCCTGTGCTGATGATGTCGGGTGCCCAGTTGGCTAACGTGCTCGTAAACGAAGGCGAAGCCGCACGTATGGCAGGCATATTTGCCGGTCATCATGTGGGATTTGACCGTCAGTTTGTGTCATACAATGACTACGTAGTAACCGCCGGCGATTTTAACACCCCCTGGGGCAATATTTACACCGAAGGTATTGCGCAGTGCCGCATTATTCGTGCGAAGGCCGCCAAAGCCAATAACAAGCAACTGAATGCTGTGGCTTGCATTACCGAGGCAAACCTGTTGCTTACCGCATCAGCACTTTGGGGTGACATACCCAACACAGAAGCCTGTGTAGATGGTGTTACCAGTCCCAAGTTCGACAAAATGACTGCGGTTCACAATGCTGCTATTACCCTGCTGGATTCAGCGTTGGCTTATGGTGCAAACCACGCCAATTACAGCGGTGCTTATGTGGGCAACCACAACTGGGCTCAGGTAGCCAACACCCTAAGGGCGCGTGCTTATCTGCACATGAAGGACTACCCCAAAGCTGCTGCCGCCGCTGCCAATGGAATTGCTGCCGGCAAGGATCTGCTTGCCAACCACAGCCAGGCAACACCCGGTGCATGGAACCTTTACTATGACTTCCTTGACTGGAACCGTTCAGGTTACATTTCAGCCAGTGGTTCTCACATGGAAAAGCTGCTCGATTCTTCTGCATTCTTCCGCAACAATGCAAAGACTGATGAATCAGACCGTTATACCTACTATTTCACCGATGCAGGATACACACCTCTGGATCCTAATTGGGATGGAATTTTCGGCGCAACAGCAAATTTCCCAATCGTATCTTACGTGGAGAATGAACTCATTCTTGCCGAATGTGCCATCAGAAATAATGATGCCACCACAGCCATCGATCACCTGAATAACGTGCGTTCAGACAATGCTGCCAACATTGGCGGACAATATGATGACTACGTAATCGGTGATTTTGGTCCCGGACAAATGGTTCCCGGCACCACTGTAAACGGTGCAATCAGCAAGGAAATTCTTACTGAGAAATACGTTTCTCTGTACGGCCAGATTGAACCCTGGTGCGACCTTCGCAGAACCAAGAACGAGATTGGTGTAGCACCTAATAAAGGCACCCAGCTGCCCCAGCGTTTTCTGGTTCCACAGGACGAAATCAATGCTAACAAAAATGCACCCGGCGCGGGTTCACTTTTCGATGCACTTGAATTGTGGCCACAGTAAAATTCTTTCATTCAATAAAAAAGGCCGTCACTGACGGCCTTTTTTGTGGTATTTCTTTCTATTGTTTTCTGGTGATCAGTCCTTCAGCACATCCCTGCTGATAACCACTCGCTGCATTTCACTGGTTCCCTCATAAATTTGAGTAATCTTGGCATCGCGCATTAGGCGTTCTACATGGTATTCTTTTACATAGCCATATCCGCCATGAATCTGCACCGCTTCTACCGCTGTTTTCATAGCTGTTTCGCTTGCAAACAGTTTAGCAATAGAGCTGGCTCTGCTATAATCCAGGTTCTGGTCTTTAAGCCAGGCGGCCTTGAAGCAAAGTAAACGGGCGGCTTCAATTTCGGTAGCCATATCGGCCAGTTTGAAAGCTATGGCTTGGTGGTTCATGATTTCGGTTCCGAAAGCTTTACGTTCTTTCGAATATTTCAAAGACAATTCATAGGCTCCGCTGGCAATACCCAAGGCCTGTGCAGCAATACCAATACGGCCACCTGTAAGTGTTTTCATGGCAAATTTGAATCCGAAACCATCTTCGCCAATGCGGTTTTCCTTAGTAACTTTCACATCCTGGAACATGATGGAATGCGTATCGCTGCCGCGAATACCCAGTTTATCTTCTTTCTTGCCCACAGTAACGCCGGGGCTGTTTTTCTCTACAATCAGTGCGTTGATGCCCTTGTGCCCTTTGGCGGCATCGGTTTGCGCCATAACCAGGTATACACTTGCACTGTTACCGTTGGTAATCCAGTTTTTGGTGCCATTCAGCAGGTAGTGGTCTCCTTTGTCTTCGGCAGTGGTGTGCTGGCTGGTAGCATCGCTGCCCGCCTCGGGTTCGCTGAGCAAAAAAGCCCCAATAATTTCGCCTTTGGCCAGGGGAACCAGGTATTTCTGTTTTTGTTCTTCATTGCCAAAGGTTTCAAGGCCCCAGCAAACAAGGCTGTTATTTACGCTCATCACAACAGAGCAGGAAGCATCTATTTTGGAAATCTCCTCCATGGCCAGCACATAACTGATGGTATCCATACCGGATCCGCCATATTTCGGGTCAACCATCATGCCCATAAAACCGAGTTCCCCCAGTTTTTTTACCTGCTCTGCAGGAAATTTCTGGTGCTCGTCTCTTTCTATTACACCGGGCAGTAGCTCAGTTTGTGCAAAATCTCTGGCGGCTTGCTGCACCGCCAGGTGCTCTTCGGTAAGTTCAAATTGCATATAAGGTTGCAAAAATACGCAAGGATTGTGAGATTTGTTTAACTGTGGTTTTGTTGATGTTTTTGTTGTGAAACCTGCCATTTTATTGGGCGTATTAGCAATGAGAATTCCGATTAAATCCGAAAAGGCACAAACTTTCGACCTGTTAAGGTGTTAAATTTGCAGCCGATATGGGAAACATTACGTTTCATTTTGAAGACAAAACGCAGCAACCTGTTACGGTGAAAATTGAAGCCGGGGAGTCAGTACTTGAAGTAGCGCTTGATAATGATATTCAGCTCAACCACAACTGTGGAGGTGTTTGTGGTTGCAGCACCTGTCACATATATGTTCAGAGTGGCGAAGCCCTTTTACCTGAGATGAGCGATCGTGAGGAAGATTATGTAGACCGTGCCCGAAATCCAAAATACAATTCACGCCTTGCCTGCCAGTGCAAACTCAATCAGGACGGAGACCTTGTAGTTACCATCCCCGACCAAAGCGGCATCATTGGTCACTAAAACCATAGACTTTTAACTTTAAACTGTCAACTTGTTATGTTTGAACCCCCAATACACTGGCCCGATCACGAAGATATTGCCATGAAGCTTTATGAGCGATTCGGCGATGATTTCAGCGAAAGCAAAATATACCGCGTCCGCTTTACTGAATTATTGGAATGGGTGCTGGAAATCCCAAACTTTAAAGGCACCCGTGAAGAATGCACCGAAGGTCACCTCGAAATGATTCAGGCGCAGTGGGTATATGAGTGGAGAGACAATAATTAGCCCAAGGTTGACAATTCAAAGAAAATAAACCTTACACGGCCAGCTATCCGCTAAAACAGCTTTTCATAATTTTCCGGTCTCAAGGATTCATGCCAGTGGTGATACAGGCCCTCGCAGCGCGTGCGCAATGGCATAATGCCGCTTTGATAAAATCGAAAAAACATATCCCAGTCTTCACCGCCCCAGCTTTTGAAACGTTCATCATACACCATGGCTTTTCCATGCCACTTTTTATGTCCGGCAAATAAACCTGTTCCTGCACTCAGCCATTTCCAGTCCGGAGTTTCCGGTAGCAACTGACCTTGACATACAGGAAACCATGCGCTTTGCGGCCGAACATATCGCCGTAACAGCTTTTCTAGATTATTAGGCAATGTCATATCAGCATCGCAGACGAAAATCAGGTCTCCGGTTGCTTGTTTCATGGCCCTGTTAAAAGCCACAGTCCTTGTAAAATCAGCAGGTTCGCTTTTCCACAACAGCAAGCCACTCCAGTTTGTTTTAAGCCATGCATGAAGTGCGTCTGCATCTGTACTTCCTTGATCGTAAACAGATAGGGCAAAGGAACCATTCGCATTGATTTTTTCTAAACTCTCAACAAGCCGTTTCAGGTTTTCCGTGCGGTCTTTCAAGCCCACACACATCCAGATCGTTTCCTTGCTTTTTTGCCCGGTAAACAGACCTAATAAACCTTTGATATCCGTAAGTATGGTTCCATAACCCAAGCGCTTTCTTTGTGGGCTTTTCAGCCAAAACCAGGCGAATCGTTTAAGTGCTTTCCACACAGTGTTAAGGGTTTTCCTGATGATTGATAAAATCGGTGTGATCTTGTTGCCTATCCACCATTTTTCGGTAATAGCCGCCTTCCAACTCCATCAGGGCCTCGTGGCTGCCTTGCTCGATGATTTGACCCTGTTTAAGCACTATAATCGTATCGGCATGACGGATGGTGCTGAGCCTGTGGGCAATAACAATACTGGTACGCCCTTTCATCAGGGTTTTCAATGCCGATTGTACCTGTTGTTCGCTTTCTGTATCCAGGCTGCTGGTGGCCTCATCCAGTATTAATAGCTGCGGATTTCTGAGCATAGCCCTGGCAATGGCTATACGCTGTCGCTGTCCGCCACTGAGTTTTATGCCCCGGTCGCCCACAATGGTTTCATAGCCTTCCGGAAATGCCGAAATAAATTCGTGCGCGTTGGCCATCCTGGCCGCCTGAATAACAGCTTCCTTATCCGAGTTGGGATTCCCATAGTGAATGTTGTCATAAATACTTCCCCCAAACAATAAAATTTCTTGGGGTACTAGCGCCAGTTTTCTTCTGCATTCAAACAACCCCATTTCTGAAATGGGATTTCCACCAAGGGTAATGCGCCCCGAATCCGGCTCATAGAATCGATATATGAGGTTGATAATCGTACTTTTTCCCGCACCGCTGGGGCCAACAATCGCCAAGGTTTTGCCTTCGGGAACTTGAATCGAAATATTGTCAAGGACTTTGTAATCGGGTCTGCCGGGGTAGCTGAATGAAACGTGTTCAAAGGCAACACCACCTTTCATCGATGGTGTTTCAACTTCATCAAGTAAATCTTCCGTAGGTTTCTCTATCAGATCGAGCACCCGCTCCACAGCCCCCAGTGTTTTTTGTATCTGCACAAACTGTTCGGCCATACCGCCAATACTGCCGCCAATAAACCCGGTAAAAAACATGAAGCTTATAAGCTCACCCAGCGCCATTTCGCCTGATCTTACCATGCCAAGGCCCAGAAAAATAAGCCATACAATGCTGCCAAAAAGACAAACAATGATGAAACTGCTGAAGGCTCCCCGCATCAATCCACGGTAAATGCTCTTTCTGCGAAGCTCCTCCACATCCTTACCATAGCGTTTTATTTCATACCCTTCATTGGTAAAAGCCTTTACATTTTGTATGCCGGTGAATGTTTCTTCGGCAATTACACTGTTATTGCCCGTAAGCTCCTGCACCTGTCTGCCGATTTTGCGGATAAAACGTCCAAAAAACAGGGAGATTACAACCACTACGGGCACAGTACCCAACATGTACAATGATAATGTGTTGCTTGTGAAAAATAAATAGACTATGCCTCCCAGAATTACCATCAGCTGCCTCAAAAACATAGCCAGGTTGCTGGTGAAGGTATCTTGAATCTGACCAATATCAGCCGTAAAACGGCTGAGTAAATCGCCTGTCCGGTTCTGGTGAAAGAAATCCATGTTTTGCAGCAGTACAGACTTGTATAGACGGTTTCTCAGCACAGCTGTGAGATTTTCAGCTACCCGTACATACAAACCTATACGCAGGAAGGAGAAAAGAGCCTGTGCCAAAAACAGATACAGAAATGCCATAGCACTTTCCTGCAGTTTATTTACATCCGTGTAGACATCCACCATCTTTCCCAGCAAATCGGGGAAGAGCAATGCTGTGCCGGCGGTCACTGCCAGAAACAACGTTCCCAGGGCCAGCATCCACCTGTCTGATGAGGGCATAAGCCCAAAAAGCCGCAGCGACCTGCGAATGGCATCTTTGCTTATTTTTTGTTTGGGAATGTCTCTCCGCTCCATGTTTTATCCTGCAAAGTTCATCTAATTTAAGGATTATTTGGAAATGTTAAAAAAATAGATTAAATTCGTTGAATGAGATTTTATTACCGGGATTATTTTTTCAAAAGCCTTCGCCGGTTATTTTATCCGAAAGTATGCGTTATTTGTCGCCTGGCATTGATAAAACATGAAAGACAAATCTGTGCCTATTGTTTGCGAAAGCTGCCCAAATCCCGTTGGTTAAGTCCACAGGATAATCCCGTTTTCAATGTGTTTAGAGGCCGCGTGCCTATCGGGGGTTCAGGCTCTTTTCTTGTTTTCCGTAGCGGGGGTATTACCCGTCAGCTGCTGCATGAAATTAAGTATAAAGACAACCGTGATTTGGCCATATGGATGGGTGAAATGTATGCGAATGAACTTATGAATTCATCCCTGCCGCAGATTGATTTTATTATTCCGGTGCCATTGCACCGGCGCAAACAAAAGCAGCGGGGATATAACCAGAGCGAGGCATTTGCTGAAGGGCTGGGTTTCAAATTATCAGTTCCGGTTTGCACGGAGTTGCTTCAACGAAGGGCTTATACCCAAACACAGACCCGTAAATCGCGCTGGGAGCGCTGGCAGAATGTGGCGGATGTTTTTGTGGTAAACCACCCCCAAAATCTAAAAGATAAGAATGTTATGCTGGTAGACGATGTAATTACTACAGGTGCTACGCTGGAGGCCTGTGTTAAGGCGCTATTGGACGCAGGAGCTCAACGGGTTGATGTACATACCATTGCATACGCTAAAGAATAATCCCAAGTAAAACCCGAAATAAATATTGGCTTTTAGCGTGTTTTTGGTAAATTTGCCTCTCTTCCAATAATCATGAAAAAAATTACCATATTTATGCTGCTTACAGCCGCACTGCAGTTGTCGGCGCAGTATTCCTCGACTAAAGTTCAGGGGGTCATAGTACCTCAGTACATGGGTTCAGGTGGAACTTCACGCCTACCTGTAGTTTGCAGGCTTAGAATTGTAGGTCTGGATCCAAGTACTATGTACCAATACACAACCCGTGGTATGATTGCCTCGGATCTTGGCTTGTCTACAGATTTTGCAGGTGCAGGCAATGCCATGCTTGTTGATACTAACGGATTTAAATACAATTCGGCTGGTTCGGTTACTTGGACTACCAATGCTGCCATCGATACTTTCTACACCGACAAAACCGGCGCCTATGAGGGCTGGTTCGGTTTTGTTTATACCGCCAACGCTACCCGGTTTGTTGCAGGTAAGCACGTGTATTTTGGAATTACCGCACGCGGTGGAACAGGCCCTACCACGCATCGCATGTATTGTTCCGATTCTGTTAGGGTGCTTGCTTTCTCTAATACTTCAAACACAGGCGATAGCTTTTGTACAGCTATTTGGGGGAAAAGCATGGCAAAAGCACGTAATTTTGTGGCAACTTATGGTGATGTTTCCGGTATTGACAGACCTTTGTCACTTACCTACGTGGAGTCTGAAGGATTTACCGTTGCCAGCAGCGCCACGTTTTATACAGATAGCGTAAATGCCAAAACAGGCAACTGGGGCGCAGTAATGCCCAATACCAACAGCAAGGGAATACGCAGAATCGCAAACCTTGATTTTAAAACAGGTTTTGATGTATATGCCAATAATGATGCCGATGGTGTCTGGGGACCAAAAGCCAAAAGCACGGTAAATCCCAAAGGCGGCTTGACAGCTGTTGGCCTCGGACTGGATGATGCAGCACTTACGCCCCCGCTCGTGGAATTTTGGGCAAGAACCTCAAATACAATTGAGAATGCAGGAACAGCTCAGGTGTATGTTACTCGCAAGTACAGCAATGATGACAAGCAAACTATAAGGCTGTATGTGGCTGGTGGAGATGCTGTAAAAAATACTGACTATACCATTTCAGAGCCGAAGACGATTACATTCAATCCCGGTGCACAGGCAACAGATACAACCAAAATAACGCTGATTAACGATAATATTTCTGAAAATACTGAAACCATTGTTGTTCGTCTTGATCAGGCTGTTAACTGCGTAATCGGCACGGAAGTAGCCCATACCATGAGTGTCAAGGATGATGACATTCCCAATATCTTACTGGGCCCAACTAAAGTAGTTGTCAAAGAAAATGCCTTGAAGGTGGGTGTGAAAATTAAGCTGGACAAAGCAGTTACCACCAACAGCAAAATTCGTCTATTTGTTAAGTACCGTGGTGACAGTACCCTTATCCCGGGCGAGTTTTCGCTTGGCAGCAGTAAAACTGATTCTGTATTTACCCTTGGCAAAACAACCGGCGCTGACAGTATAACCATCTTCTCAAAAATCACTGATGATTTTAAAATTGACCCTAATGACACCGTAATACTTTGCGTTCGCCAGATTTCCGGTGTCGCAACCCTGGCGGATTCTCTGTTTACGCTGGTTATGTTAGACAATGACGGACCTGCCCAGATAAGGTTTGCTGGAAAATCCCAGACCGTTTCTGAAAAAGCTCCGGAGGCAGTATTAAAGGTTGTTGTTGCTGCGCGCTCCGATGCCTCTGCAGATTTTACACTCCGCGATGTGTCATCAATATCTTCCGCTACTGATGGAACTGATTATACCTTTGGTTCAGCTGTTATTACCACCATAGATGAATTCACCCCTGACACGATTGTGTTTAAAGTGCCAATTATCAACGATACTGACTTCGAACCCACTGAAAAGGCAGTTTTTGTTATCGAAAACCTTTCCAATGCTAAAATATTGAGTCCTGACACCTTTGTGATTAGCATCGTAAGCGATGATTTACCTCTTTACCCGATTGCCAAAATAAACACACAAAAAAATGCCAATCAGGTAGCCGATTCTCTGAATGTAAAATGCCGCGTTACAGGAACTGTTATGACCGGCAACCTCAGGGCCAATCCAGGTCTTAATTTTGTGATGCATGACAAAACAGGTGGCATTGCGGTTTTTTCAGCCGCAAAAAATCTTGGATATTCACCAAAAACCGGAGATTCTGTAATCGTTCAGGGATCTGTTCGTCAGTTCTGGGGAAATGCACAGATGGATCTGTTGGATACCATCATTCTAATTGCAGGGAACCGCAGTCTGCCGATACCCGCAGTTGTGAACGATATGACGGAGTCTATAGAAAACAAACTTGTACAGGTGCGCAGGGTTAAACTTGTGGATCCCACAGAATGGCCTACTGCAGCCCTCACTGCCAATGGATTTAAATATGTGCGTTATCAGAATACCGACGGAACCTTAGATTCGCTGAATATCGATGCAGAGACAGAACTTGATGGCACTCCTGCGCCACAGGGTTATCTGAATATTACCGGTGTTTGTCTGCAGTTTGACAATTCATCACCATTCACTGCCAGGTACACCCTGACTCCCAGAAATCTGGGTGACATTGTTAAGGCTACTTTACCTCAAATAAACTTCATAAAGCCTTCCGATACCATCACAGAACTTGCAGATAGCTTCCGTTTTGAACTGGAAGTGTTGCCTACAGAGGAAAACTTCAGCTTTACAGTGGCAGCCATCGGTGGAACAGCTGTTTCACCCCGTGATTACGATTTCACCGGCCGCACTATCAATGTACTTAAAAATAACAGCTACTTCTCCGGTAAAGCCAACATTAATGACGATAACGAATCTGATGGTCAGCAGACCCTCAAGTTTGGCATCCGCAACATCAATGGTCCCGGCGAAGCAGGTAAAGATTCAGTGCTTACCCTGGTCATCAAGGACAATGAAGCATCTTCTACACGCAGTCTTGCTTTGGGTAATATCCGCATGTTCCCCAATCCTGCCTCAGGTACGGTGTTTTTCAGGTCTTCAGATGTGTTGGAGCGTGTTGAGGTATTCTCCATAGACGGCAAACAAGTTGCGCTGCTTACACCCAATGCAACCCGCGCCCAATTCAACGTCAATCTGCCTTCCGGTGTATATGGTGTTACCATTCAAACCGACAAAGGCATCTTCAGCGATAAGCTGATTGTAAAATAGTTTGTTTTCTGTTTTTTAATGGTCATGCCGGCTTAGTCCGGCATGACTGTTTTACAGACCTACCTTTGCATTATGAAACAACCCGATTATACATTGCATACGCTTACCTCAGGAATGAGGCTGGCGCACAAGCGTGTTGTCGGTACACGGCTGGTTCACTGCGGATTTGTGATTGGGGCAGGCAGCCGCAATGACGGTGAAATGCCTGGTCTGGCTCATTGCCTGGAACACATGCTTTTTAAAGGCACAAACCACCGTAAAACAGTGCATGTACTTAATTGCCTGGAAGTGGTGGGCGGTGAGATGAATGCATTTACCACCAAAGAGCTTACCACCATTTATGCCTCCGTGCAGGCAAGGCACTATGCGCGGGCTACGGATATCCTTTGCGATGTTACGTTCAACAGCAATATCCCGGAAGCAGAGCTTGCCAAAGAAAAAAAGGTAATCGCAGACGAAATCAGTATGTACCTGGACACCCCCGATGAAAACATTTATGATGAGTTTCAGGAACAGGTGTTTGGAGCCCATCCGCTGGCACATAATATCCTCGGTAGTATTGATTCTCTGAATAATATTGGCCGCAAAGACATTTTGCATTTCACCGAAAAACAATATACCCCCGAGAACATGGTTTTTGTGGTGGTTGGCAATATTTCTGCCGATAAAGCAGTGCAATATGCAGAACGCTTTATGCCCGACCTAAGTGGCAGAACCCAGTTGTCCAAACAACAGCATTCGCTAAACTACAAACCAACCTCAAGCACCGAAAAAACAGATTTCAGCGGAGCCTATACCATCATGGGCATACCGGCATATCCCGAAAAACACCCCAAAAGATGGCCGCTGTTGCTTTTAAACAACCTGTTGGGTGGTCCAGGCCTAAATAGCCGCCTAAACCTTGGTATACGCGAAAAATATGGCTATACGTATCATGTGGATAGTGGTTATCAATCCTATCAGGATGCGGGGCTTTTTCATTGCTACCTCAGCTGTGATGCCCGCTATGTTCAAAAAAGCACCGAGCTCATCCAAAAGGAGCTGAAAAAGCTCCGTGAAATAAAACTGGGTGTTCGTCAGCTGTCGTCTGCCAAAAAGCAGTTTCAGGGACAGATTGTGATGGCGGATGAAAACCGCAGCAGCCTGCTGGTTCACATAGGTAAGGGCATTTTAAGGCACGGCCGTGCCGAAACCTTGCAGGAAGTTTTGCAACGAATAGAAAAAATATCAGATGCGGATATTCTGGAGGTGGCCAATGAGATACTGCAGGAAGATCAATTCAGCTACCGCACATTTCTACCTTCATGAACCCCGTATTGCGCAAATACCTGAAGGATGGCGAAGGAACAACCCTCGACTTTAAGCAATCCGTTAGCAGTGCAGCTAAAATTGCCAAAACCATGGTAAGTTTTGCTAACACAAAGGGTGGTGTGTTGCTGATGGGTGTGCGCGACAATAAAACCATCTGTGGCGTACGCAGCGAAGACGAAAAATATATGCTTGATTTGGCCGCCCATTTTTTCTGCCGGCCTGAACTTGACATTGAAATTATCGAACACGAATCAGAAGGCAAAACCCTTTTGGAGGTAAAAGTTCCCAATGGCAGCGACAAGCCCTATTATGCCAAGGATGAAGAAGGGAAATGGTGGGTGTATGTTCGGGCAAACGATAAAAGCCTGCTGGCAAGTAAGACCACAGTAGATTTTTTGAAAAGGCAACAACATAACCTTGAAACGGCTGTGCCCATGGGGCACATAGAGCGTGGCATTTTGGATTATGTTAGTAAAAATGAGCGCATCACCCTGCAGCAGGTTTGCAAGATGTTCAACATTAGCCGCAGAAGGGCTTCCAGGACGCTTGTAAACCTGATGAGCCTAAATGTTTTGCGCAGCCACACCACAGAAAAAACAGAATATTATACCGGCGTGTAAAATAAATTAGCGCCATCTGCAGTTATAGGGTTATATGGTTTGACGTATACCACCGCTATCGTACTCGCAATCAAGGACTACCATAGGGTATTATGTTTAATTTTTTAATTATGAAAAACCATGAAAACACTTGTCGTTCAGCATCAAATGGCCGATCATCCCGGCAAAAAATTTTTTCTTCTTTTTGGTCTTCTAATATCCTTTTATTTCCTGAAGGCTCAGGATACATGGGCTCAGCCGGAGTTCGACTCGGCAGCACCAACCTCCGAGGCGTCCTGGGGTTCCGCCAATTCAGGAGAGGAAATTGAAGAGTACGGATTATTTATTTTTCAGTTTGGCAATGGCATGATAGCCACGCTGGATGAAGCATCGGCAAGAGATATAGGCAACAGGGTAGGGGTTTCAAATCCGGTGCGTGGTATCAATAAAACCGGCGATTATTACGCGGAATTGTTGCGCCTTAGCATGATTGAAGCGGCCTCTCATGGTGGAAGTATGGCAGGTGCCCAGCCCATCCTGCTCAGAGGATTTCTGGCTCCCAATGGCAAGGTATATAAAAGCCGTGCGCAGTATGAAAGTCAGCCTAACAAACCGCTCGTGGATCCTGCCAATTATGGAAGGTACAAAATTGAGCAGGGCGGACAGGTAAAGGTCTTTACCATGTAATCATGGAAGGCGATAGATGTGTGTGTTTTTCTGATGGTACACCGCGCGGGCCCCGGTTTTTAATCGGGGCTCGTAGCGGCTGAACCACAAAGCCGTATCATTCAGCACCAGATACTTTGCCCGTGATTTTGCCAGGATATCTGCCGTTATTTCCGGTCCAAAATCCTTACTGATGCGTACGCCCCGTTTTTTTAACAAATACAGCGCCGTATTTGGGGTGTTGTCGAACGCGTAAAAAACACGTGCATCATCGGGGATGACTTTGGAAAGGGTATCGGCCTGCGCAACCAGTTCCTCGGCCTCTGCAAAAGCATTTTGGTGGTAATAATCCCCTGTGGCATAACGCCTGTTCATCATGTGGGCTGCATGCCCTGCATTCATGAAAGGAATAACCCAGAAAGCCACGCCCATGGCTACGGAAACACACCCCAGAAAAACCGTTCGCTGCTCCTGAAACAACTGCTGTATAAACAGCCAGCCAAAAAACAGGGCAGGAAAAATCAGAATAAAATAATAATCGTGGTATAAAAACTGCCGGTTAAACAAAATCCATATTGCTCCGAAACCGCTAAGCATCAGCGCAGCAGTCAGTCCGGGCAAAAGCGCTTCGCGCATGCGAAATGCCAGCAGAACCAATAAAATGACCAAAAAGGCCATAAAAAATCCCGGCCTGTATAAGCTTTCCTGCCAGTTATTCAGCGCCGTTTGGGAATTTTGCATAAACTCCTGCATGGTTTCTGACGCATTCATGCTTTGCAGAAAATGCATGTTGGAAGTCTTTTTGGTAAGCCAACCGGAATAACTATACCAGGCTGATACAGGAACGGCAGGAGCCACCATCCACATGAAATCTCTGCGTGTAAATACAACCTGCAGCGACTGATTTTTGAAGAAACGCCACAAAAAAAGCAGCATCAAACCGGCAATACCATAAATCAGAAAAGATATTTTCAGTAGGCCCGCCAGGCTTATCCATAGCGCAAATTGGCGCATATTGCGTGCAGGTTCCACGCCATATATACGCATTATCAGATGATACCAGGCCATCATCACAAATGCGATGGCGCCCGCATCGGCCAGAAAATTCGGGGTGTAAAAAACCAGTATAGGAGAGCAATACCAGCCAAAAACCAGCAACAGGCGGTGGATGTTTTGCTGAATAAACAATCCTGTAATTTTCCATGCATGAAATACCCCTAGGCCCACCAGCAGATATAACAGTAACCGATAGATAAAGTCATAAGGCCCGAAAATCTTGTATAACAGTGACGCAGTGTAGGGAATAATAGGAAACTCCATACCTGTAATGCCTTCTGATTGCCTGTCTTCCGATACCCGGGGCAAAAAGAAGTTCATGTCTTCATGGTAATAGTTCCATGCCACACAGACACGGTCACACTGTGCCCCCTGATGCACACTTTCCGGGGCTTTGGGTAAAGCTTTAAAAACACCCAGATAGGCGCTTAATACAATCCAAATGAGCCAGAAACCATAAACGGGTTTAATTCTCCGCATCATCAATATTGCTTTCTCTTACGATGTAATGCGGCCTGTTTTTGACATTATCGCTAACCCTGCCCAGGTATTCGCCCAGCATGCCAATACCAATAAGCTGTATGCCACCCAGAAACAACACAGAAATATGCAGGCTGGTCCAACCGGGCTCGGTGGTTCCAAAAAACTTCTGGTACAGGCTGTATACAATAAGCACAAATGCTACTGCAGAAACGATAAAACCTGATATGGTGGCTACTTTTAATGGCCAGGTGCTGAAACTGCTGATGCCGTCCAGGGCAAAACGCATCATTTTGCGGTAAGTGAATTTAGTTGCACCACCCATGCGCTCTTCACGGTCATATTCAAGGTAGGTCTGGTTAAATCCAATCCAGCTGATTTGTCCGCGTATATATTTGTGCTGCTCAGGCATTTTGGACAAAATGCGCTGAATTTTACGATGTATAATCCGGAAATCACCCGTATCCACGGGGATTTCAATGCTGGTAATTTTGGCCAGCAAACGATAAAACATGCGAGCCGTAAATTTTTTCAGGAAATTTTCTCCATCGCGTTTCCTTCTGCGGGCATACACCACTTCAAATCCTTCACGGGCTTTATTAAGCAAGTCAGGTATCAGTTCCGGCGGATCCTGTCCATCGCCATCCATAATTACTATCCATTCGCCTTTGGCGTGCTCAATACCTGCCGTAATCGCCAGTTGATGCCCAAAGTTCCTTGAAAAATCAATGTATTTAACATGGCTGTCCGTTTCAGCAAGCCCTTGCAATATTTTAAGTGAATGGTCTTTTGACCCGTCATTTACGTATACCACTTCCCAGTCTGCACCCAGCGGTTCCAGCGCATTGCAAAGCCGCTGATATAGCTTTCCGATATTCATTTCCTCGTTGTAAACAGGTATTACAACAGACAATTTGGTACTGGGTGACATATTGGCAAAATTATTGCATTACTTGCACTAAATTTGTGCTAATATGAAAAAGAACATTTTCCGTATTCTTACCATGCTCGCCATTCTTGCAGCTTCTTATACCCTTTATGCATGCACTGGCAAAGGCTCAGAAACCCATGAAGATGGGGTAGAAATCAAAGATACAAAGGCAGAAACTGCTGCATCTGCAGGTATTCCCATCAAGGATTTTGATAAATTAATTTCAGGAAACAAACTTGTTATGGTAGATTTTTATGCGGTGTGGTGCGGCCCTTGTAAGCGTATGGCGCCATTTGTTGAGCAGGTGAAAGAAGAGAAAAAAGCCGTGGTAACGGTGCTAAGTATCGACGCAGAAGCCCAACCCGAAATCAGCGGACGCTACAACCTGGAAGGTTACCCCACTTTAATTTTCTTCAAGAAAGGGCAGGTCGTGGCAAATGCCATTGGCTACCATGATAAAAACCAGATTCTTGAGTTAATCAATAAGTTTAAATAGACAATTGTAACCTATTGTCAGGAAATAAAAAGGGTGCCATACGCATCCTTTTTTTATGCAGGTGGGTTGTCAAGAAAAAAGAAAAAACTATCGCCCCGCAAACCGAGTCTTAATGTTTCCAGTGCAATCAGTTCATTGGGTGCAATGTTCCCCAGATTCACATTGGCGCTATATAGTTTAATAAACCATACCTGCTGTGATTTTAAGGGTGCTTCCCAGATGATCTTTTCCAAAGGAATTTTGCGGATAATTTCAGCTACAAGGCCACTCCTTACTTCTCCGGTACCCCTGAAAATGCCAACAGTTCCGCTTTCCCTGGCTTCAGCAATCACCTTCCACACACCCGCACTGATTTCACTTTCCATCTGTTCAATCCATTCGTAGGGAGGGATAATCTTTTCCGCATCCTTGCTGCCGACCTCACTCAGTACCGTGCCCCACTGGGCTAGTTTGCGAATGTATTCGCATTTGGTGTCATGATGCATTTCAATACTGCCATCGCTCACTTCAGCATAGTCAACACCCGTTTTATCCAATAACCGCAGGAAGTCATCAAACTGATTGCGCACTATGTATGCCTCAAATAATGTACCGCCGAAATACACAGGTATTCCCGCTGATTTATAAAGATTGATTTTATCCTGCAGTTTTGGTGTCACAAAACTGGTTCCAAATCCCAGTTTGATTATATCTGTGTAAGTGCTACCATTGCTGAGAAAGTCTTCGGCTTCCCGGAGGCTCAAGCCTTTGTCCATAACCATGGTTAGGCCACTTTCACGGGGTTTTGAACTGCGCTCGGGCAGTTGGGCTAAGTTAAATAATTCGTGGTTCATGTTTGCAGTCCGGGATTGGTAAATTTGGCAATTAACCTGAGCAAACTGCCGGCCTTTTTCAATTCCGGTGCAAAAATAAACATTTGTACATGTTCTTCAGCGTTAATAGCTAAGGCAGTTTCCAATAAGTAGATTGCAGCCGCCTGTTGTCCGGTCAGGTAACACAAAGCCGCCATGCGGTAAAGCAATTTTGTATTGCCGGGATTGTGCTTAATACCCACCTGGGTTATTTCCAGCGCCCTGTCCGATTGTCCGGTTTCGTGTAACGCCACACCCCAATCCAGCCATACTTCATCTTCATTCGGAAAATCATCAGACAACACTTCGTACAAGGGCTCCCATTTTTCATTCATATGGGTTCCGAAATAGGCCGCTGCCAATACGATTCCGTAATCGGCTTCCGTTGGGTTCAGTTCCCATGCTTTTTCCAGATAGGGAATGGCTTTCGCATATTCCTGTTCGTAGTGCCAGGTAAGGCCCATGCTATACCAGCTTTCGCTTTCATCAGGGCTGCTTTTCAGCACCTCGTGATATAGGGTTCTGGCTTCTTTTACTTTACCGGTTTCATAATGGCTCCATGCCAGCAATCCTTTCAGTTCATCAAAAGCACCTTTGTGAAATCGTTCCGATTGCTCCTTATAATGTTTTATGAAGGTTTTGTAATCTTCATGCTCGTATAGCGCCTCCATGTAGCCCAGCCAGGCTTCCAGAAAATTCTCGTTGATGGTTATGGCAAAATCAAATGCTTCTATGGCGCGTTGGTAATCTTCCAAATCTGCACAGGCATTGGCAAGCAGGTACCACGCTTCTTCTGAGTAAGGGTCTTTGTCTACCAACCGCTCCAACATAGGCAGCAAAGCGCGAACATTGGCCTTATCATGTGTCTGTCCCAGCCACTTCTCTACAATGTAATGGATGTCTCCGCCCAGATCCAGGCATTTATCCAGCACCGGCAGCGCCAGTTCAAATTGTCCGTAATGAATCAGCAACTCAAGGAAATCCTCCATGGCCTGCTCATCCTCACCGGCCAGTTCCATGCCTTCTTTCAGCATTTCCATGGCCTTGTCTTTTCTGCCTTCCAGTCCGTATATGGCTGCATCAACCATGAACAAAGCAGGCTCAAAGGCGCTGTATTCTCGGGCCTTGGCAATATATCGGCGCGCCATGCGGTAATTTTTTTCCCGCATCAGCACCTCTGCCATGTGTATGGCAAAAACAGGTATGTATGGAAACTGGTCAATGCCCTGCTCCAGCACGGTTTTCATGAGCATGAATCCCTTACTGCTGTCGCTCGTCATTAATTGGTTGTAGGAGTAGTACCGAAAAATCTCCAGCAACTCCCGCGGACTGAACGTCGCGTCTTTGTTTGACTCGAATTCGCGGACAAGTTCTTCTACGTTGCCGCTGAAGTCTTCCTGCTCTTCGTCGTCCCAATCACTTGGAAAAAATCCCATCGCCGTCAAAAATAATCAGCCGATTGGTCGAAAAACCTGTTTGGTTCACAGACAGCCCCTATACTTTTGCACAGTTTGTATACAATGCACACCTTTTTTAACCCTGTGAGGTATTTCTTACCTGCGGTAATGGCTTTTCTTCCGGTTGTTTCATCAGCCCAAAACAGCCTTTCCAAAAATCAGACTCCCTGGCAGCAGCGCGTAGATCATGAAATCCGTGCTGTATTGGTTGAAAAACAAAAGGTTTTGCGGTGTTTTCAAACCATTACATATACCAATAACAGCCCTGATGCCATTTACCGAATCCCCTTTCATATTTGGCCCAACGCTTTTTCAGGAAGGCATACCGCCTATGGAAAAGAGTCCATCATCAATGGCAATAAAAAGTTTTTTAATGCTACCGAAGAAGAGCGTGGCGCGTTGGACAGTCTGAGCTTTACGGTAAATGGCATTTCTGCCGTCTACACCGCAGATTCTGTCAATCCTGATATTGTGTATCTGCGGTTGCCGCAAACACTGAATACGGGCGATAAAATCACCATTGCTACACCTTTCCGGGTAAAAATTCCCTGGCTGTTCAGCCGCATGGGATGCAACGGCGACCTATTTTCAATAACCCAGTGGTATCCAAAACCTGCCGTTTATGATGTGAATGGATGGAATGCATTTCCTTACGCCGAACAAGGCGAATATTACAGCGAGTTTGGCGATTATGAGGTATCGTTGGATGTGCCTGCAAACTGGCGCATAGCAGCCACTGGTGAGTTGCAGAATGCTGAAGAATTTACCTGGCTGGATTCTCTGGTAATCGGCCGCGACACAACCGAAAGAACAGGCCGTAAAAACCTTACATACAAGCAAAAGCAGGTTAGTGACTTTGCCTGGTTTGCCAAACCTGATTTTGAAGTAGCTAAAGGCAAAACTAGCTTGCCCAATGGTGCTGAAGTAACAACATTTGCTTTTTACATACCAAAGAAAACAGTAAATGGTCCATCCATACTGGCAGCTATAGATAAAGCCCTGCAATACTATTCCGGCAGGGTAGGTTCATATCCGTATCGCTACTGCACAGTTGTTATCGGTCCCCTGCAAGGTGCAGGTGGTATGGAATATCCTATGATTACCATTTGCGCAGATGCTTCCGAAGGTACTATTATTCACGAAGTGGGACACAACTGGTTTCAGGGTATGCTGGGCTCCCAGGAGCGCCAACACCCCTGGATGGATGAAAGCATCAATACCTTCTACCAGCAGCAAGCCGAAGGCAAAGGCACTGATGAATATTCACCCGGTGACAAATTTTCTGCCAATAGCAACTATGCAGCGTATAGGCTCACCCACGATGTGGGGCAGTTTCAGTGCGGTCACCTGCACAGCCGCAGTTACACCGGCGTTAATTATGGTGCCATAGTTTATGCCATCAACCCACAGCGTTTTCTCTATCTGCAGGAATACCTGGGGCGCACGGTGATGGACAGTTGCATGAAAACCTATTTCAGAAAGTGGCAGTATAAACATCCCCTGCCGGCCGACATTCAGGCTGCGTTTGAAGAAGTGAGTGGCAAAAAACTGGGTTGGTTTTTCGATGGATTACTTTCCGGCCCTGCCCCTGATGTGGCCGTTCAGTCGGTGCATAAATCCAAAACAGGATATTTGGTAAAAATCAACAACAAAACCCCGTACGAACTGCCCTTTAAACTGCAGTGGCGCTACGGTACCCGCAAGGAAACCATATGGGTGCATTCCGATACCACGGTGGAACTTAAAGGCAAAATGCAGGAGATTGTGCTGAATGCCAGCGGCTATTTGCCCGAAAGCAATATGGCCAATAACGATGCCACCACAAGCCGGGCTATCCTCAAAACCTGGGGTAAAGGCAAATTCGGATTTCCCGGTTTGTACACACGCGGACAAAACAGGCACTGGGTGTTTCCCATGTTCTTTATGTGGAACAAACACGATGGCTACACCCCCGGACTAGTCTTTTCAAGCCTAACATTTCCCCGCCGCAACTGGGAATACTGGGTTGCGCCGCTTTATGGCTTAAGGTCCAAAGAAGTGGTGGGTTTTGCGGGTTTACGCAGAAATATTTTTCACCATAGCGGGCCATTTGCACTCACCGAGATTGGATTAAACTTTCGCCGTTTCAGCTTCTTGCCCATGTATGCCTACCGGAATCCCACCATATATAACCGCTGGGCATTTAAAGTTAACCAGTATTTTAGGGTTTCAAAATCCTGGGTGTTAAACAGGCTGGAAACAGAACTGACCCGTGTCAGACTTGATACACTGGTTTCTATGACGGTAACTACCTGGGAAACCGATGTGGCAAGGATTTCATGGATAAGAGAATCAGGCAAAAAACTGATGCCGTTTAATACAAGGCTTGATATCATGGGCGGTGGTAATGGGCTGTTTGGATCCAAAACACAATTTGGAACACCCTTCGGACCGATATACGGCAAATTTTTAATGGCAAATGCCACGGCAGAAATCTATGTGCCTTATCCCAATAAATCAAAAAAAGATATTGGTTTAAGGGTCAAAGGTTATGCATCGGGTATGATTCACAATTACAGTGGCAGCACTGGTAATTTTGTATTGCCCATCAGTGCGCCACAGTTTACGCCCAACGACCCAACCTTCAGTCACATGGCAGTGGCGCGCAGTGCACGTTTTGGCACCGGAAATGGCTACTGGAGCCAGATGTTGGTGAATGGGGCAAATGGAATTCGGATGTTTCCCAATCTGAATACTGATAAATGGGTGGCAGGTGTAAATATGAACAGTCATATTTTACCATTTTTACCGGTTCAAATCTTTTTTGATGCAGCCTATGTGCCGCTCTCAGCATACCTAACAGAAAAAATACATTACGCAGGTGGTTTGAGCTATTCAACAAGAATGGGTAAAAGTTCCAATTTTGAGGCTACCCTGCCGCTGTTTTACAGCAAGACCTTTTCAGATTTCAGAAATGTAAATCCCACTTTCAAGTGGTATGAATATGCCACTGTCCGCGTAAAACTGGATCTGAACGACCCCTTTGATATCGTAAGGAATTTCATATATTAACCATAATTCAAACAAATAACGCAATTTTGCACATCATGAACCGAATTTTTGCCATCCTCTGCCTTTCTCTGTTAACTTTATCTGCCTGTAGAAAATACAAAGACGGCCTCTATTTTTCTCCCTGGAGCCGCAAAGAACGCATAGAAGGCAAATGGGTGGTGACTTACGCCGAAAAAAACCAGCAGGAAGTTACGAATGCCTATAAAGACAGGGTATGGGAATTTACCAGCAATTATGCGGTGATTGAGACGCTGGATATCGGTAAAATAAACGGAATTTGGGGCACCATGACCAACGATAAAGATTTCGTAATCGATTATGATAACGGCATCCGAAATATCTATGAAATCATTCGCCTCACCCGAAAGCAATTTTGGATCCGTAACCGGCAAAGCGAATTAATTTTACACCTGAAACCCTATTAACCTTGGCCTGGCTGGCACCCGCCCTATATGGCCTGGTGGCAGGCTTTATGATGAGCATCCTGCTGGGGGTGGTTTTTTTTATGCTCATTCAGGCCGGTATCCAACATGGCACAAAAAAGGGGGTTATCATCGCTTCCGGAGTAATATCAGGTGATATTATATTCCTGTCACTGGCCATTGGTTTTACGGCCGCCATTAGTGATTTTTTGCAGAAATACCAGCATTTGATTTCTTTGCTGGGTGGCTTGTTGCTACTAATGATGGGGCTATGGATGTGGCTAAAAAAACGCCGGGTTGGCGAAGAAAACAAGGAAGTAAAAGGATTGAAATCCGCCCGTGATTTTTTTATAAAACCGTTTGTTATTAATATTCTCAACCCTGCCAACGCGGCCTGGTGGCTTGGACTATACACTTTTCCCCCTGCATCAGCCTATGGTTTACAGCAGAAAATTATCTTTGGTGCCTTCGCCTTACTGGCCATTTTCAGCACCGAAGTGGGCATCGCCGCAGGCGCCTCTTTACTCAAAAAATATATCAAAGAAAAATGGCTCAAAAAAGTAGATAAAGCAGTAGCTATTGTAATGTTTATCATGGGCCTTAATTTGATGATTAGAGTAGTGCTATAGTTTAATCGTTTATTTGTTTAATAGTTTTTACAAAAAACCGATAAAAAATAAAATTATCTAGGTATTTTCGAATAATTTTTATTTGAATACCAAGTTACCATATAAACATCAAATTAATTCCACAAAAATCATTTTTAAAACGCACCTATTTTTTTAACAAAAAAAACAATTGTTATTTCGTAAAATATACGAAAAAACTCATACCATTTATTTCACTTCTTCATTATTTTAAATATAATGAAAAACAGCCCAATAAACTACTATAAATATCGCCTATAATAATGATATCCCTAATTCTGTAACAAAATTATCAAATAAACAATTATACCAATAAACTAAATTACTTATAATTATTTCATTAATTCGCTTCTTCATTCTTTCATTAAAAAAAACCACAATTATACGAATAAACTAAATTACATATAATTCCTTCATTATTTCACTAAAAACCACCCAATAAACAATTATACAAATAAACTAATAAACTAATAAATAAATAAACCAATTCACCCCTTCTCCTCACAGATTTCAACCAGCACATTACCCGTACTTTTAGGATGAAAAAAAGCAATTAATTTATTATCAGCTCCATTCTTAGGTTCTGAATTAATTAATTCAAAACCGTGGGCTGTTTTTTCAGCTATTTTATTCCTGATATTGTCTACCGCAAATGCGATGTGATGGATGCCCTCACCACGCTTCTCAATAAACTTTGCAATAGGACTGTCTTCACGGGTGGCCCCCAGCAGTTCTATTTTGGTATTGCCGGCATCAAAAAAAACGGTCATCACCCCTTCAGAAGCAACCTCTTCTTTTTTATAGGGTTTTACCCCCAATAGCTTTGTATACAATGCGATGGAGGTTTCCAGATCCTTTACCGCAATGCCAATGTGTTCCACTTGTTTCATACAGCAAAGTAAAGCATTCCTATTGCATCGAAAAAATTCATGATGCCGTAAAACAGATTTGGTCCGAATGGTGTTACTTTTGCAAATTAGAATCAGTCTAAATAACACATGAAACTGCCAGTATATCTCGATAACAATGCCACCACCAAAGTGGATCCACGTGCCCTTGACGCCATGATTCCTTTCTTTACCGAAGACTTTGGAAATGCCGCCAGCCGCAACCACCCGTTTGGTTGGAAAGCAGAGGAAGCCGTGGATTATGCCCGTGAGCAAATCGCCACCCTGATTGGTGCAAATGAAAAGGAAATCATTTTTACCAGCGGCGCCACAGAGAGCAATAACCTGGCATTGAAAGGCGTTTTTGAGATGTATGCCGAAAAAGGCAAGCATATCATTACCGCGGTTACCGAACACAAAGCCATTCTGGATACCTGCAAGCACCTTGAAAAGCAGGGTGCCGAAATAACCTATTTGCACCCCGCCGAAAACGGATTGCTGACAGTAGCACAAGTTGAGGAGGCCATCCGCCCCGATACGATTCTGGTGACCATTATGTTTGGTAACAACGAAATTGGCGTATTGCAACCCATCCGCGAAATCGCAGCTGCCTGTAAAAAGCAAGGTGTATTATTTCACTCAGATGCCACCCAGGCCGTGGGTAAAATCCCCGTGGATGTGATTGCCGATAACATTGACCTGATGAGCTTTACCGCCCATAAAATGTATGGACCAAAAGGAATTGGAGCGCTCTATGTACGTCGCAAAAATCCGCGTGTGAAGGTTACTGCCCAGATGGACGGTGGCGGACATGAACGCGGCATGCGCAGCGGCACGCTCAATGTGCCCGGCATTGTAGGTTTTGGAAAGGCCGCCGAGCTTGCACGCCTGGAAATGCAATCCGATACCGAGAGAATCATCAAAATGCGCGACAGATTGGAAAACGCATTGCTTACCGTGGAGGAGTCTTACCTCAACGGTTCCAAAGAGCACCGCCTGCCACATACCACCAACATCAGTTTCAAGTATGTGGAAGGCGAGGGTCTCATGATGGCCATCAAGGATATCGCTGTTTCATCAGGATCTGCCTGCACTTCCGCTTCTCTGGAGCCTAGCTACGTGCTGAAAAGCCTGGGACTGGATGACGAACTGGCACACAGTTCCCTGCGCTTCGGCCTCAGCCGCTACACCACCGACGAGGAAATTGATTTTACCATAAAATGCGTGACTGACGCCGTAAACCGCCTTCGTGACATGAGCCCATTGTGGGAAATGTTCAAAGAGGGAATCGATCTGAAATCGGTGCAGTGGACAGAACATTAATTTGGAAAGATTCTAAATAGAACATAACTTTGTATTGAAATCCCAATAAGCAAAACGATATGGCATACAGTGAAAAAGTAATAGACCACTACAGCAACCCCCGCAACGTGGGAACCTTGGACAAATCAAGTGCCAATGTAGGAACAGGTTTGGTAGGCGCACCCGAGTGTGGTGATGTAATGCGTTTGCAGATTCAGGTAAATCCGGAGACCGGCGTGATTGAAGATGCCCGTTTCAAAACGTTTGGCTGTGGTTCTGCCATTGCTTCATCCTCTTTGGCTACTGAGTGGTTGAAAGGCAAATCGGTAGACCAGGCACTCACCATAGATAACATGGATATCGTGGAAGAACTTGCTTTGCCACCCGTTAAAATCCACTGCTCAGTGCTGGCTGAAGATGCTATCCGCGCTGCCATTAATGATTACCGCGTAAAGCAAGGCCTGGAGCCCATTGCAGAGGAAAAATCGCATCACTAAACCACCATGCTCACCGATACCGCGGATATCACCATCACCGACAAAGCCCGCAGCAAGGTACATACTTTGATGCAGGAAG
>VHBA01000013.1 GCA_016872175.1 Sphingomonadales bacterium | reverse complement strand
AGGGTCGACATTATTGAATCTGCGCCTGTGATAATTGCAGAAGGACTCTTTGTGTTTGATTTCCCGGAAATTGACAACCTTCTGTCTTGCAGAATTTTTATTGAAGCAGATATGCAATTGAGCCTGGAGCGAAGGCTCGACAGGGATATGCGGGAGAGGGGTATTCCCAGAGAACGAAGCTTATACCAGTGGCATAATCACGTAATGCCTGCCTGGGATAAACACATTGTTTCGCATAAAGAACGCTGTAATTTGCATATCGTTAATGATGGTCCGGCAGAAGTAAATACAAAGAAAATTATTGCGTATATTGTCAAACACGCACATCCTGAAGTCCTGCAGGAGATTTCAGGCAAGTTATAAGTCTATAATTGCCGAGCTAAGGCTTTTAGCATCTATGATGCCAATGCTGGCCTTTCCAAAAACACCGGCTACTTCGCCTGGATTCAGCAACAGAGCGTTGCCGAATTTTTGTTTTTCAGCTTTATGATTGTGTCCGTAAAACACACAATCATACCATCCGGTCTTAATCATGGTCTTGGCATAAAAAGGATAGTGGCTAACACCAATTTTCAGTCCACCAAGCTGCAGCTGCGAATCCAGATCTCCAATGTATTCACCATGAAATTTAATATTGCTGTAATCTGCACATACTTTTTGGATGTTGAAACGATCTCCATCATTATTTCCAAATACAGCATGTACAGGCAATCCTGATTCGGCCAGCATTTTGGCCGCAAAGGGCGAACAAAAGTCTCCGCAAAAAACCAGAGCTTCCGCTTTTTCACCCGAAAAACGCTTAATAGCTGCCGCCAGCATAGGCAGATTATCATGAATATCGCTGAGCACGCCAAAAATCATCGGAATAGTTTTAGAATGGGTGCTCGAAAATACGCAAGTGTTGTAATTTTGCAGCACATTATGGCAATAATTATAACCGATGAATGTATCAATTGCGGAGCTTGTGAGCCGGAATGCCCAAATAACGCGATATATGAAGCGGGTCTTGAATGGACAATATCCCAAGGAACTGGTGTAAAGGGTTCGTTTACCATGGCGGACGGCAGGATAGTGGATGCAAACGAAAAGTTTGCGCCTATCAGCAGCGAAGTATATTTTATTGTACCGGATAAATGTACCGAATGCACGGGTTTTCATGAAGAACCGCAGTGTGCCGCAGTGTGCCCGGTAGATTGCTGTGTGCCCGATCCTGACCATGTAGAAAGTAAAGAAGTTTTACTGGACCGCAAGGAGCGACTTCATCTGTAATTATTATTTTTTTTCATACCAAGTTTGAAGATTCTTTATCAATTTTGAACTATGCAATTTATCTGTACGCAATCGTGGGTTCCGGTGCGATCTGAAGCATCTTCCGCTTCGGAAATGGTAAGTAGTTTGTTGTTTGGGGAAACCTGCTCGCTCATAGAGGAAAAGGGCGAATGGATTAACGTGTCATGCAATCACGATGAATATAAGGGCTGGATTCCACTAAGTTATCTCAGGCCGGCTTCAGTAATTTTCACGGAATGGATTCGGAAGGTGGCTGTGCATGGCGCCGTAATGCAGAATTCAACAGGTCGGATCGATTTATCGCCCGGCTCAATTATCCCCAATGATTTGGAGTGCAACCTCAGTGGAAGTGATTTTCGCTATTCTGATGCCCGTGCGTTTGAGCCTGAAAATGCAGACGCAGCCGGTCTGTCAATGTTGTTTTTGCACACACCTTATCTTTGGGGTGGGCGCAGTGTATGGGGTATTGATTGCAGCGGACTGGTTCAGGTTGTATTTGGGATTCTGGATAAAAAGTTGCCCCGCGATGCTTCACAACAGGCAAATGAAGGAAATAAGGTTTCTTATTCAGAAAAAAAGAGTGGTGACCTTGCCTTTTTTGAAAAAGACGGAAAAATTACGCACGTCGGTATTGTGCTGTCAGATAACCACATCATTCATGCCAGCGGAAAGGTAAGGATAGATTTTTTAACTGAGGCCGGCATCAAAAACAGTGAAACAGGACAAAATACGCATGCATTGTCTTGCATAAAACGGGTATAAGCACCGAAATTTGCATCTAGTATGCAAAAATTACAGGAACATTTAATCGAAATTCGTAAAGAATTTCACTTGCGTCACGGTCATGAATTTGGTTTTTCTGAAAGTCAGAGCGAAGCCCATTTTGATATAACCACGCAGGCTGCAATGGCCTACATACAAGGTCTTGCCATGAGTGGTAAAATCCAGGAAATGCAGGAAATTGTGAAAGGTGGAGAAGATGCTCTCCGCAACAGCACATACTATGAGGAGCTAATTCAGAAGTGTGCCGACAGCTATTATGCCCTGGACTGGGATGCGGAACGCAAAAGACAATTGGCTACAAGTGCGTTGGCATGTGCTCTTAAGGGGCTTCGCGAGCGGTTTGTTTCCGGTGGTTACAGCAACGATACATCTGGTGTACTAAAGTTTCTGGGTTTAGACAGTGGCATGCTCGGCCTCATGGGGAAAATGGGAGGCATGTTTAATATGTTTAAGAAGAAATAACCTTAATCCACAAACGTCACCTTAATCGTATTGGTGCGTTGCTTTCTGTGGATAGGCATACTGGCACAGTTGATGATGCAATCACCGGGCCTTACAATTCTTTCTTTTTTTAGTGTATCGGTCACATCCTGAAAGGTTTGGTCCGTGCTTACATATTCATCATAATAAAAGCCCCGAACCCCCCAAACAAGGCTTAGCCTTGTAAGCAGGCTGTAATTATCCGTAAAAATAAAAACACTGGCTTTTGGCCGATAGCTGGCAACGCGGAATCCGGTATATCCTGAGCGAGTCATGGCTACGATGGCTTTGGCTTCCAGGTGGTCGCTCATGCGCACGGCAGTGAAGCAAACCTCATCGCTGGCAAAAGAGGGCGACGAGTTATCAGGTTTTTTCCCTTTGAAATAAACACGATTGTCTTTTTCTACGTCAGTAATAATGCTACTCATCACTTCAACCACCCTTACCGGATATTTACCTACTCCGGTTTCAGCACTTAGCATAACAGCATCTGCACCATCCAAAACAGCATTGGCTACGTCGTTAATTTCAGCACGGGTAGGCATACTGTCGTTAATCATGCTTTCCATCATCTGTGTAGCAATGATAACGGGTTTGGCAGCCTGGATACATTTTTCAACAATATCTTTTTGAATGAGCGGAACCCTTTGCAGCGGGACTTCCACACCCAAATCACCGCGAGCTACCATGATGGCATCGGCAACTTTCACAATTTCTTTGATGTTTTCGACCGCCTCGGGTTTTTCGATTTTTGCAATAACACGGGTGTCTTTTTCATGCATCCCGATAATTTGCTTCAACTCAAGAATGTCTTCAGGCTTGCGCACAAAGGATAATGCTACCCAATCAATATTTTGCTGCAGACCAAATTTCAAATCCTTCAGGTCTTTTTCAGTGAGGGATGGCACGGTTAGCTGTGTTTCGGGCAGATTAAATCCTTTGTTGGAGGTGAGAACACCGCCCACTACCACGGCAGCGCACAGTTGTGTTTGGTTTATTATTTCCGTAACTTTCAGTTCAACTTTACCGTCGTTTAGCAGAATCCGCTCTCCGGGCTTTGCGTCCAGGGCCAGTCTTGTATAGCTTACGTATAGTTTTTCCGCAGTTGATATACATTCTTCTGTGGTAACTGTTATGATTTGTCCATCAACTAGCTGTATTTCACCGTCTACTTTGCCGATTCTCAATTTAGGACCCTGAAGATCCATCAGGATAGAAACATGGGTTCCAAGTTCCTTATTGATTTTACGTATACGATCTATTACAGTAAGATGCCCTTCATGGGTACCATGAGAAAAATTTAACCGGCAAACATCCACTCCGGCTTCAATAATTCTTTTTAATATTTCTTCTTCCTGCGTAGCAGGTCCAATCGTAGCTACAATTTTTGTCTTGTTAAACAAACTTTTGTTCATTTTAATCTTTTTCCTTTTCTTTCACCTTTTCCGCCAGAAACGTAATCCATGTCAGTTTTTTTTTCTCTTTATCACTTACCAGGTAAACCATGGCTATTCCTTGCACTGCTTTGAGCTTTTCAGGCCAGTCAGTTCCTTTTGTTTCATCCTCACCGCCCCTGCCAATCAGTAACATGTCAGGCTGAGGTTTTACGTTCATGAGTAAACCTTGGGTTCCCTGATTTTCCAGAAGCCACCATTCACCACCGAATTCTTCTTCACGAAAGTAATACTGTGTGTGTTCAGAAATGACTTTTTTTGTGATTAATGGAAAAGAATCAGGTCGCAACGAAAACTTTGTCCCCAGAATTCTGTCTGCCTGCCACGCAAGAAGAGCAGGCGGTAATGCAGTGTGCACGGCTATTGCACGGAATGCAACACCGTCAAAATCAAAGTCCAGATATTCCTTTTTAGGCATAAAGGTTCTGCAAAATTAAGAACCTGATACCTTGTATGTGAAAAATTGTTTTATTTTGCACCGCAAATCCAAATAACAAAAACATGTCAGAAATCGCAACCAAAGTTAAAGCTATCATCGTAGATAAGCTTGGCGTAGAAGAATCAGAAGTAACCCACGAAGCCAGTTTCACCAATGATCTGGGTGCAGACTCGCTTGACACCGTTGAACTGATTATGGAGTTCGAAAAAGAATTCGATATCAGCATCCCCGATGATCAGGCTGAAAAAATTCAGTCTGTGGGTGAAGCCATTCGTTACATCGAAGAAAACAAAAAGTAAAATTCATGCAACTCAGAAGGGTTGTTGTAACCGGCATGGGTGCTCTTACACCCGTCGGCAATACGCTTGATGCTTATTGGGATGGGCTCCTGAACGGTGTTTCAGGTTCCGCCCCAATTACACGTTTTGATACCACATTATTTAAAGTTCGCTTTGCCTGCGAGGTGAAGAATTTTGACATAACCCAGTATATGGACAGAAAGGAAGCCAGAAAAATGGATCCCTTTACCCATTTTGGTGTTGTGGTAGCCGATGAGGCCATACTGGATTCAGGCCTGTTACAACAATCCTTTAATCCCGACCGCGTTGGCGTTATCTGGGGTTCGGGAATTGGCGGTCTCACCACCTTCTTCAATGAAGTGGTGGATTATGCTAAAGGAGATGGTACTCCGCGTTTTTCTCCTTTCTTTATTCCCAAAATGATTATCGATATAGCCTCGGGTTATATCAGCATTAAACACGGGTTTCGCGGCCCCAATTATGCCACAGTTTCAGCTTGCGCAACAGCCACGCACAGTATCATTGATGCATTTAACCTCATTCGCCTGGGTAAGGCAGATGTTATGGTAACTGGCGGCAGTGAGGCTTGTGTAAACGAGCCAGCGATGGGTGGTTTCAGTAACATGAAAGCCCTGTCAGAAAGAAATGATGATTATGCAACTGCATCCCGTCCGTTTGACAAAGACCGCGATGGTTTTGTTCTGGGCGAAGGTGGCGCAGCCATCATTCTTGAAGATCTTGAACATGCGAAAGCCCGCGGTGCTAAAATTTATGCAGAACTTGTAGGCGGCGGAATGACCGCAGATGCCTACCACATTACAGCGCCTCATCCAGAAGGACTTGGGGCCAAAAACGTAATGAAACAGGCTTTGGAAGATGCAGGTATGTCTGCCGACGAAGTTGATTATATCAATGTACACGGAACAAGCACACCACTTGGTGATATAGCCGAGACAAAAGCTATTTTGGGTGTTTTTGGGGAGCATGCCTACAACCTCAACATAAGCAGTACGAAAAGTATGACCGGTCATCTTCTCGGCGGTGCAGGTGCCATTGAAGCAGTAGCCTCAATTCTTGCTATAAAAGAAGGTATTGTTCCACCCACCATCAATCATTTTACTGATGATCCGGAAATTGATGCAGGGCTTAATCTTACCTTTCACAAGCCTCAAAAGCGCGATGTGAGGGCAGCGCTTAGCAATACTTTCGGCTTCGGCGGACACAATGCTTCCGTTATTTTTAAACGGTACGAAGACTGATTCCAACGTTGGCAGTACGGCTTTTTTTATCTTCAGATTCCAAAAGATTTTCAGATCAGATTTACCGGCTCACCGGTCTTAAGCCCCATAGGCTCGCAATTTATCGGGAGGCATTAAGGCATTCTTCAGTAAATAATGCCGACAAATCCGAAAAAAGTATTTCGGATAATGAACGCCTCGAGTTTTTGGGCGATGCCATACTCGATGCAGTAGTGGCTGAAATGCTTTTTATGCGTTATCCGTCGAAACAGGAGGGTTTTCTTACCGAAATGCGCATGAGGGTGGTTAACCGTGAGCAAATGAGTTATCTCGCCAACAGACTGGGATTAATTCAACTGATGAATTTAAAACCTGAGCTGTTGAAGCATCCAACCGCAGTAAAGTCTATAGCTGGCAATGCAATGGAGGCCCTGATAGGTGCATTATATCTGGATCATGGTTACAGCAAATCCAAAACGTTTATTACCCAAAGACTGATAGGTCAGTACCTAGACCTGGAAAAACTGATGAATACGACCATCAGCTACAAGGCCGTTTTGTTGAAATGGGCACAGCAGCAAAAAAAGACAGTGTCATGGAAGCACAAAACAGACACCCACGGCAGAAAAGATCTGTATGTGGTATCTGTTTTGATTGATGATGAAGTAGTTGCTTCCGATAAAAATCTCAGCCGAAAAAAGGCTGAAGAGCTTTGTTGCGAAAAAGCTTGCCGAACGCTTCAGATTCAGGATTAATCTTCTTCGTCTTGCAAGGATTCGGGCAAAATGGCCTGACCGGTTGATTTTGCAAATTGACACCATTCACAATCTTCACTGCCACAGCCTTTCAGGAACTCCAAACTGCGTAGCTTTTGATTGCCTGCAATCAGATAATCTTTCAGCAATGCAAGATCTTCACTGTCATAATACTGAGTGAAAGTGGGGAATTCTTTTTTCTCATCCTGTTCCACCGCATCAATCTTGGCAGCAATGCCATTCCAGTTCCTTTCGGTATAATAATTTACAATCAACATGTACATACCCAGCTGAAACCAATATTTTGGCGGTAATTTGCCTTTGTCAAGACTATCCTGGGTTGGCGGGCTGAACGATGCGTCGGCATTTTCCGGTTTTCCGGTTTTGTAGTCTATCACAATTACCTGATCGTTTTCAACGATGATTTTGTCGGCCTTCCCACCGATTTTTATACCATCAATACTGGACTCCAGCCATTTTTCAAGAATGATTCCCTTGCCTTTATCCGATTGCCAGATGGGTAACCTGGAGCGGTAGTATTGAGGCAGACGCTCACGGCCCTGGTCCAATTTCAGCTGGTATCCTGCCGGGGTGAAAGCCCCTCTTTGCTTGAATAATTCAGTTTCAAAAAGTGCAAGAAATGCAGATTCATCCGGCCATTGCTGCTGTGGATGCCCTACATCCACAGTTTTCCATAGTGTATTATGAACAGCCGATCCGTAACCTAATGCTGCACTGGGAGCAGACGGTACCCGCACCATACGGCCAAAGTAAAAACGCAAACCACATTCCAGAATATCGTAGAGGGTAGACGGAGAAAAGGTAAAATCCTGCAATTGCTGATTTAACCACTCGGTATCTTCTATTTTCAATATGGGCTGTGCAACCCTGGTCAGTAATTGCGATTCGGCCAAAATCAAATCCATTTTATCAAGCTCGATCTCAGCTATTTCATTTTTACCAATCAGTTCTTGTAGAAACTTGCTTTTTTTCTGCAATGTGGTCTTCGCACTGATTTTTTCGTTCCCCCAGCTTAAATGCAGGGATTCTTTGGCACGTGTCATGGCCACATAAAACAATCTGCGTCTTTCTTCTTTGTCAGCATCCTCCTCGTTTTGGTCTTTAACTGAATGCTTCAAACCCTGAAAAAAAGATTTGATTTTATAGGGAAGTGAACTGCTTCGGTCTTTGTCCCAGGATTCTTCTTCGCAGCCGATGATAAAAACATGGCGGTATTCCAGCCCTTTGCTGCTGTGGGCTGTGGTTAAAACCACCCCGGATTTGCTGCCAATTCTTTTTTCAAGTCGGATGGCGATTTCATTCCGCTTCATTTTGTCCAATGCTTCCATGTATTGGGTGAGGGTGAGGTACGGATTCTTTTGATTGGCCGCAATGGCATGGCTTAAGAATGTGTGAAGTTGTTCCATGTACCATTCCCGCTGTTCGCTTTGCATGGCCATTTTCAAAAAACCACCCTTAGAAATAACCTCTTGGATCAGCTGCGGAACCGTCATACCCGCCGCTTTTTTAATCCATTCCTCTGCCTGATTCCATAGCTTTCTCAGTGCTTCACGACTTTGGGTCCCTGCCGGCAATGGCTCTGGATTTTGATGGATGTATTCCGCCAGAAAATCACGCCACTTTAGTTTCTCATGTCGCCTTGAATAAATTTCAGTCGCAATCTTCGATACTTCAAATGGTGCTATATCATACAGCGGATAATGCAGCAAAGTATAAATCAGATATTCCCCTTTGTGAGGAACTTCAAGTTCACTGGCTAAATACTGAAGCCATCCCTGCAATTGAATAATCAGCGGTTCCTGCAGAATATCTACACTGCGTGCAAGCGTAAAGGGAACCTCTTTCTGCAATAAAATGTCGGCGAGTTCATCCGCAATTTTATGTTTTGGGTAAATAACGGCTATCTCGTCTGGTGCACAGCCTGCGTCTGTTAGTGCTGCAATCTGGTTGCAGATGCCGAGTGCTTCATGAAAACGATTTTTATAGGCGTGATAATGAATGGGAATAGGCTCGTAATGACAGTTATCACCCGAGGCGGTCAGGTCTTTGCTTAATTCGGAAAATGTATTGACCAGTCTTTTTTTATTGTTCTCAATCAGTGTTTTTGCCCCATCAAGCACTATCTGAGTGCTGCGATAGTTTTGGGTAAGCACAATTTTGGTGATGTTTTGCTCATAGCGTTTAGCAAAATCCATCATATTGCTAACCCTGGCCCCTTGAAAAGCATAAATGCTTTGATCATCGTCACCCACCACAAAACAGTTAGGGTTTTCTTCCCAGAAAGAAATCAGCTCATACAACAATTCATTTTGTATGCCCGAAGTATCCTGATATTCATCCACAAGCACATACTGGTATTTTTCCTGGTAGGTCATAAGCAGGTCTGGGTTTGTTTTGAAAGCATTCAAAACCCATTGAAGCATATCGCTGAATTCATAAAGCCCGGACTCTTTTTTCATTTCCTGGTACTTTGGAAATAAAGCGGCCGCTTCGCGTAGCTTTTGCCATTCTTTTAGGTGTGTGTCATAGTCTTTCCGCTTTAAATCTCCCTTTACATTATCACCGGATACCCTCTGGTAAACAAAACCCGGAAATGCTTCCTTAAAGGAATCCTCATCCTTTAGTTTATCAATACCCTGTTCAAAGAAAGCAATATCCAGGTTTTCGCTTTGCATAAGGTTAAATACTTTTTCAAGCGATTTTCTCAGATAATACGGTTGCTCCTGAAAATTTTGAAGCACCGATCCTGAAGGTATGGTTCTAATCAAACTGTCCAGCAGTTCCAGCTTGTCAAGGTCATCCATTACCCGAAGGTTTCCTTTGGAAAACAATTCGGGATTTTCTTTGATGATGGTGTTGCAAAGACCATGAAAAGTGTGAATGTTGACTTTGTAGGCATCGGCCCCCATGAATTTACTTAGTCGATTCAGCATGGCAGACGAACCGGCATCGGTGTAGGTTAAACACAAAATGTCTTGCGGCCTGCTGTCCGGTTGATTGAGAATGTTAAGGATTCTGACAGCCAGAATCTGGGTTTTACCCGTTCCCGGGCCTGCAATAACCATTACAGGTCCCTCCAGGGTGTTTGCTGCGAGTTTCTGTTCGGTGTTTAAAGATTTGTAAAGTTCATTAAAATCGGCATTCATAATTATCAAAAAGTTTATTTATTAAATATACGAAGAAAAATCCAAAATAGCAAATTTTTAATAGAATATTTTGTCAAAGCCCTGACATGTGAATAAATTGGCCTAAAAATTGATTAATAAATGCATGGCTGAAGCTTTAAATTCGCAACATACTCAGGAGATGGAAAAAACCCGTGAACAATACAATGCCATTCTGCACATTTGCAGAAATATTTTCGAGAAAAAAAACACGGATTATGGCACTTCATGGCGGGTATTCCGGCCCCAAAGCATCACCGACCAGATTTCTATAAAAGCACAACGCATACGCAATATTGAAATCAGCGGGAAGAATCTGGTGGGAGAGGATATTGAAGGGGAATTCATGGGAATTATTAACTACAGCATTATTGCGCTTATACAATTGCAGCTTTTAGATGAAAAGCACGATACCGACGATATCAAAGAAATCCTGGAACTTTATGATTACCACACCCATTTGACCTGTGACCTCATGCTAATGAAGAATACCGACTACGGTGAAGCTTGGCGCGATATGCGGGTTAGCAGTTTTACAGACCTAATACTTGTAAAAATTGCCCGTATCAAACAGATTGAGGATAACGCCGGTAAAACCATCGCCAGTGAAGGTGTTTCGGCAAATTATCAGGATATTATTAATTATGCTATTTTTGCCTTAATCAGAATGCAGGAACAATGAGAATAGTCGTTCAGATATCACGCGTTTTTACCGCTTTGCTCTTCATTTTTTCCGGAATGGTGAAATTGAATGACCCCAGTGGTTTTGCCATCAAACTCAATGAATACTTCGATGTTTTTGCTGCAGATGTTGCACAAAAACAAGATTCCTTGCATATTCAGTTGCTGGACGGAGCCAAGCTTTTACTGCAAACAAGTTACCCATTGTTCAGTTCAGACAAAACTGCACCCCTGAATATTCAGGTTAACAGCGAGTCTGCAGTTGCCATCCCAGATTCTGCAGTTACCAAAGACTCTGCTCTAACAAGCGTAGAAAAAAAAGGCAAAAGAAATAAGCCCAAAGCACCTCGCAGAACTTATAATCTCAAACTCAATGCTACCTACAAAAAATTGCCGGCAGGTGAAATCGCCTTACAAGCTCAGGATTCAGGGTCCAAATCTATGGCGGTAGTAAGGTGTGTAGTAGCCGGCAAAACCATCTACCAGAAAGATGTCCACTTTGAAAGCAGCCACAGTGATGTATTTAAAACAGATCTTCAACTGGAGCCTTACGTTAAGAAAGAAGGTGCACTGCACGGGTTCTTCCTGTCCAACAAGAAATACAGCTTGTATCTGTCGGTTGCATTTTGTGCCCTGGAGGTAATTTTGGGTTTTGCATTGTTGGTGGGCTGGAGTATCACATTTACCTCCTTGTCCATGCTGCTCCTCATCGTTTTCTTCACTTTCCTTACCTGGTATTCATGGATTTTTAATAAAGTTACAGATTGCGGTTGCTTTGGAGATTTTATCAAATTGAAACCCAAAGAGTCCTTTTTCAAAGATGTAATTCTCAGTGGCCTTATCTTGATTATTGTTTTTGGCAGATCATACATTAAACCATGGTTTAGCAAAGGCTTCGGCTGGAAGTTCATGGGGGTAATTAGCTTGCTTTCTGCCGCCTTTGGATGGTTATGTTACCTGTATCTTCCTTTATGGGATTTTCTGCCTTACAAACCCGGCAATGATATTCATAAAATCATGACTGAAATTCCGAGAGGAATGCGCGCGTCTGACAGTGTTCAAATGCTTTTTGTATTGGAAAAAGGCAAAGACAGTGTAAGTGTTACCACAAAAGAATACACGGATGGGTATGAGAAGTTTGAAAAAGAAAGATGGAAATTCAGACGGAGAATAGACAAAATTATTATTGAAGGTTACAAAAGCCCTATACATGACTTTGCTATTTCAGATCCGCGCACTGGCGCTGATTTGAAGGATAGTTTTATCCTTAGCAAAGGTTATAAGTTGCTTTGGGTTTTTACATACACCGATAAAGGGTATAATGGAGCTAATCCTGAAATTAGTGAAATATTCAACTGGTCTAAGCGAAATAAGGTAGCCTTTTACCCTGTAACAGCGAGCAGTGCTGAGCCATCGGCAGCTTATGTTAAGGCACAAAAACTTCCATTTACCTTTCTTTCGGCCGATCAGAAAATGCTGATGACGCTGGCGCGTTATAATCCCACGCTCTATCTGTTCAAAGATGCCGTTGTCTTAGCCAAATGGAGCGGAAGGAATCTGCCATCTACCAGTAAATTACAAAAACTAACCTCTAAATGAGGGCGTTCATTGTCGGTAAAATCAAATTCCTGCTGGCAGTTTTATTTGGTTTACTGCTTTTTATCTTTAGCCTGTTTATGATTTTACCGTCTCCGGAGCAAATCCTTTCCGGACAGCGCAGTGATAAAGCCACTACCGATGCTATCATCAGGGACCTTGGTCTGGATCAGCCCAAATGGAAGCAGTTGGTTTTTTACATCAACGATCTTTCTCCTGTTTCATGGTATCCCGCTGGCAGTCAAAGACCCAATCAGACGGGTGGGGTAAAGGTGGCCAGTATGGAATCAGGAACCTTGATTTTGAAAGCACCTTACCTCCGAACAAGTTTCCAAAATAAAAAACCTGTTTCGGGCATCATTGCTGAGGCTTTCACCGGAACCATGGTGCTTGCATTCTCAGCCTTACTGTTTGCACTTGCACTGGGAATTCCACTGGGCGTGTTGTCTGCAATTAAAAGAGGCACTGTCTTTGACAATTCTATCGTAGCATTATCAGCAGCAGGTATTTCACTTCCCGCATTTTTCAGCGCCATGCTCATTGCCTGGCTTTTTGGTTATGTTTGGAAACAATACACAGGGCTGGAAATGACCGGTAGTCTTTGGGAAGTTGATCCCATGGGCGAAGGCCGTTATCTGGCATGGAAAAATCTAATTTTACCTGCTGTGGCACTGGGATTAAGACCCTTGGCAGTTTTTATTCAACTTACCCGAAATACCATGGTGGATGTGCTTTATCAGGATTATATCCGCACGGCCCGTGCCAAGGGACTGACTGAGTGGAAAGTAATCTGGTTACATGCATTTCCCAATGCGGTAAATCCACTGGTTACATCCATTGGAGGCTGGTTGAGCAGTTTGCTTGCAGGCTCTTTTTTTACAGAATATATTTTCAACTGGAAAGGCTTGGGAAAAGTAGCCATCGATGCTCTCCAAAATTCAGATCTTCCCGTAATCATGGGATCCGTACTTTTTACGGCAATAATTTTCTTTTTTGTCAATCTTATCACAGAGATGTGCTATATTTGGCTCGATCCCCGTTTGCGTCATGGATAAAATTTATCTCTTAGGGTTGCCCGCGTCAGGCAAAAGCCACACAGGAAAATGGCTGTCTCACAAAATGGGATGGGATTTTGTTGATTTGGACGAACTCATTGAAAAAAATGAGAAAAAAAGTATTCCTCAAATTTTTGAAGAACTCGGTGAGGAGGGTTTCAGGAAAATAGAGCAGAAATATTTACACGTTACATTTTCATATAAACAGTGCGTCGTGAGTTGCGGTGGCGGAACACCTGTATGGGACAATAACATGGAAAACATGAGCATAAATGGACTCACGGTTTACCTCAATACAGAACTTGCCGAGATAGAGAGAAGACTGGAAGAAAGCCATATTGAACGGCCATTGCTGTCCCAGGACAAAAGCCTGCATAAGCAAATTTCTGACCTTAATGAAAAAAGAAGGCCCTACTACAGCAGAGCCAAGGTCATCTGGAACCGCAATGAACCTACCGAGCAGTTTTTCCGCTCACTGGATCGTTTGCTTTCCATATACTAACAGCAGGTTTTCATGCCGCACATCGGTAACCGACAATTTTTTTTACATCATCTCGCACAAACGAGCGATGCACCGCTGTTGCTGGAGATTGAGCGGGCAGAAGGCCATTATTTGTATGATGCCACAGGCAAAAAATACCTGGATTTGATTTCAGGGATTTCTGTTTCTTCGCTTGGGCACAGGCATCCCAAAGTACTTGAAGCTATTCATACGCAGCTGGATAAATATATGCACCTAATGGTGTACGGGGAAGTGGTGCAGTCGCCGCAGGTGCAGCTGGCGCAAGCACTTGGCAATGTTTTACCACCGCAACTTGATAATTTCTATTTTGTAAATTCAGGCAGTGAGGCCATAGAAGGCGCCATGAAACTGGCCAGACGATTCACCGGAAGGTCAGCGTTTGTGGCTCAAATTAATGCCTATCATGGAGGTACTCAGGGCGCCTTGAGTCTTATGAGCAATGAATATTACAGTGGAGCATACCGTCCATTATTGCCCAATATTCACTTTATAGAAGCCGACAATATCGATGCGTTGCAAAATATGGCTGAGCCTCCTGCTGCAGTTGTGCTCGAGCTTATACAGGCAGAACGGGGCTCATTTGTGCTCTCTACGGAATATGTGCATGCAGTGCGTGAATTTTGCAACCGCACAGGTGCCCTGATGATTGTCGATGAAATTCAGACAGGCATGGGGCGCACTGGAACCATGTTTGCGTTCGAACAATATGGCATAGTGCCTGATATTCTCGTCTTAGGAAAAGCCCTGGGCGGCGGAATGCCCATGGGGGCTTTCATTGCATCGAAGGAACACATGCAATGCCTCTCGGAAAACCCGGTTTTGGGGCACATTACTACGTTTGGTGGTCATCCTGTTTGTTGTGCTGCATCAGCGGCAGCGGTCAATATTACCGCTGAAAACCTTCAGCATTTTCATATCACCGAAAAAGAAAAGTTGTTCAGGAAGCATCTGCAGCACCCTAAAATACATAGGGTTGAGGGTATGGGCTTGTTATTAGCCGCTCACCTGGATAGTGAGCAAACCTGTAAAAAGCTCATTTTGGGTGCACTCAACGACGGCATTTTTACCGATTGGTTTTTGTATGCACCGAATGCATTACGCATTGCACCGCCGCTAAGTATAACAGAAGATGAAATCGTGAAAACATGCCGTATTATTATTGATTTACTCAATAAGTAAAACAATTTGGGGGTAATGGGTGATTTATTTGTATTCAATGGTATTGCAATGATAAAAACCATAAAAAAACATTCGTTTACGGCTACTTTAATGCTTTGCGGTGTATGCATTTTACTGGGTTTTACCGCCTGTGGTAAGCTGAAACAAGACCGCGATAACATTACCAGTGCCGAAGATTTTGCATCATCAGAAACAGAAGCTGCCAGCTTGTTTGACCTTTCCGATGACATAAATGAGAGCAGCATGCAATCTACTGTGGTTCCTTCCGGAGCCACAATTACGGTTATTGATACCCAAAATTCCGTAAAACTGTATGAAATTGATTTCGGTCCACTCAGCAGCAATGCTCCAAAAGGAAAACTCTGTGGAGATGGCAGATACCGTGCCGGTAAGGTTCAAATTGGTTTCACAAAACCCTATAAATCTGTAGGTTCCATGGCTACCATTAAAATTACAGCAGCAGATGAATATTATTGTGGTGATGGTAACAATATGACCCAGGTTATTACGGATATTTCAATAAAACGCACCGCCATCTACGCATTTGAAATTAATGTGAACAACAGCGAGCTAATATTCAGTGATGGCAAAAAGGCCACCCACAGCGGTATTCGCAATTTGACCAAGATTTCGGGCCAGACTACACCCGGTATCTGGGGCGACGAATATGAAGTTACCGGCAGTGGTAATGGAGTTAACCGCGAGGGCGATGGATATTCATGGAATGTTACATCGCCACTGCTTAAGAGATTGCAAATGGGTTGTGCCCGCACTTTTGTGAAAGGGGTAATTACCATAAAAAATGTAGATGCTAGCAGAAGCCTTGAAATAGACTTTGACCCCTTTAACAATGCTGCCTGCGATAGAACGGCAAAAGCACTGTTCGGCAACCGCAGTGTTACTTTCACGGTTCGTTAAGTTTACCATGCATTCAAATACATGAATGGCGTATTTTTGTAGGATGCGTTTTTCATTTTTATTGATTGCACTTCCAATACTGTTATTGGGATGCCGTAAGACTGAGGATATTGGCAATTCATTTCAGCCGGCTATAGACAATGCGACTGCGTTTCAGGCATTGGCAAGCCATGCATTCATTCCAACAGCTGAAGTACTGCGAGATTGGGGGAATTCGCGGGCCACAGTGCCATTGCTTTTGCTTACCGATAGCGGAATCTGGTTTGATTTTAACAGCGGAGTTGTTTGTGCCGACGGCCTTACAAGAAAAGGGAAATGCCTAATAAAAAATGGATACTCGGGCAGCATTTTTTTTCTCGATACTTGCCTGATGACAGCCAGGACCGAAGATAGTTTCGCTGTGATGGGAAGTAAAGGACCTATTTACTTTTCCGGTACCCTCAATTTTACTTCCTCATCATTTTATGAAATTGCCGTTCATGCAAATGCTGAACTACGCATTAACAAAGAAAAATTCCCTATAAATTTGACCGGCATAATTAATTTGGATCCTCAAGGTCAAACCACCAGAAATGCAAAATTCAAAACCAACTGGACTGCTGACGCAATAATCAGTACTGGGGAAGGATTTCATTATGAAGTAAGCCGCGAAGGCAAATGTTTTCCCTGTTTTGCGGTTGGTAAAGGGTACAATGCATCCAAAACCATGAATATAAACTTCAACCCATTCAATAACGCTGCCTGCGATCCGGTGGCGAAATTCACTTCAGGAAGGGAAGAGTGGCTCGAGGATTTATGGTAGAACACAAAGGTTTACAGGTGCCTCAGCAGGTTTGAGGGTGCCGTTTTCAATCAGCAGCCAGGCATGCTGAATGCCATTGGTTACCCACAGCCACGAACAATTGTATGATTTATTGTAAACCGCTGCCTGCAGTATGGTTTCGGTGGTGAGTTTTATTTCCGGTGCCTTCACTTCCACCAGGCAGGCAAAAGGCCTGTTGCGACAGGAAACCATCACATCAAAACGTTTTTTCAACCCGTTGAATTGGAGTTCTCTCTCTACCGAAATAAGCGAAAAAGCAATACTATAATGATGGTGCAGGTGCATGATAACATGCTGTCTTACCCATTCTTCAGGTGTCAGGGGGATAAATTTTTTTCTAACCGGATCAAAAATCTGCTTTTTTTGTTCTGCGGTTTGGATCGTAAACTCGTAAGTGGGGAAAAGAAGCGCTTCCAACGCCGTGAAATTAGCACAAAATGGCAAAACAGTCCGGAAACATCGATCAATTTCTTAGTTTGAGCAAAAGATTTGCTGCGAAAGACTGGGCACCTTTGATTTTGCTGCAGGGCGAAGAAACCTGGTTTGTAGATGCGCTTACGGCTATGATTGAAGATGGTGTGCTTACCGAGGCTGAACGCAGTTTTAATCAGACTATTGTATACGGTAAGGAAATAAAAATCAATGATTTGGCCGGAATTGTGCGGCGCTACCCAATGATGAGTAACTATCAGCTTGTTGTGGTAAAAGAGGCACAGCATCTGGAAAATATTGATGTTCTCTTGCCGTATCTCGAGGCTCCTTTGCCTAGCACCATTTTGGTTTTGGCATTTAAAAACGCCAAGTTAGACAGCCGCACCAAAACGTATAAAGCCATTTCCAAAGGCATTGTTTATACAGCAGACAAGTTGCGCGATTATCAGGTGAAGGGCTGGATACCTCAGTTTTGCCACCTCAAAGGCCGAAGTATTGACAATGCGGCGGTAGATATGCTGGTAGATCTGTTGGGCGCTGATCTAACCCTGATTCACAATGAACTCGAGAAGATGTTCATCACCGTAAAAGATGAATTTATTAGGCAGCATCATGTAGAGCAGCAGGTGGGTTTCAACAGGGAATACAATGTGTTTGAGCTACAGTCTGCTTTGGGAATGAAAGATTTTAACCGAAGTATTCAAATTGCCCACCAGATGGGCGTAAGGGCCGAGAGGGGCGAAATACACCGCGTTGTTCCGGTGCTTTTTGGATTTTTTAACAAGGTTGTGTCTGCTCACTATCTCACCGGTAAAAGCGATCAGGAAATGGCTTCAGAACTGGGCGTAAATCCTTATTTTGTGAAAGATTATCGCCTGGCAGCAAGAAATTATAACATGGACGACCTGGAAAAGGCACTCGGACAAATCAAATACCTCGATCTTAGGCTTAAGGGGGTTCACCGCGGCAGTGCCGAAGACGGTGACCTGCTGGTGGAAACTGTTTTAGGAATACTTAAAAATTGATACATTCTTTCCATAACTATGGATTGATATATAAAAATAATGTTAATTTGCACAGATTATTAACTACAACATATGAAGAAACTATACTTTCTTATCGGACTTTCCGGGGCAATCTTAACCATAAATGCCCAGGGGGTCAGAACTAGCTTTCAGCCAAACTCATCGGCTCAGCAAAGCGCAGCCCAAAACAATATTTATCATGATGTTTTGAGCAATGGCGGACACAATACCGGTAATAAGGTGAATTCCCGCGGTGTCAATTACAGCAATTTTATTAGAATTGGCTCATCTTATTACGATTTGCAGAGTAACTATGCCATGCCTCACCGTTTGGTGATGCACCCTAATGGGGCCGTATCGGCAACATGGACAACCAGCGCCAACGATTTTTCGGGTTTCCCTCAACGTGGTTCCGGTTACAATTTCAGAAATACAGCCGGTAAATGGCTGGCATCAGACAGTAGCAGGGTAGAAGCATCAACCCGCACAGGCTGGCCAAACATTGGTATACTTCGCAATGGCTCTGAGTTCGTAATTGGCCATGAAGCTACCAATGGTGGTTTTGTAATGACCAAAAATAATGGTCCGGGAACCCGTCCTTCATTGAGCACAAATATTTTGTCGGAACCACCCTACAAACCCATTTGGGGCCGCTCGGCCAATGATGGCGATACCATTCACTTTATCTGCAGCTACACCGATTCAGCCCAGCCAGGTGAAAAACGTGCACCCCGCAGAAAAGGCATTTTTGCTCCCATGGTTTACAGCCGCAGCATCAATGCAGGCAGCAGCTGGGATATTCAGCATCAGATGCTGCCCGATTATGACAGTACCCTCACCAACAACGGTGGCGCAGACCAATATGCCATTGATGCAAAAGGCAAAACTGTTGCCATAGTAAACGCAGATAAATTCCAAGGTGTAATTCTCTGGAAATCAACCGATGCCGGAGCTACATTCCAGCGCATCATTGCAGATACGTTTAAATATGCACCCTACACTGCCAAAAAACTCATGTTGGATACTCCATTTACCAACGATGGAACTTGCGATGTGATTATTGATAAAAACGGCAAAGTTCATGTGTTTTGGGGGCTTGCCCGTGTTGGAGACCAGGATACCACCGATGAATTCTACTCAGATTATTTTGCAACTCAAGGCATTGGATACTGGAATGAAGCAACCGGAATCAGCCAGTCCATTGTTGATGTAAGCGCATTCGACAGAGACGGTAGCGGATCAATTAGCCTGGATGCAGCCTCCTATTATGGTCTGCAAAGTGGTAACCTGCCTACAGTAAGTGGAACTACACTTTCTCACTGCGCGCGCCTAACCAATACCAATCCTATGCGCCAGCCCAACGCAGCAATTGATGATAACGGCAACATTTACTGCGTTTTCTCGGTGCCTATTGAAGGCGATGTGTATGATCTTGGCGCAAACTACCGCGATATTGCCGTGGTTAGCAGTACGGATGGTGGTTTGAATTGGAGCGCACCTCAGGATCTTACCCAGGTGCTTACCCGTGAAGACGACTTCCCTTCAGTAGCTCGCAGAGCCAATGGATTCTTGCACCTGATGTGGCAGCAGGACGTTATTCCCGGTAACAACCTCAGCAACAACAACGCAAACGCTCAAAACCATCCTGTTGTGTTAAATGATATTCTCTATCAGGCAATTCCTGTAGGTGATATTCTGAACAACAAGATTGGAATGATTTGGGGTGTGAATGTAGACAAACCCAATACCGGTGAGTTAATGCTGGTGAACCAAAACTACCCCAATCCTTTCAGTGGTGTTTCAAACGTGCTGGTTTGGATGTCTGCTCCCGGCGATATTAAGTTGGAAGTGCGCAACACAGCAGGTATGCTGGTTCGCAACACTACATTCTCAGGCATGAACCGCGGTAACCATATCCTGCCTATCGATGCAACAGGTTTGTCGGCTGGTGTTTATACCTACAGCCTCATTACTGGTGGCAGCAAGGTGAGCCGCACCATGATGATTCACTGATTGTAAAATATTTAAATTCTAAGAAAGGCCTTTATCGCAAGGCCTTTTTTATTGCCTATTTTTGTACTGATGTTTAAAACAGGTCACTTTTATCATTTTCTCACCGCCTCTGTTTTTATCTGTATGGGTTTTTATTTTTGGATTATTAATCCTGAATCTCTTTCATTGAAAGGAATAAATCCGGCATGGTTTGGCGGTATACTGATAATTTGGGGGCTATTCCGGGGCGTGAATGGCTATCTTATATTTCGGAGAAAAAGAAAATCATCTGATGAGAATTAACCTTATATGTCTTGCATCCCTTTTTTTGAATGCTTGCACCAATTTTGATTTTCAGGGCCAAGGCAAGGATGTACCCACTGCAGGAAATGTTAGTATTTGGGCTGATTTTGCCGATTCACTAATGCTAACCCAAATGAAAGATGTTTTTGAATCCAAATATCCCAAAGCCAGGCTGCAATTCAAATTTGCTTCAGAAACAGATATATTACAGGCTGTTAATGACGGAAAATGTAGGATTTGTGTATTGCACAGAGACTTCTTTCCGGACGAGAAGCAGGCACTCGAAAACCGCAATTTTAAAGTGCGAAATGTAAAATTTGCCAAATCCTCCATTGCAATTGTTGCCAATAAAAATTCAAATCTTTCGGTTATAAGTGAAAATGAGCTGAAAAAATATCTGTTGGCTGAAAAAACCAACGATGATACCAAATTGTGTTTCGACAGAAAAGGCGGTAATAATTATATGTATTTTTACCGGCGATACAAGCTGAAGGAATATGTCAGATCTTCTGTTGTGACCAGAAAAAGCCCTTATGATGTCATAGATTGGGTGTCGATGCACAATGGATACATTGGCTTTGTAGGTGTTAACGCCATTGCGGATAAAACAGATACACTTGCCGTGTATTATCAGAAAAAAGTAAAAATTTTACAGGTTAAAACGGATTCAACAGGTATAGCTTATCCTTTTCAATCGCAGATATATACACGCCAATATCCTTTTGTTCAGGATGTGTATTTGCATGATTTACAAGGTTATGCTGGTCTTGGAAGTGGTTTTGCAGCATGGATTTGCTCACAACCCGGACAGATTCTGGTCAAGAAAAGTGGTTTATTACCATGTTTTGATGCAGGAAGAACCATAGAAATTGACACAGAATAATAAATTTGGATTAATTTTTGATTTATTCATCGTAAAGCGTTCAACTTATATTTTTTTTGCACCAAAATGAAAAAACTTTTATTCACATTGGCCGCCGCCGGCGCATGTCTGCTGCAGGCCCAAAGCATTGAGCAGGGAAAAAGACAAACCCGAAACGAGCAGTATGAGGACGCTGCTAAAACTTTCGATGCCCTAATTGCTAAAAAACCCAAAGTAGGTGAGCACTACTATTGGGCCGGTATTAATTTTCTGGAGTCAGGAGATACTGCTTCAGCAAAAGAAATGTTTGAGAAAGGTTTACTCATGATGCCGAAGTACACATTAAACAATGTTGGAATGGGGCACCTTGCCTTGCGTCAAGGAAATGCGGCAGCAGCTGAAAGTCAGTTTGCCATAGCCAGAAAATCCGGGAAAAAGTTGATGCCGATTATAAACCGTGAGATTGGTAGAGCTTATTTAATGGTTCAGTATGCTGCACCAGCGACGCTAAAAGAGTATACTGAAAAAGCTGAAGCTAGTCTTAAACTGGTGCCTGAAACCGACTATGAAGCACAGTTGCTTTTGGGTGATGCATATTTGATTATGATTAAAGGTGACGCTTCGATATCTATAGAGAAATATACCATATCTGGTTACCTAAATGAATCTGACCCCAGAGCCAAACTTAGACAGGGAATGGTTTATCAACGCGTTGGAAACTATGATGTGGCACTCAACCAGGTGAATGATGCACTCAACATCGATAAAGATTTTGCCCCGGCCTACAGACAAAAAGCCGATATTTTCAATCTGATGAAGAAGCGCGATAGCACGGTCTTTTACTACAAAGAGTACCTGAAGCGCAACAATAATATCTCAGCGCGTAAAATGTACGCCCAGGCCCTGTTTCTGGCAGCTGATTACGATGAAGCGATTGCCGAATCCAAAAGTATTCTGGACCAACAGCAAAAAACAGGAGCCAAACTATTTACTAACCTGTATGGTGTTATTGCCTATTCCTATGCACAGAAAAATGATACTGCGAGGGCTGTAAATCAGGCAGGGCTCGACTATTTTGAACTATATGAGGCCAAACACGTAAAAAACCTGAACCGCCCGCTGTCACTGCAGGAAAAGTTCATCAAAGCCAATTTGCTTGGTCGTCTTGGACAAGGTGATGTGGCTTTTGATATTCACATGAGCGTTATCAGCGATACCGCCCGCTGCCCAGCTATCTGGTATCATCAACTTCAGGATTACTACACTGGCAGGAAACAATGGAACCGCGCTGTTTCGGTTATTGAATGGAAACGCATTAAAAACAATGGCCTGGAAAACAAAGATCTATTTTACCTGGGTAATGCTCAACTCAATGCCAGCCAGTACCAAAAGGCTATTGGAACCTACACCGAACTAATCGGCAAGGATTCTACTGCTATTCAGGGATATTATAAAATTGCCCAGTCTTATGATCAATTGGATCCGACTGACTCTTTAGGTAAAGCTACTGAGGCTTATCTGGTTTGGATGAAACGCCTCAATGCAGAGCAAAAAACCAAATACAAACAAACCATGCTGATGGCTTATAACTTCATGCAAACTGCGGCTCGTGGCAGAAAACAATGGGATAAATGCTCAGAATTTTTAGGTAAAATGATGGAGCTGGCCCCCGAAGACGAAAATATCAAAAAAGACAAGGAGGCCGTTGACAATTATATCAAAAAGCAAGCAGCCCGTCAGCAGAAGAAACCAGCTAAGCCTGGAGCAAAACCATAATTCATAAAATAGCCATATTTTTGAAGCCTGCCATTGAGGCAGGCTTTTTTTATTAAATTTGATTATCGTTGTATAGATTGAAGAATTATATCCTTTCATTTATTTTTTTCGGGCTGACTATGTTTGCCTCTGCTCAAACAAGCACTTTGTTGGTGCGTATTCAACCTGATAAACTGACGAAAATTTCATCCGGAATTGGAAATGACTTAACACTTACTGCCGTAGATAAAGAGTTTGGGCTGTATCGGTGTAGGCTTGCCACTGAAAAACTAACACCGGCATTGATTCGTGAAATTAATGCGATGGATGGGGTGCTGGCCGTTCAAAAAAGCAGGAAACTAGTAAGGAGAAAACAGCCCAATGATCCACTATTCAATAATCAAAATTATTTAACAACGATAAGGGTTCCGTGGTTTTGGGACAGAAATACAGGTGGTGTGAACAGAAGAGGTGATACCCTGGTGGTGGCATTAATAGATGATGGCATGGATACCGTGCATCCTGACCTTAAGCCAAATATGTGGTTTAATCACAACGAAATTCCCTGGAATGGTATGGATGATGATGCCAATGGCTACATAGATGATTACCGCGGCTGGAATGGAGGTGATTCCAATAACAGAACTTTTACCACCCAAAGTTTGTACGCCCATGGCACGGAAGTAGCCGGTATTGTTGGTGCATCTGGCAATAACGCAAAAGGTATTTCCGGTATCAACTGGCAGGTGAAAATGATGCCATTGCTTTGCTACCCGCTAAACGGGGTAGACGGTGACCTCGGTGTTATACGCAGCATGCTCTATGCATTGCGCATGAAGCAATTGTATATGCAGACAAACGGGCAAAAAGGCGCGTGCATTATGGCGGTTAATATGTCGGTGGGCATTGACGGTGCATTCCCTAACGAAGAACCCATCTGGTGCAGCATGTATGATTCACTGGGGAATGCTGGGATAATCAGCAGTTTGGCTACCACCAACAGCAATGTTGATGTGGGGGTTATCGGTGATATACCAAGCTTGTGTCCAAGTGATTTTACCCTTGTGGTTAATAGTACCGATGCCAATGACAATTGGATTAGTTCAGGATACAGTACAGATTATATTGATATGGCAGCTCCCGGTCAGGGAGCATACACCACGCAATTGAATTCCTACAATGGCCCCAACGGACCGTATGCCGCTGTAAGCGGAACCTCTTTTGCCGCCCCTCAGGTAGGAGCCGCCGCAATATTGTTGTGTGCCGAGGTTTGTGATTCGTTTTGGACACTCCATAAAAATAAGCCTGATTCTGCTGCCAGACTTCTAAAAAAATGGATTTTGCGCAGCGTGGATGTAATTCCTTCTCTAAATGGGAAATGCGCTACCGGCGGACGGTTGAATATTGAAAAGGCCAGAACAGAAGTGAACATGTGGTGCACGGCCGTAAACCAAAATCTGAGAACTAAAAATGTTGTTTATCCTAACCCTGCGTTGCCAGGGCAGGTAATTTTATGGAATGGTTTAATGCCCAATCTAAAATCTGTGTCTTTGCATAGCATGGATGGCAGACAGGTAGCCGGTGAATTGTCTACAGCTGGAAATGAAATCAGACTTCCCTTTGTATCACCTGGTTTTTATCTCCTACAGGGAAATACAATAAACGGCGTTGTCCGCACCCGGATTTTTATTTCAGAAATGCCTAAGTAACAGGTTTAAATGCCTCAAATGCATTGTGGCAGTTTTTGCAGTAATGCATGCTGCGGCACAAAGTGGGTCCAAAGGGTGTTTGCATGGTTGTATTTCGACTATCGCACAGTGGGCAGGCAATATCACTCAACACATCCAGTTCGATGTAACCTGCGTGCTTTGGTGGGGGCGCAAGGCCATGTTTTTTTAAAGCTACCAACCCTTTTTCTGAAATCATGTTGGTATTCCAGGCCACCTCAAAAGAGGTACTTACCCTTGGCGATTCAAAACCCGATTCAATGAGTTTTTCATGCACCATTTGCTCCATAATTCGCAATGCCGGACAGCCAGAAAAAGTGGGCGTGAGCTTTACATGCGGGTTGTCATTCTCCCATTCTACATCGGTTACAAGGCCCAAATCCACCAGCGATATGGTAGGAATTTCCGGATCCATGACCGTATCCAGAATTTGGTAAATATCAGCGGTGCGGTTATCCATGAATCTTACCAATCGGCGCCCGGATCTATTTGGAAAACCTCGCTCATCTCATTGAGCAGTGGTTGAAGGTGTTCGGTGTGAAATCCTTTTCTGCCGCCTAAAGCTGGTGTAACATCATTAATGCCTGGCAAGGTGTAGCCATGTTTTTGAAGTTCAGTTGTAACTTTTTCCAGCCATTGATTTTTCAAAGCCGTTTCTCCTTCAAATATACCGGCTTCTTTTAGCTCTGCCTCGTATCCACCTTCTTCAAAAATGCCAAGTGCAAGCGGGAATGTGGCATTGATAGCAGATTGCATGCGGGCTTTGCTTTCTTCCGTTCCCTGACTCAGTTGCTTCATCCACACATCGGCATGCATGGTATGGTATTTAATTTCTCCCCTGAATTTTCTGGAAATCATGGATAAACCCTCAAAAGAAGAGTTTTCCAGCATGGCAAAACGAATAGCATCGGCATGATCAAAAAAGAAATGACGGGCCAGGCTGAAATCGTATTCTCCAATGGGCATTTCTACCAGGTGGCAGTTGTGAAACTGATTGTCATTGCGGGTAAAAGCCACAATGTCAGGAACATTTTCGCCCAGTTCGTGCAGCAATTCAAACAAAGCAAGACTTTGCCCCAATTTGTCCTGTGCCATACTGCTGAAAGCAATGTCTTCCTCCAGTACCGGTCCCAGGCCTGTCCATTCGCTGTTTCTGTGGCCAAGAATCAATAAATCATCGGCCATTTTATAGAGCAGCTCTTTAAGCCCCTCAACGTGTCTTTCTGTTAATTCCATCTGTTAGCTGTTTTGTTTGGCTTTGTAGGCCTGTATTCTGTCCATTACTTTGTAAACTTCCGGCTCACGGTACTTTTTTTCCGGCGTGGTGGCAAAGATGTCTTCGTCTTCATATTCTGTGGCAAATACGTCTGCGGTTTTTACCACCCAAAGGTTTACACATTGTCCCCTGCGGGCATATTGCTCTTTGGCAAATAGAATAGCCAGTTCGGAATCAGGAGCGTGCAGACTGCCAACGTGTACATGATGGGTGCCACGCTTTTTCTGCTGAAATACTTCATACGTGAACCATTGGTCCATGGGTTGCTGTATGCCATCTTTGGATTCGTCGTCAAGGCCTGCACGGGTTATTCTGGGATCTAATGATTTGATAATCATGGTTGTATTATGATTTTTCGGGTAATTCCTGTTTCTGGTGAGGTCAGTAAGTACATCCCTGCAGATAAACTTCCAAGTGATAAAATGCCGCCATTGGATGTTGCCGGGAAACTGCGAATGATTCGGCCTTCGGTATTCATTAGTAACAGGTTTGTTCTTTCAATTCCTGATAGGCTTACACGCGTTTGATTTACGGCAGGATTGGGGTAGATACTCATAGATGTTGGTTTTTGGATGACAGTAGTTTTAACTCCAAAATTTCCAAACTCCAGGTTGTCAATCCAGGCTTGACTTTCAGCGCTAATCATTTTTAAGCCGCTGGTGTCTGTTATGTAGAAAGCTATAGTTGCTTTATCGCAATTGCCGGTGTAGTTGGGCAGCCAGTTAATGTCTTTTTCGAAACGGGTGTATTTTCCGTTTGTGCTGTCAATGATAAAAACAGTAGAGCCTACTATGCTATCGGCATTAAACAGATATACAAAGCCCATTAATCTGTCGCCTTTGACCATTTGGGTTTTGGCGTAGCCACGGAAAGACATAGGTCTGCCGGGATAACTGAAGGATGGTTTATCAAGATCGGGTGTGATTAAATCAACCATATCCGGGCTGCGGGTGGTGATGCAAAAAGCAGGAAAGGAGTCGTTTTTAGCGTTGGGAGCCGTATTGATAAAACCTTTTAGCCACAATGCATAGGAGCCAGTATGGGCATCTGTGCTTCGCGAAACAAAGTTTCCGTTCAGGCCGTTGTTGAAAGCCAACATGTGATGGGTAGTCCACGCACCGGGATATGTAATTCCTGTGCCATTCCATTGAGAAAATTTATGGTTGGGGATGGAGTCTACTTTTGCACTGCCTGAATAAAGTTGCAAATCTGAAATATTGATGTGACCGGTGCCAACTGGTCCATTAGCGGGATTGGCGGAATAAATAATCATGTAGGCAGTATCGCAAACCACCCCTGCATCCGGATGAATGTAATCCAACGCGTAGCTAAGTGTTTTAGGAGAATATGTCCCATAAATCATGATTTCCTGGAAAACCGCAGGTGCAGAATCGCCCGATTTCATGGCATAGAAATAAATGAATGCTGTATCACCGTCCAGGGAGGATTCAAAAGTGACTTTCAGGGAATCAGGTGTTCCCCCAATTTTAAATGCCGGTGCTTGTCTGCCGGAATCATCAAATTTCACCAATGCGGCTGAGGAGTATAGATCTACTGCTTTGCTATTGGATAAGCGTATGCCTTTATCTTTGGAGAAAAATCCTTGTGTGCTCCACGCAGCCGGGGTCAGTCTGCTTTTCCCGTCAAACCATTCAAAATAAGGATTGGGTATGCTTTGGGCTATAAGTTTTGCATTATCCGCACACAAGCAAAAAAGAATAGCAGATTTTAATATTATAGTTTTCATACGGTAATGGGGTTAGGCGAGGGGTGCTACATAATGAGCATCTTTTTTCAGGATAGTGTTGCGAACCCATCGGCCTTTCTCTTCGGCCATGCGTCTTACGGCCAGACGTTCTTTGTTGCAGGGGCCATCACCATTAATTACACGCTTGAATTCCTCCCAATCTGGCTCGGTATATTCCCATTTGCCTGTTTCTTCGTTCTTTTTAAGGTTGGCATCAGGAACCGTGAGTCCAAGATCCCAAATTTTGGGAACATACATGTCCAGAAACTGCTGACGCATATCGTCGTTGCTGGCCATTTTAACCTTCCATTTCATTAGGGTTTCAGTATGCTGAGAAATCTTGTCGCTGGGGCCAAAGAAATGCATCAGCGGCGTCCACCAGCGGTTCATGGCTTCCTGCACCATCTGACGTTGTTTGGGAGTGCCTGTTGCCAGAAATACTACATTGTCATGTCCATATTTCAGGTGGAAAGATTCTTCGGCACAAATCCGGTCAAGTGCACGGCAATAAGGACCGTAGCTGCCTTTGCTGTTGGTGAGTTGATTGATAATGGCACCTGCATCCACAAGCCACGCTATTACGGCACTGTCGGCCCAGGTTTCGGCAGGATAGTTGAAAATATTGCTGTATTTGCTTTTGCCGTTGATAAGATCATTAATCATGTCCTCGCGGCTTTTGCCCAGGGTTTCGCAGGCAGAGTAAAGCAATTGGGCGTGTCCAACCTCATCCTGCACTTTGGCCATTAGTGCCAGTTTTCTGCGAAATCCCGGTGCACGGGTAATCCAGGTGCCTTCTGGTAATGCTCCAATGATTTCCGAATGGGCATGCTGCTCAATCATCCGTATCAGCTGCCTTCTGTATTCTTTTGGCATCCAGTCCTGGGGTTCAATTTTTTCACCGGCAGCAATGCGGGCTTCAAATTCGGCCAGTTTTACCGGATCTTCACCTGCTGTGAGGCTGTTTTGGTTTCCGGTGTTTTCTACGTAAGCGTTTCCGTACATGGTATTATATTTTTAATTGTTTTCTTTTTTAAGTCCGCTGAGAATGAACTCAGTTAATTTTTCGGCAATTTGCTCGGGTGTCATGTCTCCCTGCGGTTTGTACCATTCCACTACCCAGTTTAGGGAAGCCAGAATGGTTAGTACTGCAAATTTGTTGTTTACATCCTGAAACACACCTTCGTCCTCACCCTGTTTCAAAATGGTGGTGAATCCCTTTTCATATTCGTCGCGTAGTGCCACAAAACGAATCCGGTTTTCTTCGCTTAAATTCCTCCATTCGTGCACAAACACCCATCCGGCATGGGTGTTCTCAGTAAGGACTTTAACATGGTTTTTCACCGCAAGCGAGAGCTTTTCAATGGGATTGAAATAAATATCGTTTACCTCAGCAAGGCCTTTCAGCAATTGCTCAGCCATCAGAAAACACGTTTCAGACAAAATAACTTCTTTGCCGGAGATGTGGTTGTACAGGCTGGCGGCTTCCATTTTTACCGCCGAAGCAATGTCGCGCATGGATGTGCTCAGATAGCCCATGCGACGCATTAATTCAAGCGAAGCATTGAATATCTGTGCCTTACGGGTTGATTTCTGAACCGATATTTTTGAACTAACTAACATTTGTTAGTATTGCAAACTTAGCCCGGTAATTTTAAAAAAGCAAATTTTTTTATTGTCAAATTCATTCCAGTCTCTATAGCTAGCTTCTATCTTCGCAACTATGCGATTGTTACTTACGGGATTTCTCTTTATTGCTTCTTCTGCCCGGGCACAGATTGACTCCGTTTTTTTCAGAAGAGTTTTTAACGAAGCGCTTGAAAATGGCCAGGCGTATTCACGTCTGGGCGAGTTATGCAAAACCATTGGCTCACGCCTTTCGGGGAGCCCGCAGGCGGATAAGGCCGTAGCATGGGGCAAACAAATGCTTTCCGGCTATGGCTTTGATTCTGTATATCTTCAACCCGTGATGGTTCCAAGATGGGAGCGAAGCAAGACTGAAGCATTGTCATTTACTTCTGCTGTTTTCAATACTGCCATAAAAGGCGAAAAACTGCAGGACTTTAACTGCGAGGCTTTTGAGGAATTGCCATTGAAGCCTTCAAAAAACCATAAAATACCTGCCGTGGCATTGGGTGGTTCGGTGGGTACATCAGGAAAATTGCAGGCCGGAATCGTCAGTGTGCACAGCGATGCCCAACTGGACAGCCTGGGAAAAGCGGGTGTCTTAAAAGGTAAGATGGTATTGCTGAACAGGCCGTTTCCCGAAACCTATCTCAATACATTCAGGGCTTATGGAGCCTGCGTGGGTCAGCGTGTGAACGGCGCTTCCAAAGCGACGGCCTTCGGTGCTGTGGCCGTGCTGGTGCGCAGCATGAGCAACCGTTGTGATTTGCACGCCCATACCGGTGTGATGATTTATGATGACAAACAGTCTAAAATCCCGGCAATGGCGGTGGCAACGGCCGTAGCCAATTTGCTGGATAAACTGTCGCAACAGGATCCAAATCTTCGCATTTCCATGGAGCTTGGTTGTCAGTCTATGCCTGATGCACCTTCAGCTAATGTGGTGGCCGAAACCCGAGGCAGTAATTACCCAAAATCTATTATAACATTTGGCGGCCATTTCGACAGCTGGGACCAGGGTGAAGGTGCCCATGACGACGGGGCGGGCTGTATGCATGCATTTGAGGCCCTACGGTTGTTAAAAAGCATTGGTTATCAGCCTCGGCATACCCTACGCTGTGTGTGGTGGATGAATGAAGAAAATGGTCTGCGTGGTGCTACGGAATATGCGGCTGTTGCGGGAAAAAATAATGAAAAACATCTGGCAGCATTGGAAAGCGACCGTGGAGGTTTCACTCCCAGGGGATTTGGCGTGGACAGCGTATTTCTTCCCAAGGTGTTGAAATACAAAGCCCTGCTGGATGCTTATAGCATCGGTGAAATAGAAAAAGGCGGAGGTGGCGCAGATATAGGCCCCATTCGTAAGGTCAATCCCAATGCTGTATTGGTGGGCTTTATCCCCGATTCGCAGCGCTATTTTGATGTGCATCATTCAGAAACGGATGTTTTTGAAAGCGTGAATAAACGGGAATTGCACCTCGGGGCAGCTGCCGTTGCGGTGATGATCGCCATCTTAGACCAGGAGCTGGATTAGGTGCGGTTTATTTGGAAATGTCCTAAAAATTCCGTATATTAAATTTTTATCAGCCGGTCAAAAACCTGCAGCCCATCGCTGTTTAGGTACGACACCCAATAGGTTCCCTCAGGCAGCTTTTCAATATTGGTTTCACCATAGCTATTTACGTATTGCTGGTACACCAACTTCCCTTCAATGGAAAAAATTCCGCAATAGCTGCCCGGATAGCCATTTCTTAGCTGCAACCTGTCTCTTGCAGGATTGGGAATGAGTCCATGTCCTTTTTGTTTTATTTGATGATTTTGGGCAGTGGGCAGCTGCATCTCAAAAACAGCGGCACTATCGCCACTATATGCTTCGCCACTGAACAGGATGCTACCTGTGGGCGAAAAACAAACTGTTTCTACCTGACGGGTTCCTTTGTAAGTGAGGCTATAAGACTTTTCTGTTCCATGCTGAATGCGACCGTTCTTCATTTCGCAAGTGTAAATCAGCGGCGTGAGCGAAAACATAATATTGGGAACATAGCCACAAAGTAATAGCCGGTCATTGCTAAGATGCGTCCCGGTAACCCAAAAGGGAGGCTGTATGGTATCGCAGACTTTTGCAATGTAGTTTCCTGCCTTCACAGGCAATGAATAAATCCGGCAAATACCCGAAGCTTTACTTTTACTGAAAAGGTAAATGGAATCAGCGGTGGCCACCATTGCTTCGCAGTCGTAATTGGTGAAGCTGCTGGAGGTGAAGTCGTTTTGATCGGCATAGCTGAAAGAAATCACCTCAGGGATAACATTGCTTTTGCCAAGGCTGTCTGCGGGATATTTTAGAATTTTAAGGTCTTTACGGGTGCCGTTATTGTTCCCAAAATCACCCACAAAAAAATGGGTCGCGTTGGCCGCCATGTCTTCCCAGTCGTTGTTGGGTTGCGACAGGGTAGTGGAATCTATGATTTTTCCATAGGTATTGAGTTCATATATTTTGGCTGGAGAGCCACCATCGCCATGGGCAAAGTAACGGTTTTTCCATAGGGTCATTCCACTGATTTCGGTAAGCGGGTTAGCCAGGTTATACCATTTTTTAATGGTTTGGGCCGACAAATCCTGAACAGCCAGCAACACTATTATAATGAATAATCTTTTCAAGGTTGGTGAACCATTTTACCCCCAATTACAGTGTTTTTTACTTTTGCTTTTTTGAGGGCTTTTTCAGGTGCCAGCATCAAATCTGTGTCTAACACCACAAAATCAGCGTATTTATTGGTTTCCAGTGAGCCCTTGTCATTTTCTTCATGGTTGGCATATGCGGCCCAAAGCGTCATTCCAAGCAGTGCCTGTTTGCGGGTAAGCGCACCTTCGGGTTGAAACGGCGTTTTTACATTGCCGGCAGCATCTTTTCTTGTAACTGCACTGTAGAAGGTTTTGATGGGGAAAATGTCTTCCACGGGGAAATCGGTGCCAAGTGCCACCAGTCCGGCCTGTTTGCAAAGTTCTGCGTAATTATAAGCGCCCTGAAGCCGGTTTTCGCAGATTCGTGAAGGCACCCAAGGAGCATCGCTGGTGGCATGGGTGGGTTGCACGCTGGGTACAACGCCATATTTACCAAACAATTTAAAGTCTTTGGGATCCAGAATCTGAGCATGCTCAATGCGCCATCTCAAACCTTCATTCTGGTATCGTAATTTGCCAAATATTTGTAGGGCAAGTGCATTGGCACTGTCACCAATCGCATGCACACACACCTGCCAGCTTCTCTGGGCCAGGAAATAACTGTAATTTTCAAATTCACGCAGGCTGTTTAGCAGCAAACCTTTGTGTCCTAATCTATCGCAGTAATCTTTTTTCAACAGGGCCCCCCTGGAGCCCAACGCGCCGTCCAGGTAAAACTTTACAGCACCCACATGCATCATACCGTTGTTGGTTAGGCCTTTATCGGCTACCCATGCAAAACTTGCCGGAGCAGCACTTAACATGGCATAAATTCTGAGGTTGAGTTTGCCCTCTTGTTGCTGTTTATCCAGGTATTTTACCTCTTCTGTAGTTAATCCCGCCTCATCCAGCGTGGTAAGTCCAGCGGCATAGCATTTTTGAGCTCCCTGATACACAGCAGTACTTTGCTCGTCTTCAGGCAGCGGCGGAACTGAGCCTGAAACCAGGTCAATCGCATTGTCTATGAGTATTCCTGTAAACTTTCCATCCTTAAAAATCAATTCGCCGCCACTTATTTTTTGGTTTACATCCAGTTTCAGGGCATTTACAGCAGCAGTATTGATCCATGTGGCATGTCCGTCTATTCTTTTCAGAAATACCGGGGTGTTGGGAAATGCTTTATCGAGTGAGGCAAGTGTCGGATAGTTTTTGTTTTTCCAGTCATTCTGATCCCAACCGCGTCCCACAATCCAGCTGCGCTTGGTGGTTTCAGCAAATTTTTGAAGACGTTTAATAATCTCTTTTTCACTTTTGGTTCCTACCAAATCGGCTTCTTTCAACCCTTTGCACCAGGCTAGAAAATGACAATGGGCGTCTATAAAACCAGGATATATAAACTGATTTTTGAAATCAACGGACTTTGCTTTCGGGTACAGGGCGCGCGCCAGTTCTGCAGGACCCGTAAATACAATTTTATCATTTTCACAAACCATGGATTCCACCACAGTCATGGCGGTGTCTCCAACATAGATTTTTTTTGCCGTATAAATAGTCTCCTGCTGGGCAGATAGTTTTGAAATGGGCATTAAGAGCCAGCAGTAAATCAGTATAAATTGAATGAATCGGCGCATGTTGTTTGTTTGTTGAAATAAAACCATGCAAATTTGAATAAAAATTCGGCATAGACCGCGCATGTTCAGCAACATTTTGGCTAAACAGGCGTTTAATCGATAAATATGACCATAAAACACATCCAGATTATTACTTTGTGGATAGCCTCAGTGCTATCCTTGCTTTTGGCATTTCTTTCGGGAAATACCCTTTTCGGCGATTCTGTTATTCGTGTTCTTCTCAGTTTTTTTGCTTTTAACATTTTGCTTTTTGCTGCATTCTCGTCAAACTTATTACTGAAAGGCTCAAAGCCTTCTTTCTATGATGCCTTCAGGGTTCTGGGTGTTATAGGTAGCCTTGCCAACTTGTTTGTTTTATTTAAGGCAGCCTTCACAGTAGATGGATACTGGACAGAAGAAATAAACGGAATCTTCTTCGTATGGGCCGGGGTTTCTTTTGTGTTCGTACTGTTCAATTATTTGCATACATCGGAACGTTCCCTGGAGAATAAAAACCAAGCGAAAAAGCCCGAAGTTTCGGACTTGCTTTTTATTATAGCGGTTCCCATGTTTATTGCAGGTTTCGGGATTTTTTCATTATACAACCAGGAAACCTCTTCAAGCAGCGTAGGTGAGCCGGACTATACGCTGCAGCCTTCAAGTCTCATGGATGCGTTTGAAAAAGATGCTGCCACGGCGAATCAACAATACATTGGTAAAGTAATTCGCTTTTCCGGTTCAGTGGCAGAAATTGGGGGAGATTCTTCTATTCTTCTCACATTAAATGCCTGGAAAGAAGGGTTCAGCATTAACTGCGACTTTGATATAGAGCTGAAAGAAAAATTATCAGCTGTGTTGCAGGGCGATTCAGTTTTACTTCAATGCTCTTGCAGTGGCCTGAGTGCACCCGAAGAAGGAATGTCGCTGTTGTCCGAAACATCGCTGGAAATGACCCGATGTGCGCTTATTGAGAACTTTAAAAATTCGCCTAACCTTGGCACAGATGTTGAACATCCCAAAGTAACACCCAAAAAGAAACCCGAATGAAAAACCTATTAATGTTGCTTGCTGTTCTGTTCGTTTTCAGTCATGGTAGGGCTCAAGTATATTCCACTTCTTCAGGAACCATTAAATTTTTCAGCAAAACCACGGCTGAAAATATAGATGCTACCAACAATCAGGTGAAAGCGGCACTGGATGCGAAGACAGGAAACTTGGAGTTTGCCGTTTCCATAAACAGTTTCCTGTTTAAAAAAGCCCTCATGCAAAAGCATTTTCAGGAAAACTATTTGGAGAGTGAAAAGTTTCCGAAAAGCACTTTCAAAGGCAGTATTACCGATAATGCGGCAGTAAAATATGTAACTGACGGCACTTATCCGGTTTCAGTGAAAGGTAAGCTAACCATGCATGGCGTAACCAAAGATGTTGTTATCCCCGGTAAGGTTACAGTTTCAGGCAGCAAAGCAGTACTTTCCACCGATTTCAATGTTTTACTGGAGGATTACAATATTAAAATCCCTGCCAATAACGCTTCTCAAATAGCCAAAAGCATCAAGGTCAGTGTGGATTGCTCTCTGCAGAAAAAGAAATGAATTTATTCATCCTTCGCATACTTTTTATTTTCACAGGAATTTTAACCCCTGTATTTCTGGTGGCACAGCAGGATTCCGGTATGTCTTTGCTGGGGGATGAGCCGGTTGAACGCATCAAGGTAGAAAATGCGTTCAAAACCACCCGAGTAATCAATTTACAAAGCCTGGAACTGACGGATGCCGGTGTGATGGATATGAAAATAAACCACCGTTTTGGTGCTGTAGGTTTGGGCTCTTATGAGGCTTTTGGACTCGATAATGCATCCGTTAGAATTGGTGCTGAATATGGCATTATCCCCAACCTTGTTTTTAATTTGGGTAGAAGCAGCCTGGGTCGAATGGTGGATGCGGGTTTGAAATATCGTATTATGCATCAAACCAACGATAACAGCAGACCTTTTACTGCTTTGCTATACGGAGGTGCTGCGAGAACCTCACTAACCATGATGGGGTCTGAATATGTATACACGGCTCAACTTATCGCAGGGCGAAAGGAAACGGTTCGTTTTTCATGGCTGGTTGCACCTTCTGTTATCAGTGGCAAAGCAGGACAGGTCATAGCCGTGGGAGTTGGTTTTCGTGAAAAAATAACGCCACGTACCACCCTCAATGCCGAATATATACCGGTTTTATCAAGACCTGATGGCAGAGGAAATTCGGGCTTCTACAATTCTTTTTCAGTGGGTGCTGATGTAGAAACAGGCGGACATGTTTTTCAGTTATTTTTCACCAACAGCGCGGGCATGGCCGAACCCCAGTTTATTGCACAAACCAATGGATCCTGGATGAGCAGAGGCTTCCGTTTTGGCTTCAATATCAGCCGCGTGTTTACGGTAGTTGATCCCGGGAAATTTCGTTGAGAAAAAGGATTTAATGCTGGAATGAATCAGTGACCTGCGGCAACCTTGCCAAATTCTACCCCGCGGTTACGCAATTCTTTTTGAATTTTTAATGCAAAGAAGGCCAGATAAGCGAAACAAACCACGCCTACCCAGTATGAATGCTGAATGCCCAGCATTTTATCATCAGCCAGTGCTCCCTGCGCTACAGAAATAAATCCGCCTCCCATAATCATCATAATCAGCAGACTGGACGCAGTATTGGTTTTATTCCCCAATCCCGCAATGCTGAGGGTAAAAATGCAGGGCCACAGTGTGCTGCAGAATAATCCCACGGAAATAAAAGCAAACACGCTGATTATGCCGTGGGCAAAAATGCCGGTAATTAATGCTGCCATTCCAAGAAGTGAGTATATGAACAATTGCCTGGCAGGGTTGCTGTTACTAATGGTGTCTGCAGTGGCCAGCAGAATTACGATAAACAAATAGGGATAGAACTGCGATATGTCGTATCCTGCAATAAAATTAACGAGTGCAAATATGCTGAAAGCCGCAAAGGGAAGTAGTATGCTCAGTTTTTGTTTGGCAGAGGCGTCCAAATTAAAAGCACCCGCTGCACTGGTCCACCTGCCTATCATCAAACTTGCCCAAAACAGTGAAACAAAAGGTGCAATATCCTTTTCTTGGGTTCCCAGCTTTTGCTTCATAAATTCGGGCAAATTGCTTGCCGTGGATACCTCAACACCCACATACACAAAAATAGCAATCATCCCCATTAATACCTGAGGCATTTTCACAGTATCCATGATGGAAGCCGTTGATTTTTCTTCTTCCATACCTGCTTTATCGGGAATGTTAGAAAACTTAAATATTGCGGCAACCAGCAGAAAAGCTGCACCCAGAACAAGATAAGGTGTTTGAACAGCCTGAAGATTCAGTGTGGTTTCACCTGAAGATACTTTGCCAAAAATGGCAAATGCCACAATCACCGGACCGATGGTGGTGCCAATATTATTGATGCCTCCTGCAAGACACAGGCGCATATTACCCTCCGTGGGATTTCCCAGATTTACCGCCAGTGGATTGGCCGCTATTTGTTGCAATGAAAAGCCCAGGCCAACGATAAACAAGCCGGAAATCAACAACGGAAATGATGAAGAATTGGCCGCAGGTATAAATAACAATGTTCCCGCTGCCGAAATACACAAACCCAGCGACAGCCCGTTTCGGTAGCCTATGGAGTGCAGTATGTCTTCCTTGCGAAGTGAAGATATAATGAAATAGGCGAGAGAGCCCACCGTATAAGCGATGTAGAAGGCGAAGGAAATTAACTGAGATTGAAGCTGACTTAAATTCAGTGCTTTTTTAAACACCGGAATCAAAATATCGTTGCTGGCCGCAACGAAACCCCAAAAGAAGAAAACAGAGATTAAAGTGACAAAAGCGCCGGTATTGTTTTTCTGCATAACATTTTTTCAAATGTATCAGCGTTTCTCCAGTTTTTCCAAGCGCTCTTCCAGATTTTTTATTCGCGTTTCCTGCTCCTTGATGATACTCAGCAAATAAACAGGCAATCGATCGTAATGAACTGAATAAGGCACAATCTTATTAGGGTTTAAAATTTCTTTTCCATTTGCATCTGTTTCGGCTATGCCTGTGTTGCCTTTCCACTTTCTTTCCGGTCCAAAAACAACCAGTTCGGGCATAAATTCAGCCACTTCTTCTGCGATTAAACCAATTTCATGATCGCCACCCAGCGCGGGTTTTAGGTTATAAGAAACGGGTCTCAGAGCGAATAAATTTACTTTTGAGAAATGCAGGTTTTTAACATTTTCTTTAACGTGAATGGTGGAAGATGTGGGTCTTAATTCACCTCCGGAGGTACGGATTACGGTTGTGCCTGTTCCGGTTGTGCTTGAATTCATAATGTAGCGAGCATTGGTTTCAATAATTCCGTTAGCCATAATTCCGCCTGTTGCCGGCGCTGTTGTGGTGCCCACGCGAAGACCTCCTGTCATGTATCCGTCACCATCAACCTGCAAGTCATAGCTGGTAGTAGATGTGCTGCCAATACGAACCCTGCCTGCAAAGTTGGAAGTCGTACTGGTTCCGTTTACGAGCAACCCGGATGTTCCTACCGATAAATTGAAAGATGAAGATGGGGAAGTGGTACCGATTCCCACATTCTTGGTGCTGTTGATCCAAATGGCATCGGTGCATTCCCAACCGCCGCTTCCTGTGCCGCGAACCGTATAACTGGTATTGGATGAGGTGCCGCAACTGATGTTGCTTCCGCCACTTCCGCCGGTACCCGGTGCCCAGCTGCTGCCATTCCATTTTAATACATCGTTGGTAGCGGGTGCTGTTGAAGAAACACTTCTTCCTTGCAACAGGCTTGCATTCCACATAGCGGTGTTGTTTAATGCATAGAAAGTGTCTGCATTTTTTGTCAGGCCAGTTCCGGCAAATACGTTTATCCCTTTAATAGCGGCAGGAGCCCACACAGATCCATTATACTGAAGTACTTCATCTGTTTTGGGTTTAGTTGATGAAATGGAATTGTCCTGCAAGTAAGCAGCATTCCACAGGGCAAAGTTTGCCCGTGCCGACAAAGTATCTACGCTTTTTGAAAGTCCATATCCTGCAACTACCGGGTTGCTTCCGCTGCCACCGCTAACAGCCGCCGGCGCCCATGCAGAGCCATTCCAACGCAAAACATCGTCTTTGGCAGGAGCAGTGGAAGCAAGATTACGGCCCAGCAAATCGCCCGCACTCCAGATTGACTGTTTGTTCAATGCGTGCAGGGTATCACCGCTTTTTTTCATTCCATTCCCTGCTACCACGTTAAGGGTTCCACCTCCGCCACCTGTGCTGATTTTAGCAGGTGTCCATTCTGTGCCGTTCCACTGCAATACGTCGTCTTTGATTGGTGCTATGGCCGAAACAGGTTTGCCTTTAATTTTTCCGGCGTTCCATAGCTCTATGCCTATTTGTGCATGAAGGGTGTCGCCACTTTTCTTCATTCCCTGACCGGCAATAACATTTGTGATGTTTGCATTTGCAGCTTTTGACGCATACAATGCATAGGGAACTGACAGTAACTGAATTGTCCCTTTAATGGAATAATTCGTCCCTCCGGTAGGATCTGAATTGCTTTCCAGAAAATACGGGCCTTTGCTCCAGTCAATAGTATTGATATTTCCGCTTACCACAGTACCGGCACCAATCTGGGCCGTTACAAGCCCGTTGGCATTGCTGCTTTGTTTCTGTGTTTCACTGTATACAACCGTTCCCGTTGAACTTCCCTGCCTGATTTTTAGTTCAAGCCCAATGTTGGTGTTTATCACAAGCGAACCGCTGCCATCGCGGATTACCGCCTGATAAGAAAATAAATTGGGTGCCTGGGCCTGCAGATATCCTGTTAATCCTGCAACCGCAATTATTGCTGAAAGTATTCGTTTTCTCATAGTTTCGAAAAACGAATATAGTAATTTCTGATTAACAGATTATAAATGTGCTGATTTAGTGTTTTAGCTCTTTTTTCAAAAATCGCCCCGTATGACTTTCTTTTGCTTTGGCAATCTGCTCCGGTGTGCCTGTTGCCAGTATGGTACCGCCGCCTGTTCCGCCCTCAGGACCCAAGTCAATAACATGATCTGCAACCTTTATCACATCCATGTTGTGCTCTATCACCAAAACTGTATTGCCTTTATCCGTAAGTTCCTGCAATACCGAAAGCAACTGCCTTATATCATCAAAATGCAGGCCTGTTGTGGGTTCATCCAATATATAAACCGTTTTTCCGGTGTCTTTTTTGCTCAGCTCAGTAGCCAGTTTTACGCGCTGTGCCTCACCGCCACTCAGGGTGGTACTGCTTTGTCCAAGCGTTATATATCCCAGTCCCACATCCACCATGGTTTTTATTTTCCTGTAAATTAAGGGCAGGTGTTCAAAAAAGCTTACGGCCTGTGAAATGGGCATCTCCAGTACATCGTAAATGCTTTTGCCCCGGTAGCGAACTTCCAGAGTCTCCCGGTTGTAGCGTTTTCCCTGGCAAACATCACATTTTACCTCCACGTTGGGCAAAAAGTTCATTTCAATTACCTTCTTGCCGCCGCCTCCGCAACCTTCACAGCGCCCACCTTTCACATTAAAGCTAAATCTACCGGGTTTGTAGCCCCTGATTTTGGCTTCGGGCAGTTCTGCAAATAAATTCCGTATTTCTGTAAATACGCCAACGTACGTAGCAGGATTGCTTCTGGGTGTTCTGCCAATTGGGCTCTGGTCAATTCGAATAACCTTGTCTACATACTCAAGACCTTTGATATATGTGTGCTCAAGCGGTCTGTAATGCGTATTGTAAACATGATTATGAAGAATGGGGAAGAGGGTTTCATTGATTAATGAAGATTTGCCACTGCCACTTACACCGCTTATGCAAACCAGTACACCCAATGGTATTTCTACGTCCACATCTTTCAGGTTGTGCCCCTTGCAGCCTTTCAACACCAGTTTTTCCTTACCGGGTTTTCTTCTTTTTGCCGGTACCGGAATACTTATTTTCTCGGCAAGGTAGGCCGCAGTAACGCTGTCAGATTTAAGAAAATCTTCAGGAAGTGCTGACGCAACAATCTGTCCGCCATGCGCACCGGCTCCCGGACCAATTTCTACCAGCCAGTCACTGGCCAGCATCATGTCTTTGTCGTGTTCTACCACCAGCACCGTATTGCCCATATCCCGCAACTCCTTTAGACTATCAATCAGTTTTTCATTGTCGCGCTGGTGCAGCCCAATGCTGGGTTCATCCAGGATGTAAAGCACATTTACCAGTTTGCTGCCAATCTGCGTGGCCAGGCGAATACGTTGCGCTTCTCCGCCACTGAGGGTTCTGGCAGGGCTGTTCAAACTGAGGTAATCCAGTCCCACGGCATTCAGAAAACCAACCCGGGCACCAATTTCTTTCATCAGCTCGGCAGCAATAATTTTTTGGCGCTCCGATATCTGTCCTTCAATTTTTTCCATCCATTTCGCCATGACTCCCAGATTCATGGAGGCCACTTCCGAAATGTTTTTGTCGCCAAAACGGATAAATAAAGACTGCTTCTTTAAGCGGCTGCCACCACATTCCGGGCAGGATTGCGTGTGCATGAATTCTTCAGCCCATTGGCGCATTTTATCATCATCACTTTCAAAGAAATTCTCGTTGATATAATGCACCACACCTTTCCACTGGCTCTGGTATTTGTGCTTCTTTCCGTCATTACCCGTGTATTCAATTGTAATCTTGTCCTTAAGCCCATATAAAACGGCATTAATCTGCTCTTCGGTAAGTTTTTCAATCGTATCTGCCAAACTGAAATTCAGGTGCTTGGCAACAGCCCTTAGCTGGGTAAATGTCCAGTTATCACGCAATTCTCCAACAGGAATGATGGCTCCTTTATTTATACTTTTGGTTTTATCCGGAATGATATAATCAATATTGACCTCGGCTACTTCACCCAATCCTTCGCAGTGCTCACAGGCACCATAGGGGCTGTTGAAAGAAAAGCTGTTGGGCTGTGGTTCATCGTAACTGATTCCGGAAACAGGATCCATTAAAAACTTAGAGTAGGGGTGAACCCCTTTTTCGGTGAGAACCATGAGGTAACCATGCCCCATTTTTAAGGCAGTTCCCACGCTATCTGTAAGTCGCTGTGTATCCAGTCCGTTCAGCTGCAAACGGTCAATCACAGCTTCAATGTCATGAATTTTGTAGCGGTCAACCTGCATGCCGGCTTTGATGTCCGTAATTTCACCGTCTATCCTTACCTTGTTATAGCCACGCTTGAGCGTTTGCTCAAACAGTTCCCGGTAATGACCTTTTCTGCCTTTTACCAATGGGGCAAGCAAGGTGATTTTTTCACCGTTAAATTTTTCTATTACAGACTCAATAATCTGAGATTCTGTAAAGCGAACCATTTTTTCGCCCGAAACATAGCTGAAGGCCTCGCCGGCACGGGCAAATAGCAGACGCAGAAAGTCGTAAACCTCAGTGACTGTGCCAACAGTGCTGCGCGGATTGCGGGAAACCGTTTTTTGTTCAATGCTGATAACCGGACTCAGGCCTGTGATTTTGTCTACGTCCGGCCTTTTCATATCGCCTATAAACTGACGTGCGTAGGCACTGAAGCTTTCCAGGTAACGTCTTTGACCTTCAGCAAATAAAGTATCGAAAGCGAGGGAACTCTTACCCGATCCGGATAATCCTGTAAAAACCACCAGTTTGTTTCTGGGAATAACCAAATCCAGGTTTTTCAGGTTGTGCTCCCTGGCTCCGGTTACGGTAATTTCGCCTTTGTCGATATAATTGAGTTCGGGTTCCAAAATCGGGGGTGCAAAGGTACTGAAAAAACAGGCCTTAATTTAAATTTAGGCAACAATAATCACCGTAAATGAAGTTAAATTTTGTTACCAGCCACCGTCAGATCCGCCGCCGTCAAAACCTCCTCCTCCGCCCATGCCACCCCAGCTGCTGCCGGAACTGCCACCTCCGCCAAAACCACCACCGAATCCACTGCCCCAGAAATAGGGACCCATGCCGCCATAACCCCTGCTTCTGCCTCGTTTTCCAAAAGCAGACATCATCAGGATAATAAACAACACCACTGCTATCATGATCCATCCTGGAGCGTCACCGCCATTTCCTTTTCCATCCGATTTGAATTCGCCGGCCAAAGCAAGCATTACTGCCCTTGATCCGCTATCCAGTGCTTTAAAATACTGCCCCTGCTTTAGCAAGGGTTGCATGATATTTCTGCGTATTTCCCCCGTTTCGCCGTCTGTCAGTGCGCCCTGTGTGGCATTGGCCGTTCTTACACTGAGTTTGCAGTCATCGATGGCGAGATAAATCACCACGCCATTGTTTTTGTTTTTTTGGCCCACGCCCCATTGCCTGGCAAAATCCATGCTTCTGTCAAACTGATCGCGGCCATTTAGAGATTTCTCAATCACTACCACTATCTGCGTGCTGGTACTGTCTTCGTAGGTCCTAAGGTTGTTTTCCAACGCTACGGTTTCTTCGTTGGATAAAACCCCAGCGAAATCATTGACCAGTCCTTTATATTCCGGCACCGGCTTGCGGGCAATGTCATCATCTGTTTGCGCATTCAAAAGCGCACAGAAACTGCCAAAGAGCAGCAAAATGAGCAGTGTTTTAATCCCTTGATATTTCATTGCTCAGTTCATCGGGATTATCATTTCCGGCGGGGAAGTGGAGTTGCAATTTTTCCCCGGCACGCTGTATGCCATGGCAAATAGCCTCGGTATATTTCTCTTGTTTCAGCAGTTCCTGCATTTCTGCCTTAACAGTTTCCCAAAATACATCTGTAACATATTGGTGTATGCCAATATCACCCATTATGGCAAACTTCTTTTCGCGAAAACAAACAAATATCAAAACACCGTTGCGCAACTCAGTTCGGTGCATTCCCAGTTTGGCAAATACATGCTTGGCTGCCTCAAGCGCATTATTGGTATTTGTGTTTGCTGCCAAATGCACCCGAATCTCGGCCCTTGAAAGGCTTTCGGCATTACGTATAGCATTTAACACAGCCTGTTCGTCTATGGCCGGTTCAGCTTGTTTTCGAAACAAAGAAAACACGGTGCTTACTCCTTGCCTTTGTCCCAGGCCTTGTCGTAATCGGGTGCCTTTTCACTGCCATCTTCGGCTTTGAATTCATCCTTTACGGTAAATCCTCCAAAACCCGCAACAATGCTGCCGGGGAAAGTGCGGACAGCCACGTTGTATTGCCTAACAGTATTGTTGTAATCTGATCTTGCCGTTGCAATTCTGTTCTCAGTTCCAGGCATCTCATCCTGTAGCTTCAGATAGGCTTCTGTACTTCTTACCTGAGGATACGCCTCAACAGCTAGGGTAAAGGCACTGTTAATTTTCGCATTGGCGCGTTCAAGATCTGCCGGTGTCTTAGCATTTCCGATTTCATCTTTGGCTTCGGTAATACCTGCTCTTGCTTTGGTAACGGATTCAAGAATGCCTTTTTCGTTCTTTCCGGCTTCTTGAACGGTTCTGATAAGTGCAGGAATCAAATCTGCCCTGCGCTGATATTGTGTTTGCACATTGCCCCAGGCATTTTTAACGTTTTCATCCTGTTTGATGATCCCGTTGTACTTGTTGCAACCCCAGAAGAGAATGATGGCAAAAAAGCCTACCACTGAAAGTAAAATAATGTTATTGCGGTTCATTGTTAAATTGTATTCCAAATATAGAGGCAAAATGCTTGCCCAAAGTGTTTTTTACGACCAACATGTCAATTTGTCGGCCAAGCTCACCTTCCATACTGCATACCATCTTGTCTGAAATGCCACAGGGTACAATGTGGCCAAACATTTCCAGGTTGGTACTCACATTCAGCGCTAGCCCATGCATACTGACAAAACGGCTGCATTTGATACCAATGGCTGCTATCTTACGCTCGTTGGGTTTATCCTTGTCAATCCATACCCCGATTCTGCCGGGTATGGTCTCTGCCACAATATTCCATTCTGCCAGGGTGCGTATAATGGCTGTCTCTATCCCTTCTACAAAGGCTTTGACCCCAATGCCCAGTTGCTCCAGATCAAAAATCGGGTAAGCCACAAGCTGACCGGGACCATGGTAGGTAATGTCTCCGCCGCGTTCTATATCATAAACCCCGGCACCAATACGGGTAAGGGTTTCACTGTCTGCCAGCAGGTTTTTTCTCTCTGCGCTTTTACCAAACGTATACACATGCGGATGTTCAACGAAAATTAAATCATGGTTGGGGTTTCCACCGGCGGCTTTCAATTCTATCTTTTCCTGAAATAATGCCAGCTGCATGTCCCAGGCTTGCTTGTAGTCCATCGTACCCAGATTCAGCAGATTGCATGTTTGCATAGCTGCAAAATTACGAAATTTCACCCCTTGCTTTTTTGTAGAAAATATTGTATATTTGTTTGTATGGGTTCTTCACAACAAACTGGTGAAAACGGAGAAAGCCAAGCGGCAGAATTTTTATTGTACAAAGGTTTTGAGGTGCTACACAGAAACTGGAGAACAGGACATCTCGAGATTGACATTATTGCCAAAGACGGCAATAGAATTATATTTATTGAGGTTAAATCCAGATATGACAAGTCAGGTAATATGCACCCTGAGGATATGGTGAATGCCGGTAAACAAAAGAAACTTATCCTTGCAGCTCAGCGTTATCTAAGGAAATTTCCACACGATGGTCCCCTTAGGTTTGATGTGATTTCTATTGTGCTAACCTCTTTCAGCCGCCACCTTTATTATCATCCCGATGCATTCTTTCCCCTTGGAGATTGAGGTCATATAAATGTCATCCATGCAAAATTTCAAAACCATGCTGTAGCAAAAAGGTTATTTTTGCAGCCAAACATGAAGAGAATTACTACTGTATTGACACTGTTGAGTGTCTTTTCCATCAAAATTTCCGCCCAGTTTCATCATGAGCATTCATGCGGAACTGAGCTTCTGTATCAGCAGATGCTTAAGGATGATCCTTCACTTGCGGTAAAACGCGAGGCGCACTCACAGGAGGCGCGTGCCGCTGCTAAAAACCCAACACGCAGAGCCGCCAAATACACCATCCCCGTGGTTTTTCATGTTATTCATACCAACGGTCCCGAAAATATCAGCCGTGAACAAATACTGGATCAGGTAAGAATTTTAAACCAGGACTTCAATTTTTTGAATCCCAACCGTAGTAAAATTCGAAGTCAGTTTACCGCTGTCGCCGCAGACTGCCAAATAGATTTTAAATTGGCGAATATTGATCCTGCAGGTAAATGTACCGATGGAATTAACCGCGTCTACAGCCCATTCGGTGTAGAAGTAGATCAGGCAAATGCCAAAGTAAAATCGCTGGTGCGCTGGGATTACACCAAATACCTGAATATCTGGGTGGTAACCAGCATTGGCTCTTCGGGTCAGGGTATTACCCTTGGTTATGCCGTCTTTCCATTTGCAACCTCTGCCCTTGTTGACGGTATAGTAGTACGAAACGATCGAGTTGGAACCATTGGTACGGCTGTGCCCGGCGATAGCGGCAGAACGCTGACCCATGAGATTGGGCACTGGCTCGGACTGTTTCATACATTTCAAGGCGGCTGTAATTCTCAGGACAACTGCGATGATACTCCGCCTGTGGCTTCAACATTCACCAATGCCAACTGCCCGGCCAATGGCAACAGCTGCGCAACCGACAACCCAAACCTTCCCGACCAGTGGGAAAATTATATGGATTACAGTGATGGAAACTGCATGGCAATGTTTACCCTGCAGCAAAAAGCTATCATGCACAGCTATCTGGTAAAAGCTCCACGATCAAGCAATGTTTCTGCAGCCAATCTGCTGGCAACGGGTATTACACCAAACTCAGCTACACCGCCCACAGCGGCGTTCTCTTCTTCAAACCGTGTCGTATGTGCGGGAGAGCCCGTTACTTTTTATGATGTTAGCTGCAAAGCAACTGTAACCGCCCGCAGCTGGACACTAACCGGTTCTTCATCACCCTCATCAACAGCTGAGTCGCCTGTAGTAGTTTACCAAACAGCCGGTAAATATCCCGTTTCTCTCACGGTTCAGAATGCAAAAGGAAGCAACACCTCATCCGTAACTGATTACATTGAAGTAATTGGTCCTGATGCCGCCCTTTACCCCAACGCAGAAGAAAAATTTGAAAGTGATCCTGTTTCAAGAGGCTACTTACACCTTTCGCCTGTTGGCGCCAGATGGGCTGTGGCGGATACGGTTGCCTACACCGGCAGTAAAAGTTATCAGGCAAAAATTACATCATCGGTAGCTGCCGGAACAGTATTTAGTTTCCGCACACCTCCTTATGATCTTAGTAAGCTGGGCAAACTCGGCCTGCCAGCACGTCTTTCTTTCTATGCGGCATATGCATTACCAACGGCAGATGCAACAGCAACAGAAGTTTTAAGACTATACGTATCTACTGATTGTGGTAATTCATTTAACCAACTTCTAGAACGCTCCGGCACCGGACTTGCCTACTCCGGCGGAACATCTAAACCCGGGTTTGTTCCGGTAAGCAAAAGCCAATGGAAGCTTCTCTCACTTCCATCACTGTCTTCCATAAACCGACTGGATACCGTCAAAAATGCCATTTTCCGTTTTGATGTTATCAGCAATGCAGGTAATTCCGTTTGGCTGGATGATATTAACGTAAGCCAGTGGTATACAGGAACGCATACCGTTGAGACCGACGAAGTGAAAGCCGCTATTTACCCCAATCCTGCTCGGGAAAGCGCCACATTGGAACTAAACCTCACGGTGGGCATGCCGGTTAATATCGATATCTGCGATGTGCAGGGAAGGGTAATTCAAACCATAAGTAAAAAATATATGCCTGTGGGTAAGTCATTAATTACCTTAGGTAATCTCGCTGTGGATAACGGTACAATTTATCTGGTTCGCATCCAAACAAGGAACGGGTTCATTACCAAACCCATTACCTTTGCGCCCTAAATTTTTTGTTAAACCGTTATTTTTTTAAAGATGAAGAACCTCGTAATTGTTGAGTCACCGGCGAAAGCCAAAACCATTGGAAAGTACCTGGGTGCCGGGTACACTGTTACATCTAGCATGGGTCATATCCGCGACCTAAGCCGCGGAGATAATGCCATAGACATCAAAAATGGTTTCAAACCCAAATACGAGATTGATTCAGACAAAAAAGAACTGGTAAAAAAACTGAAAAAAATGGCCCAGGAGGCCGAAGTGGTGTGGCTCGCAACGGACGAAGACCGTGAGGGAGAAGCCATTAGCTGGCACTTGTTTGAAACACTTGGACTGAAAGATGAAAGCACCAAACGCATTGTTTTTAATGAAATAACCAAGCCGGCCATATTAAAGGCAGTAGAAAACCCGCGGAAAATAGATAAATACCTGGTAGATGCGCAGCAAGCACGCCGTGTGCTGGACCGTTTGGTAGGTTTTGAACTGTCGCCCATTCTTTGGCGCAGGGTTAGCAGGGGCTTGTCTGCCGGACGCGTTCAGTCCGTGGCCGTTCGCCTTATTGTGGAACGCGAAAGAGAAATCAATGCTTTTGAGAGCCATTCGGAATTTAAGGTTACCGCACTATTTACTACCAAGGAAGGCAAAACCCTAAAGGCGGAATTGAGCCGCAAATTCAAAACTGAAAATGAAGCGGTGGCGTTTCTTAATCAGGTGCAGCCTGCCGATTTCAAGGTCCTGAATACCGAAGTTAAACCCACGCACAGAAATCCGGCTCCGCCTTTCACTACGAGCACATTACAACAGGAAGCTTCCCGCAAATTGGGGTATGATGTATCCAAAACCATGTCGCTGGCGCAGCGCCTATACGAAAATGGTCACATTACCTACATGCGTACCGATTCGGTAAACCTGAGTCAGTTGGCCGTGGGTGCTGCCAAAGACCAGATTACGGCCATGTTCGGTCCTGAATACAGCCAGACACGCAAGTTCAGCAACAAAAACGAAAGTGCCCAGGAAGCTCACGAAGCCATACGCCCCACCTATTTTGACAAAACTGCTGCCGGTGATGATCCTCAGCAGAAAAAACTATACGACCTTATCTGGAAAAGGGCTGTGGCTTCTCAAATGAAAACCGCCGACCTGGAGAAAACCACCATCAGCATTGGAAATTCAGCCAACGGTGAAATTTTTGTAGCTGAAGGTGAAGTGATCAAATTTGATGGTTTTCTGCGGCTTTACATCGAAAGCAACGATGATGACGGTGAAAAGGATGAAGAAGGTGTGCTGCCCCGTGTGAACATCAACGACAGCCTGAATTATACCGAAATTAAAGCAGAAGAGCGATTCAGTCGTCCGGCTGCCAGATACTCGGAAGCCGCACTGGTAAAGAAACTGGAAGAACTGGGTATTGGTCGTCCGTCAACTTACGCACCCACCATCAGCACCATACAAAAACGAGGCTATGTTACCTCCGAATCCCGCGATGGTAAAACCCGCAACTTTATTTCTGTGCTGATGAACAAAAGCGGTATCAAACGGGAAGTAAAATCTGAAAATTTCGGGGCAGAAAAGAAAAAACTGTTTCCTACCGATATGGGAATGCTCGTTACCGATTTTCTGTTGCAACATTTTGATCAGATCATGGATTATGGCTTTACGGCTTCTGTTGAAAAAGAATTTGACGAAATTGCAGAAGGCAATATGGGTTGGCAGGATATGCTGCAGACCTTTTACGATCCTTTTGCAGCAAATATTCAGCGTACAGTTGAAACAGCAGTCCGCGTTACCGGCGAACGAATTCTGGGGCAGGATCCGCAATCCGGAAGAACTGTACTGGTACGTCTGGGGCAATATGGTCCGATGGTACAAATAGGTAACCGCGACGATGGGCAGCCCCAGCGCTTTGCTAGCATTCCCCATGGAATGACCATGGAAAATGTATCTCTGGAAGATGCACTGAAATTGTTTGAATTGCCCAAGAAATTGATGCTTTCAAACGGAACTGAAGTTACTGTGGCTGTGGGCCGCTACGGGCCTTACCTGAAGGTTGGTGAAAAATTTCATAGTCTGCCCAAAGGCGAGGACCTGATTGCCTTTTCAGCGGAAGATGCGGAAGTATTTCTTCAAAACCTGGCCAATGAGCCTCAGTTCCCCATGGAAATAGGGGAGTATGATGGTCAAAAATTATCCATAAACAAAGGTCGTTTCGGGCCCTATATCAAATTTGGTGAATTGTTTGTTAGTTTGCCCAATGGAAGCAACCCAGCTGCATTTACACTGGAAGAGGCCATACCGCTCATTGAAGCCAAGAAAGAAGGGGAGAAGGCCAAAATTATAAAAACATTTGACCAGGATAAAACCTTGCAAATTGTTAAGGGACAATACGGTCCTTATATCAGCCACGGCAAAAAGAATGTAAAAATTCCATCGGGCAAAAAACCCGAAGACCTTACCTATGAAGAGGTAATGGATCTGGTGAAAACCGCACCGGATAAAAAGCCCGCCGCCCGCCGTTAAAAGTAAAGATTGGTTGTGGCTCTTTGTAGTGGTCAGATTTGACAACTTTCCAAAAGTTGTCAAATCTAACCGCTGGACCACACCTGCGGCGCTCCGCTAATGTTTTTCCGCCGGTTGGTCTTTACGGAGCGCAGCGGAGTGAGACCTACCGGACATAACCCCATTTGCATTTCTCCCCAAAATTCCCTATATTTGATTATTCACCCGCATGATTTCGGAATCCGAACTGAAAGCCATGTTATACCTGCTCGACGATACCGATGAGCAGGTGGTAGGCACCGTAGCCGGTCGCCTGCTGTCCGAAGGTGCGCCAATTATACCAGTACTGGAGCAATACTGGCTTACCAATCAGGATCCTGTCCGAGCCGGACGCATCGAACAAATTATCCGCGATATTCAGAACAAAGAACTGTCGGCCGGTTTTGATGCATGGCTAAAATCGGATGACAAATCCCTGCTGCAGGCATACCTGCTGGCAAGTAAAATCCATTACCCAGGGCTGGATGAATCGCTGGTGGTAAACTTTGTGGAGAAAATGCGTCTGGATGCCTGGATGTCGCTGTACAACGCCTCCAATCCCCATGACAAAATAAAAATCCTCAACCATATTTTCTTCGAGCGTTACAATTTCAAAGGCAATT